>CAYVLB010000009.1:0-27706 GCA_964452325.1 uncultured Sphingobacteriales bacterium | reverse complement strand
ACGATACTGCATCACTCCCACTACAAACACCCCCACCTCCACATCAGGGACGAGATATTGGCCTTCACTAATCTACCGGAAACACAAAGACTTACTTACCGGCCCCACATCCACTTTTAGCCTTCGAAGCACATCCCTTCTTGTCCTTTTGGGCACAACTGCCCTTCTTCTTATTCGCGCAGCACCCTCGTTTCTTCTTCGGAATAGATGCCCTTTGATTCCAGCGACGCTCACCAGCTTTGGCATCAAGCAGCTTTGCCGTAAATCCAGCCTCTGAAATCGCATCTGCCAGCACCGACGGATCTTCGATCCGTTCGTCGTCATACACTACACGGGCCAGCCCACTTTGATAAACCGCATCCACCTTTATGACACCTTCGTAGTGCCGTAACGCTTTTTTTATCTTAACCTCACATGAACCACATGTCATACCCTTTACGACAAAATATGCAGTCGCAGGGATATTGTCATTACCTGCGTGCAACGCACCGAACCACACCCACACAACAAGCAAGACAGCCATTACTTTTTTCATAACACCTGAATTTGAATTTTGGGCAAAGATAAATGTCAAGCCACTAAAACAGTTTGCGACGCATAAAACGTACCCAGCGAGCTAGGGCTTGTTGTCGGTGACTGATTCGATTTTTCTCTTCCAGAGATAATTCCGCCAAGGTTCGCTCCATGCCTTCAGGAATGAATATTGGGTCATAACCAAATCCGCGATCACCTCGTGGGGCTTCGGCAATGTGACCACATAATCGACCTTTTCCAAACCATATGCCAGATTCGGAAACATAGACAATTACGGTGACAAAACAGGCGCGACGAGTTGGTGCATCCCGAAGGGACATCAATAATTTGGCAATATTGTCAATATCCGAAACTTTTTCTCCGGCATAGCGTGCGGTACGAACACCCGGCGCCCCTCCCAAAGCATCCACAAACAACCCAGTATCATCTGCCAATACAGGAAGGCCCAGCTTGCCAAAAACCGTTTCTGCTTTTAACCATGCATTTTCTGCAAGGGTCTCGCCATCTTCATCAATCACCTGGTTCCATCCCACATCCGGCAGGGTCCATATTTCCCAACCCCATGGGGAAAGCATTTTCCGAATTTCATTCGCCTTGTGGGGATTGTGTGTGGCGACAACCAACCCTTGTTTATTCGGCACGTACATACGGTTTGAGCACTTTCCATAGCTTGGCCTTGTGTGAGCGATCCATAATCACTTCTTCCAAGGGTGGAAAGTAGTGATGGGGTATTGAACCCGTTGCTCTCCCCTTAACTCCAAACCACAATACGGCATCAATCCACACGCATTGACCTTGTAAATAAGCCTCAATGGTGGCTAATGAATGGAAGGACCGATTAAGCACCGCAAAATAACTGACTGGGCGTCGAAGCGCCTTAGCCAACGTATCCAGAAAAGGCAGAAACTTCGGCTGTAATGGTCCTTGATACGGTTGATCAACCACACACACAATGCCATGGGGCCGTGGGGAAGCAATAATTCCCTCGGGGAATAAGAGGGCCAACTCCCTCTTAACGGGCATCAAACGGGTCGGCATTCGTTATCTTTGTGCGCGGCAAGAAACAAAAAATGATGGAAACGCGGACCTTTCGAGTTGAAAAAACACGTAACCCTCAAATTCATCTCGTAAATCTCGAAAAACCCGAATTTGGAAAATCATTCACCGATCACATGTTCGTTGCCGACTTTTATGACGGCCAATGGCACGACCCCCGTATTGTTCCTTTTCAGCGTCTTTCCTTACACCCCGCCACTTCTGCACTGCATTACGGACAGGCGGTCTTTGAAGGATTAAAAGCATATTATCATCAACCTACTGGGCGGCCGGCCCTCTTTCGCGTAGAAGACAACTGGCGCCGCCTCAACCGGTCGGCCCATCGCATGTGCATGCCCGATCTCCCACGCGAGTTATTTGTGGACGCCATTTACGAATGGCTGAATATCGACTCGGAATGGGTACCCAAGGCAGAAGGAACATCGCTCTACATTCGGCCATTCATGTTTGCTACTGATGAATACGTAGGCATACGTCCTTCGGAAACCTACAAGTACATCATTTTCGGATCTCCAGCAGGCCCATACTATCCCAAACCAATTGCTATCCGGTTCGAGTTCAACTATTCCCGAGCCTGCGAGGGAGGTACTGGGGCGGCAAAAGCCGCAGGCAACTATGCAGGGTCTTTATATCCTGCAAAACTGGCACTGGAAGAAGGATACCGTCAGCTCATATGGACGGATGCTTGTAGCCATCACCTCATTGAGGAGTCGGGCACAATGAACATCTTTTTCGTATTTGAAAATGGCGTGGTGACCCCTTCTACTCAGCGTGGGACGATCTTGGAAGGAATTACGCGCGACAGCATTATCCAGCTGCTCAAGCATCACAACATCGGAGTGGAAGAACGCGACATTACGGTGGACGAAGTAGTAGAAGGCCTAGAAAGCGGTAGACTTCGTGAAGTCTTCGGTACGGGAACTGCTGCATCCGTCGCATTCATATCTGGAATCGGATACAAGGATCGCCACTATCATCTTCCCCCTCTCGAAACGGACCAAAGCATCGCCCATCAAATGAAAAACCTTTTGGAGGGAATTAAATACGGCGTGCTGCCAGATCCTTTTGGATGGGTAACGGTGGTCCGATAGGTACGAGTGATGGTGTGTGTATGTTCCAGGGGTTTCGTTATGAAGTAGTGGAGGGGGAGTTGGTACGCACGCCTTGGACAGTACCGTATCCCAAGCCCGATGAAGTAGTTGTGGCTGTAGAGGGAGCAGGAGTAAACCGAGCGGATCTGCTCCAACTCAAAGGACGGTATCCCCCACCGGCTGGATATGCCAACGTGCCAGGACTGGAAGTCGCTGGGACGGTGGTAGCTGTGGGGTCAAAGGCACACCCATGGCGGGTAGGTGATGCGGTCATGGGGTTGTTGGCAGCTGGTGGATATGCTTCCCACGCAATTATCAACGTCCGCCACGTATGGCGTGTACCGACGATGATTTCCACGGTAAAAGCCGCTTCCATACCGGAAGCACTATGCACTTCGTACGTTAACTTGGTTTGGCATGGCAAGTTCCGGCCGGAGCAAATCGTACTGATCCATTCTGCTGCGGGTGGTATTGGAAGCACTGCCGTACAACTTGTTCGATTTTTGGGAGGATATGGAGTTGCCCTTGTAGGAAGCCCTCAAAAAGCTACATTCGTTCAGCATTTGGGAGCTACGCTTGTCCTCAATCGGCATCTCTCCGTTTCCCAGTTGGAGTCGGCCATCCGTAGGGATTTCCCACAAGGAGTTGACCTAATCCTTGATACCATAGGAGCCGGATGGGAAACATTTCACGTACGCATTTTACGTCATGGAGGGCGCTGGATAAATATCGGCTTGTTGGGGGGGACTACCCACACTTCACCGTTTCCCTGGGCAGCATTTCTTACCAAAGAACTTACCCTGGGTGCTACCTTACTCCGTAACAAGCATCCCCAGTTTAAGGCCCGGCTAATGGAAGAAATTGAGTCTATCATTCTTCCTGGATACGTGGAGGGACGCCTCCAGCCAGTGGTAGCTCACATCTTACCAATGGAACAATGGCCCCAAGCCTTTCAATGGATTCGGAAAGGAAACGTAATGGGGAAAATTGTGCTCACGCCTGTTTAGCTGAAAGTATCTGCTATTAAAGTGATTCCTACAGTGCTCAGGGTAGTTTTCAATCATCATATAGCTCCGATCACGCCTTACAAGAATATGAAAGTTTCAACCCTTTTTATTGATACCGCCGGTGCCGCCACGACGAAATCGGAATGCGGGGATAACAAGGTTTCGGGGTCTGAAACAAATGATGGGCCAATGCTACTGCTCGGCGGGTTGTTGTTTCTGACCAATCTGGCAATTCATTCGAAGAGAAAAACGCCGAAACAAAATGAGTCGTATAGCAGCCTTTTCTAAATTGGGGATGGCGAATTGCCCACAACCCAAAAGGAAGCGTGGTTTTTACCCCACCCACTTCATAGTCTCGGATTGCTGCCTCCATCCGCTGGAGAGCTTCATCCCGGTCCATTCCCCACACGATCAGTTTGGCCAATAATGGATCATAATGACGACTCACTTCATCCCCTTCTTCAACCCCTGTATCTACTCGCACAAACGGAGCTGTCGGTATCCGATAACGAAAAAGACAACCCGTGGAAGGCAAGAACTGATAGGCAGGATCTTCAGCATACACCCGCAACTCCACCGCATGTCCATGGAGGCGAAGTTGATCCTGCGGCACAGGAAGCGATTGGCCTTCTGCCACAGCGATCTGCCATGCTACCAGGTCATGGCCAGTAATCATTTCTGTCACGGGATGTTCCACCTGGAGGCGGGTATTCATCTCCAGAAAATAAAAGTTTTCATCAGCATCCACCAAAAATTCGACCGTACCCGCCCCCCAATAATTGCATGCATGGGCCAAGCGCACCGCAGCTTCTCCCATGCGCCTACGCAATTCTTCCGATATAAGTGGACTGGGAGCTTCCTCGATTACCTTTTGATGGCGGCGCTGTATAGAACACTCCCTTTCAAAAAGGTATACTGCGTTCCCGAAAGTATCTCGAAAGACCTGAATTTCAATATGATGGGGGGCTTCTAAATATTTTTCAATAAAGACCGCCGGATTGCCAAATGCTGAACGGGCTTCACTTTGGGCCCGTTCAAGACTTGCGGCGAGCTCACCTTCATTATGAACAATGCGCATACCCTTTCCGCCACCACCTGCCGCCGCTTTGATAAGGACGGGGAAACCGATTTTATGTGCTACCTCGCTTGCCGTATTGGACTCCATCACTGGATTTTCGGTGCCAGGTAAAACCGGTACGTCTGCAGATTGGGCAAGGCGTTTGGCAGCCAGTTTGTCTCCCATATCTCGAATCGCTTGGGCCGATGGACCGATGAACAGGATCCCCGCCGATTCGACCGCCTTGGCAAAATCCGGATTCTCGGAAAGAAAGCCGTAGCCAGGATGGATGGCATCGGCATTGGTTAATTGTGCCGCCTCAATAATTCGGTCGATCCGCAAATAAGAGTCGGCAGCCGGAGGGGGGCCGACGCACACAGACTGATCTGCCATTCGAACATGAAGGGCGTGGGCATCTGCCTCGCTATAGACCGCAATCGTTCGAATACCCAAACGCCGAGCTGTCCGGATAATCCGCACGGCAATTTCGCCACGATTGGCAATCAATAATGAACGAATGCGAGGCAACGTTTTCGACAATTATGGAGCCAGCAACTTCTCTATCTTCAAAATTGCCCGCTCTTCTTTACCACTTACCGCCCCAAAACCCAAAATCCCTCCCGAGGCACGTGCCACCTGGCGGGCATACGTCCGCCAACTTTCATATAACTCAACCACCCACCCTTCCGGAAGGCTTGGATAAGCAGACGGAATACCTCGAAACCACGCTTCAATTTGTTGCATCACCACCATCGGCGACACTTCCTTGTCGGGCACGACCCCAAGCTCCGATCGAATCTGAAAAAACCGCCTTCGAAAACGACGGTCCACGTCCGACCAATAACGCCCCAGCAAATCATCTTCTTGCTGGGCCCTAAACTCGGCAATATGCTCACTCCATTCTATTTCCTCGCGATCCAGCGTGCCATCCGCTACCCCCACGTATAGCGTAATATAAACAGGAACATCTAACAGGCGCTCTCGCTGTACTTCCGATAGGCTTTTAAGCTGAAAAGAAGTCATGGAAATATTTTCATGTTTGCCTAATGGAACGGCAAAGTTACGTTCTTTTCAAAAGCGAATATCCACACTTCTTATGGCTTTGTTCCGTTATTTTTGACAAGACGTGATAAACTCCAATGGGTGGAATTGGGCGATGGCTCTTTGGAGGAGCCATAGGAATACTCTTGACAATGATCGGATGGGATCGGTACGTGGCCCTTCAAAGTAGCCAATATTTGTATACTTCGGTGGCGGCAACGCCTCATTACGTGTACGGGATGGTATTGGGGACGTCCCCCAAAATATCGGCAGAACAAGCTAATCCGTTCTATTTGGCCCGAGTATTGGCAGCTGCCCGGCTATACCATGCCGGCAAGGTGCAATACTTGATTTTAAGCGGTCATGAGGATGCTTATTACAGCGAACCAACCTCCCTCAAACAAGACCTTATCCAAGCAGGGGTGCCGCCCAAAGCATTATTGATTGATGCGGAAGGGGATCGTACCTGGCAATCTATTCAGCACCTATGTAACAGATCGGGCATAGATAGTTTGCTCATCATTTCTCAACAATTTCATAATGAACGAGCAGTTTTCATGGCCCGCTGGCATGGAATTAAGGCCGCAGGATTTAATGCCACTGAAGTTCGTGGATGGCGGGGCATGAAGGTTCGAATTCGGGAAACATTCGCTCGGGTGCGGATGGCCTGGGATATGCTCTACGCATTTTTCGTCGGGCACCCCAAGCGTTGTGATATTTCCTACGGACGACGCAACTGACGGAAGAAGCCTTGTAATAGGTGTTGCATTTCTTGACGGGCGGGTTCGGGGGCCCATTCCATGGCAAATGGAAAGGATAGCCCATAACGCGACTGAAAACCTGTCTTCGGTTCCGGAAGGAAAGCAATCACTTTGGGAATCCGTGCCAATTCAATTGCATAAGCACACATCGGACAAGGCTCAACACTGACCCACAGGATGGCATCCGCCAGCACACGGCTTCGAAGATAGCTACAAGCACCACTTATGCATAATAGCTCTGCATGGGCCGTGGGATCAGATAGTTCTTCAACCCGATTATGACTCTTAGCAAGTAAATGCCCCTTTTGTTCCAACACTGCCCCTACGGGAACTTCGCCCTTTTCGGCAGCTTGCTGAGCTTCAGTCATTACCAGCGAACCCCAAAATGAAAATACGGACACTCACAATTGATTTGAAAGATCACATCTTACATCCCAGCATTAAGCATCATTGCCAAAGGCTCGGTCCAAATAATCTTGTATAAACTTCAAAACCTCATTATTGATGGCATAGAATACCTCGCGACCTTTGCGCTGTTTCACCAACAAATAGCGATCACTCATTAGACCCAAATGATGATTGATCACCGAGCGCTTCATCGGGAAATGGTCATGAAGTTGCGCCAATGATGACGGGCCGTTCGAACGAATATATGCCAACAATGCCAGCCGAATAGGATGAGAAATACTGGTAATAATACCCGCATAATGTTCTACTGCATTCAACAATTCTTCACCAGAGGCTGTGGCACTTCGAATAGTTGGGATTGCAGCATTCATCTCATCAAACAATTTCATAAATACGTTTTCTTTACAGCGCAAACTTACGATACGAAAATCCAAATACTAATTTTTCAACGAAATTTTTTGTTATCCCTACTCATTAGCAAAGCATCTACTAGTAATCGCCCTCCCTAATTTTTCACATCAAAAAATTGTTATATGATATGCTCCGGGTCGACGATGCTCCTGTGATGCCATTGTCGGGCCGGATTACCAACTCAACGAAAACATTCCATCATGCCAACACCATCATTATCCTCATCACATCATCAGGGTGTCTTAGCCATGCTTGCATCAAGACTGAATACTTGGCAAGAAGTCGCTTTTTTTGCAGGGTCATGGTACGGCTTCGGGTAGGGATACTTTTTGGTGGCAAGTCCAAAGAACGGGAGGTATCTTTTGCGGGAGGCAGAACGGTTTTTGATGTGTTGGATCGCCGTTGGTTTGAACCGGTTCCGCTGTTTCTCGACAGTCGCAATCATTTGTACTTGCTAAAATGGTCATATTTATACAGCGGTAGCATTCGTGACTTCTACCCACCGCCCTCCCATCAGCCCTCCGACGTTCCCTTATATGACGACTTTCTTCCCTCCGATCGGGTGTTTACGGAAGTGGGACAACCCTTGGCTTGGGAACAGCTATCGCGACATGTGGACGTGGTTTTTCTGGTGCTTCATGGGGCATACGGAGAAGATGGTACGGTTCAAGGGTGGCTGGACTGGCTGGAAATTCCTTATACGGGTAGTGGCATCTTGCCCTCAGCATTGGGCGTTCACAAAGGACTCCAGAAAGAGTGGCTGGCCCCCCGAGGATTTTATTTTCATCCCTACCTTCGAATTCACCGCAGAGATTGGAAGGAAGACCCCTCAACGCACCTACAAAAGGCCCGAACGGCACTCCGATTTCCGGTCGTTGTCAAGCCCGCCACTCAAGGGTCATCTATTGGGGTGCAATGGGTGGCACAACCCGAACATTTAGATGCCAATACTATCGAAAAGGCCTTTTTATGCGAAAGTTTGTCCACGGATGAATGGCACCAGTGGGGGATAGCACAAAAGAAACAATGGATACGGCGGCTGGCAGACATCCAAGATGGCATTGGATTCCCGGTATGGGTTGATCAACACATGTTTCGGACACCCGAAGACCTCTTCGCATTCTTAGATGGTCAGCCACACAATGAACAGATCTGGCTGGAAGGACGTCATTTTGAGACGGAAGTGATTATCGAAGAAGCGGTCAAGGGGCAAGAATTTACCTGCATCATTATCGAAGACGAAAAAGGACGCCCCGTGCCATTACCGCCCTCAGAGGTTCGCAAGAATTTTGAAGTGTTTGACTATCGAGCCAAATACCTACCGGGTATCGTGCGCAAACGCACACCAATGGACCAGTCACCCCAGGCTTTGCATCGGATCATGGAAGAATGCCGACGACTGTACGAAGCAACGGGTTTTGAAACATATGCCCGCATCGACGGATTTTACCTGTCAGGGGGTAATATTTACCTCAACGACCCCAATACCACTTCCGGAATGTTGCCGTCGTCGTTTCTCTTCCATCAAGGGGCAGAGGTGGGGCTAGGTCCCACCGACATAGTCAGTTGGATTATCTTCAGCAGCCTGCGCATCCAGCAAAACGCTCGTCCTCACGGTCGCCGGGCACGAAAATATTTTCAATACCTTCATCAGGCTTTCACGCAGGCAAGCCAGCACCCGGACAGTCACCCCATGCGTGTGGCTGTCATTTTTGGAGGATGCTCAACCGAACGGCACATTTCTGTCGAGAGCGGTCGGAACGTAGTAGAGAAGCTTGCCGCCCACCCTAAATTTGAGCCAATACCGGTTTTCCTCCATTGTGGACCCAATGACGAAATGATTTTTCATCGGGTGCCACTGAAATTACTGATGAAAGATAATGCCGACGACATCCGGGAATCGATCGAACATTTTTCGGTATCAGAAACTTCGCAAGCCACATTTCAACGCCTGGAGGGCGTACGACGTTTATTGGGCAAAGAAGACTATGTATCCCACCCACAACCTATTTCGTTGGAAGATTTTCCCCGAATGTTCGACTTCGTATTTATTGCCGTTCATGGTCACCCAGGGGAAGATGGCATATTGCAAGCCAAGCTGGAACAACTGCAGATGCCTTTCAATGGATCGAATGCGGAGGTGGCCCATCGAACAATGAACAAGTACAAGACCAATCAATGGCTGGCAAATCGGGGATTTTTGGTGCCGAAACACTACTTGGTGGAACGTACCGCATGGTTGTCGGATCCTGACCAAACCATCGAGCACCTCGAAGCCATCCTGGGAGACTATCCCTATATTGCTAAGCCCGTAGACGAAGGGTGCAGTTCGGCGGTGTTGCCTATTAAAAGTCGTGAAGATTTGCGGAGATATGCCGAGGGGGTGTTTCGAGCGAATGCAACGCTGCCTGTCTCCATTCGACGCCACTTTCATTTACGAGAAAATGCTCCTTTTCCAGCCAAGGATGCATTCTTGGTCGAGGAAAAAGTAGGGCTGGCCAATGCAAAAAAGCTAATCGAAATCACGGGTGGTGTGTTGGCTTGCCCAACAAAGGAAGGGGAGATACGATATGAAGCGTTACCCCCTTCTGAGGTCATTGCCGGTGAAGGTATTTTATCGTTGGAAGAGAAATTTTTGGCTGGCGAAGGCGTTAACATCACGCCAGCCCGGTTCTCCTCCGACCCCCAATCCAACCGAGCAATCGAACGTAAAGTGCGCCGAACCTTAGAAGCAGTAGCCAAAGCAGCTGGTATCGAAGGATATTGTCGAATTGATGCCTTCGTGCGTATCTTTACCGAACAAGAACCGGAAGTGATTATCATCGAAATCAACTCGCTGCCGGGGCTCACACCAGCGACGGTACTGTTTCATCAAGGCGCATTGGCAGGCTACCAGCCCGCCCAACTCCTTGAAACCATTATTGATAACGGAATACGCTTCCATGCGCAGCGTTAAGGCGTTGATTGTTCATTTGCTCTTGATCGGACTATTCCTAATCGTCATCGTGTTCGGTGCCTACTTGTATCTGTTTGAAGTCACTCGGCACGGTGAAGCTATCGAAACCCCTGCCATCAAGAATATGTCCATCGAAGATGCCCGACAATTGCTCGAAGCACAAGGGTTACAAATGGTCGTTCACGATTCGGTGTTTCATCCGCAATGGACAGGCATCATCATCGACCAAGTACCACATCCGGGAGAGTTGATTAAGCAAGGACGAAAAATCTATGTGGTAGTGAGCAAGTCACAACCCGGCAAAGTGGCATTCCCGGATATTATGGACATGCCAATTAATCAGGCAATACGGACTTTGGAGGTCTTGTTTATCAAGGTTGACTCCATGGTCTACGTGCCGGACATCTCCGAAGGAATTGTCTTAAAAGCTTTTTGGAATGGGACGGAAATACACGCTGGCGATTCGCTATACCAGCTCGATAAGGTGGTATTGGTGGTTAGCAAGGGGTTAGAATCGGAGGAGTCGGTGGTACCCGACGTTCGCGGACTACCCCTTCCAGAGGCAGAACTTATCTTAGTTACCTATGGATTCCAGCTGGGCAATGTTATCTTTCCCTCTGGAAACATAGATTCTGCAGCAATGGTGGTTAACCACCAACACCCCACCCCATCTGCTACCCAAAAATATCCACGGGGCTACTTGGTAGACCTCTGGATGATCGATTCGGCCAGTTTTGCCTTCGATTCTTCCACATTGGTCCCATCTACAGGCAACTATAACCTGTTTGAGGAATGAAAGAATTCGTGCGCACGGCCGTCATGTGGTTAGTGACGGTACCCGGGTTGGCGTGGAGCCAAGAGTACGTGATGTGGGGAATGAACCGTGGGGAAATTTGCCCTCTGCGAGCCCGCGCAGGAGCTTTCGACACGGTTCAGCTTCCGTTCTACGACGACTTCAGTAATATTGATTCAGGACTGTCTCCTGCCCGGTGGGCGCCGTCTCCGTCGGTTTACCTCAACGCCACCTTCAGTGCCTATCCTCCCTCTTACGGGATGGTTACACTCGACGGCCTCACGGCCGACCGCCGACCATATCGCCCAGGCTACGTCGGCAATGCCGCTTTTGCCACCGACACACTCACTTCTTTGCCCATTGACCTCTCTGGACTTTCTAATGCAGATAGCGTTATCCTTTCCTTTTTCATGGATCCTGGCGGCGTTGGTGACCCACCCGAAGCTACTGACTCACTGGTATTGCAATTTTTAGCTGACTCTCTATTGACACCTTCCGGATGGAAACGTTACCGGTGGGTAAACGTATGGGTTAGCTATGGTGGAGACACTTCGCGTTGGAAGTATGTGGCCTTGCCGATTCAGTCCGACTCACTCCATCGCTTTTTCCATGCTGGGTTTCAATTTCGATTGATACGATATGGCAATCCTGGGGGCAATTTTGACTTGTGGCACCTGGATTACTTCTACATCAACAAAGAGCGCTCCTCACAAGGTATCGACTGGGTAGACGTTTCAACGGTGAATGCTTTCCCTTCCGTGCTCAAAGAATACACTGCCATGCCATGGCATCATTTTATCCGTCGTCCTAGCTTGTTTTTGGCGGATTCCTTATTCGTCGACATTCACAACCTTTCAAATGGTCCCCGTAACGTTACCTTCCAAGTGAGCGCTCACGACATGGCCACTCACACTACCATCTTTGCATCGCCAGTTTATGCGCTCAACGTGGCCACCGGCCAAACCCATTTTTCCTTTGCCAACGGATTTGACTATGCCGCCGTCGACCCAGATGCTCCCGGTGTCCGCCTCTTATATCAAGCCCGGACGTTCCCGGATATTTTCCCATCCAACGACAGTTTGCAATTCTTGCAGCCATTCGGCAATTACTTTGCCTATGACGATAGCAGTGCCGAAGCTGGCTATGGACTGATTAATACGACCTACGGCAAAGTTGCTGTCCGATTTTACTTACCTGAAGCCGACACCATACGGGCAATTGCCATTGCATTCAATGAAAGTGAAGTAGCTACCGGCAATGCCCCCGCTTTTCATCTGGCGGTATGGCGC
This sequence comes from uncultured Sphingobacteriales bacterium, assembly GCA_964452325.1. Classification (GTDB taxonomy): domain Bacteria; phylum Bacteroidota; class Bacteroidia; order JAADEI01; family JALVCQ01; genus JALVCQ01. The sequence goes on along the minus strand of CAYVLB010000009.1, from coordinate 15,302 downwards.
AAAGTTGGGCCTGACAACTCCGAACAGCTGATTTATCAAAGCCGACGACATTATCCCAAGATCGCTCCCCGCATTGGAAACTTCTATTACTATATGCTTGATACACTGCTGGTGCTTTCGGGCGAGGTGTACGTAGGGTGGATTCAAACCGAAAACGTCTTCCTCAATGTGGGACTGGATATGAACTTTCCCGAGCGCCATCCCCGACAGCCTACCTTCCCCCATTTATACTATTACACCCAAGGACAATGGCGAGCTACTTCTTTGGCAGCAGTGCCGTTGATTCGACTGGTTCGTGGCAACCCGAACAACCCCATTGCGTCGGTTTCGGACAACTCATCACCTCACATCCAACTCTATCCTAATCCGGCCCAGCAATGGATTACCATTCGCTCAACACCCGCCAATCCCATACAACACATATTCGTTCGGTCAGCCAACGGACGTCAGGTATACCATTGGAACGGTCGAAGTGCGGCTGTGGAAGTCAATATCTCTACCTGGAAACGGGGCATCTATCTACTGACCATCATGACTGATCACCACGTTCAATACCTGCCCATGATCAAGCAATAAATAACAACTTACCTTTTTATTTCCGACCATTTGAACTTTTTAGCATCCCCCTTGCGTTAACTATGCCAAAGTAAATCCCAGATGCCATGAACTGGAAAAAATTTCTGTATGCTGGAATCGGATGTACATGTGGTATTTCCATGCTGAACGCCCAGGAAGTAGGGGTTGGCACAACGTCGCCTTCGGCACGCTTATCGGTCGATATTCCGGCCTCTTACGTCAGCTCCATTTTCCAGGCCTCTAAGGGAGGGCAGCCCCTTGTAACCATTACCAATACAGGGAAGGTAGGCGTAGGGACCACAAACCCTGCGGGAATGATTCATGTTTTCGTAGAGGGGTTTCCCCAGAGCTATAACTTTACGTACAATCTGCTGGGGGCATCCATCACCGTTTCCGACACCGCTAGTTCCGACACCAGCGTAACCCTAGAAGTTTCACGTAGCATTGCGGCCAGTACCCCCTCGAGTACTGCCCAGTATTACGGCATTTTATCTGGGATTACTACTGATGCCAGCTCAACAAGCAATTATACGGCGTGGATTACCTCCATTCATGCCAATGCGGTACATCAAGGCACGGGAACCGTAGGGACGCTGTTTGGCATTGCCAGTTTAGCAGCAGCCTATGGAAACGGCAATATTGAGCGGGCTTACGCTGCTAAATTTACCGTAGCTCCTTACTTAGGCACCATTACCAGTGCCTATGGCATGCGCATTGAATGGCCTTCGTTTACCTTAGGGGTTGCCACCCGAACCGTCGGCGTAATGATCGACAATGTAGGTAGTACAACAGGCAGTGCGAAAGTTAACTTATGGACAGGGGCCACGACCACCACCATTCCTGCTGGGGAGTTCAACATATACGCCAGCGGAGGGCGCAAATCGTATTTTGCAGACACCGTGGGATTTGGCACCACGACCCCTTCCAGTCGAGTACACATTGAAGGCAGCCTGGCCAAGAAAATCCATGTAACAAATGTGAACTACACCGTAACCGATGATCATACAATCGTATTGACCGGAAGCAATCTGACGTTGACCATCGGATCTGCCAGTGGCCTCAATGGGCGTGAATATCGCATTGTCAGCCAGGGAAATAGCAATACGCTGAATGTCAATTACATTGACTTTAACGGGGCAAGCACCAACGCCCTTCCGTCTAATGGTGCCATTGTCATTCAGAGTGATGGCATCAATTGGTATCGGGTTCAATAGATAACATCCCGGCCCCGCTTCCACACTTTCACTGGGCAGGTGTGGGTCGGGTCCGGGATGATTTCTTCGAGGGGCACATCAAAAAAAACCACATCAGCAAGCATTCCCGGCCATAGCATTCCACGGTCGGAAAATCCTAATGAAGCGGCAGCATATCGGGTAAATGCTTCGATGGATTGAAGCACGGGAAGCCGCGACGCAGAAGGGGCGGCTGGGTCGGTAGCGGCTTTCAGCTGCCAGAGGGGACTGACGGGTACAATGGGAAAGTCGCTGCCCAAGATAATGTGGCGGACATGGCGTGCCAAGAGCCCGTACCCGTACGCTACTATGGTAGGGGGAAGCTCAACGCCTTGCATCAACGGGGTATCTAACACTCGATGATATGGTTGAACCGACGGAATAACATTCAGTTTTTGAAACCTGTTGATATCTTCTTTTTGAACAAATTGAATATGTTCAATTCGCCGAACCCCGGCAACGGGCATTCGATCGAAAACATCAAGGGCAGCCTGTACGGCCAAATCTCCGATAGCATGGATCCACACATCCCATTTCCTAAGGACAGCCTGCTGGATATAAGCCTCGTAAAAGTCCATTGGAAAGGGGGGGGCATCTTGCGGAGAGATTTTTCCGATTGGCACACTATTCCACAATCCCCCACTGTTGAGGGCCCCATCAAAGAACAGTTTAAGGGCATGCAGGCGTGTTCGGGGGGTTCGAATCGGTGGTGGAAGCGGCTCGTCGGGACATGAAGGTGCATAAGCTGCTGCGATATCAATCAGCAAAGGATTTTGCACAATGCTTTCCCACAGCGGCAACTGATCATTCCGCAATGCCGCTTCGGCAACAGTGGTGATACCATGACGTAGGCATTCCCGGCTGGCCCGTAGCATGTCTTCCCGTCGGATGGAAAAATGGGATCGCCATTTTTTGATGATGGGTTCGGCATGTTGATCGCAAAACCACAACACCGAACGACAAGGCACCCCAAGTTCTTCGGCTGCCCGCTGATTCAGCCATATGGCATGGGCATCCACCGTTTCAATCAACACCGGCACGTGGGGAATTTCGTTATCTAATAGGGCTTGGAACCCGTCTGGGTCTGGAATGATTCGTGGGGAAAAACCATATCCCCATTTCCGCAAGGTATTGGTATCATTATTCAATGCCCGGATAATTTCTGATGCATTGGTAGCCGTATGAAGGGATATTTTCTGGAAGGATTCTGCCAGCGCCCACAAATGGGCATGGGCATCTACAAATCCAGGATACCCATACCATTGCCGATAGTCCACGATTTCGCTATGTTTAACTTGACGTCGTAATGTCTTATAATCGCCTATGGCCCGAATGGTATCCACCTCACACAAGATTGCCTCCACATATGGTCGATGGGGGTTGGCTGTAAAAAATCTTCGCGCACGGATGAGGCGGCGGGGCGTTTTAGACATATTCGATGCGAAAATCAGCAAAGCCCTTGGGTGGTCCCTCCTCAACGGTAACCGATGTGACACGGGCGGCAGGCGGACCTTCACGTGCCCACGCTACAAAGTCTTGCAACGCATTTTCGGGGCCTTCAATTTCGATGAGTACGGATCCGTCCCGTTCGTTGCGTACAAAACCTTTAAGCCCGAGCCGTTCGGCAAGGCCCAATGCACTGGCCCGAAAAAATACCCCTTGTACTTTGCCTTCCACACGTATTCGCAAATGCTTACTCATCATCGATCATGCATTTGAATGGGATGATGCTGCATCGTCAAACACTCTAAACTTAACGACAAATTCCCGCAGTGCAATACGAAGCAGCATGTACGAAGGAACTGCCACCAACATTCCAACAATTCCTGCCAATTCTGCTGCAACTAAAATCACTAAAAACACCTCCAATGGATGAGCACGGGCTACCCGTGAAAAAATCATTGGCTGAAAAATCACATTATCCACGATTTGTACAATCACAAATACCGCTATCAGTTTCCACAGCATCCATAGCCATTGGTCAGACAACAACAGGTCGGGATTGGCCGAAAATGTTAGGGTAATGCCAAAAATTCCTCCCATTAGCGGTCCTAAAAAAGGAATCATATTACTGAGTCCTGTAAACAGGGCAATAATCAAAGCATTGTCTATGTCGATGACAGCAAGCCCAAGGTATGTGATAGTACTTACCAATAGCACCTGGATTATCAGGCCCACGAAGTAGGCACTCAGCACTTCGTTAACACGGTGGAGGAACTGTAACATATCTTCCCTCCATGGCTGCGGTGTAAATGCTAACACAATGCGTGCCTGCAAACGGGGCTGACGCAAAAAATGAAAGGTGATATAGAAGATTGCCAACGTACCCACAAAAATACCTCCCAACATGGAAGTGATGCGTCCGGCCCATTCGGCAAGCCGATCCATGTTAAATATTGAAGTGATCCATGCATGAAGGGTGTGTTGGATCAGTCTTTTCAGGTTAACCTCCACTCCCCAAGCTTCCAATCGGTGTTGCCATACATTTAGGGGGCGTTGAAGAATGGTTGCCAGCACAGCGGGATCTGCTTCGGAAAAGGCGATGGCTTCCCGGACCAACACAGGAAAGAAAATCCATGCCAACATGCCCATGACCCCCATTAAAGCCAGCAGGCTAATCAGGGCTGCTGCCGTAGGGGTCATCTGCCATGGTCCCAAACGACAACGCAACAGCCACTTCATCAAGGGTCGGGCCATCAATGCCAATACTGCTGCCACCACAACATACACCACCACGTCCCGAAAATACCACACACCGATCATCACTAAAACAACTGATAACAATCGCAATATTGACGATCGGCTCATCAGGATGCATATTTGGTAAAGAGTTGGCGGGCATATTCAGAGGCACGTCGGAACGCCGCCATATCCAACTGCAAGGACACATGCCGACCTTGTAGGTAGGCTACCAGTTTTTCGGTGGCAACATTCCCTACCAGTTCATCTTCTGCAAATGGGCATCCGCCGTATCCTTGCATTGCTGCATCAAAATACCGACATCCAGCCTCAAACGCAGCTGCTATTTTGTCTTGCCAATCTTGGGGTGAAGCATGAAGATGCACACCCACTTGCAGCTGTGGGAACGTTGAAATCACTTCTTCGAACAGCTTCCGTACTGTCATCATATCGGCGGTCCCTACCGTATCTGCCAGTGAGAATATACGTATCCCTAACCTTGCCAGTCGTTCTATCCACGTCAGCACCAGCTCTATCGACCACACATCTCCATAGGGGTTGCCAAACCCCATAGAGATATAGACCACCAGCTCTTTTCCAGCTTGCTTGACTCGCTCAGCACTATTTCCCAATTCGTGATAGCTTTCTTCAAGGGTTTTCCGGGCATTGCGATATTGAAAAGTTGGTGATACTGAAAACGGGTATCCCAAGTAAGAGATTGCTTCGAAGGCCAGTGCCCGTTCGATGCCTTTCCGATTTACAACGATTGCCAACAATTGGGTTGAAGTATTGCTCAAGTCAAGCCGCTTTATTACTGTTTCAGTATCCTGCATTTGAGGGACGGCCTTAGGGGAAACAAAACTTCCGAAGTCGAGTATATCAAATCCGACTGCTAACAATGATTGAAGATAGGCTACTTTTTCATCGGTGGGGATGAATTGGGGAATACCTTGCATGGCATCGCGGGGGCACTCGACCAAGCATACCGAGTTCATGAAGTGCTTTTTTCAATGTATTGCCCCATCTGATAATATTTTTCTTTTCGGCGGCGCACCAATCGATCGGATGGTATAGACTTGAGTTTTTTGAGGTGACGTAAGATTGCTTCTTTGACGTTTTGATACGCCTGGTTGGGATTTCGGTGGGCACCGCCCAATGGTTCGGGGATAATCTCATCAATGATCCCGAGTTTGAGCAAGGACTCGGGCGTGAGTTCGAGCTGCTGGGCAGCTTTTTCTTTATAGTCCCAACTTCGCCATAAAATTGAGGAACACGATTCGGGTGATATTACCGAAAACCATGTATTTTCCATCATCAGCAACATATCAGCAACCCCGATACCCAGGGCGCCTCCTGAGGCACCTTCACCAATCACAATAGAAATGATGGGCACTTTTAGCTCACTCATCGTCAGGAGGTTTTGTGCGATGGCTTCGGCTTGGCCTCGCTCTTCAGCACCAAGGCCCGGGGCAGCGCCGGGTGTGTCGATGAGGGTAAGTACAGGCAGGGAGAATTGTTCTGCTATTTTCATCAGGCGACGTGCTTTGCGATAACCTTCCGGGTTGGGCATTCCAAAGTTGCGGAATTGGCGTTCTTTGGTCGTTCGCCCCTTTTGTTGACCAATTATCATCAGACTTTTACCCGCTATCATGGCTAATCCACCTATCAAGGCTTTGTCATCTCCAAAATACCGATCTCCGTGCAGTTCAATAAAGTCATCACAGATGTTCTGAATATAATCCATGGCATACGGGCGATTGGGATGTCGGGACAATTGAACTTTTTGCCAAGCGGATAGATTGGAATAGAGAGCTTTTTTCAGCTTATCCAGCTCTTTCTCCATGGTATCCAATACTGCACGGTCTTCCAGTGCTCCCTTGGCCATCTCCTCCCGCAAAGCCCGAATTTTTTCTTCAAGTTCTATCACAGGCTTTTCCCATTCCAAAACTTGCATTGCATTTCAAAATTGGAAGGGCGAAGTTACGATGTCGGCCGGATTGTTACAGCTAATATGCTGTTTTGATGTGATCTGCTACGCGAAATGCATTAGCATAGATTGTCCACGTAAAAGGTACGCTGCCGCCGGTAGGCATAAAGCTGCCATCGGTAACGTAGAGGTTATCGACGTCGTGCACCCGGCAGTTCGGGTCGAGCACTGAAGTGCGGGGATCGGTTCCAAATCGGCATCCACCGGCCTGAAGATTCGATGGGGGGAATCCGCTGACTGACCATTCCACATTTTCCGCGCCTGCTTTTCGGAGGATTTCCACGGCACGCTGCGCCAAAAACTTCCCGACCTTAATATCATGGGGATGATATCCTATCCGAATGCAAGGGACGGGATCTCCCCACTGGTCTTTGACCGAAGAAGAGAGGCGGACAAAGGTATGCGGGTTGGGCAGCCAATCGGCAAACACTTCAAAGCGAAGGCGCCGCTGTTGCAGAAATGCCTTTTGTAGGCAGCGCTTCAATTCGGCGCCAATTCGCAGGCGATGGCCATCCCATTTTTGGGTAAGGGCTTTTCGGACAGGGTTGTCGTGTTCCCATAGGAAATCGATAATTCCCCCTTTGATAAGATGTCCACTGTCGGGATCTTCGAAAGCATACCAATGATGCACGGATCGATTGACGAACGTTCCTCGTTGGCGCAAGGAGTTGGCATCCTCAGGAGATAATCGATCATAAGCAAAGGTCCCATATCCAGACCCACCTGCCGAAAAAATCAGATATCGTCCGACCTGTTCATGTTGGTTGCCCACTCCTTTGGGATATTCTTTATTTTGGCTCATGAGCAACAATCGGACACTTTCAATGGCTTGGCACGCCACCACGAAGAGTCGAGCGGAAACAAAACGTTGTGTTCCATCGGAAGCATGATACCAGGCTTTGCGGATGCGGTAATGGCCATCGGACTCTAAGGCAAACACTTTTGCAAGCGGGATGAGGGTAACATCACCTTCATTCATAGCGGGTTCGATAAGGGCTACCCGAGCACTCCCCTTCGCATTGGAAGCGCATCCGTAACTACCGCAATAATTGGAGTAATAACAACTTTTGCGCCCGCGAATCGGGCGGCTCAGAATAGCGCGTGGTGTAGGCACTGACGGGATTCCCAAATGTTGACAAGCCGCATCAATCCATTGGGCAACAACATGCTCTTCCAGCGGTGGAAATGGAAAGTCAGGAGTGCTTCGCGGCGGTTGCCAAGGATGATCGATCACCCGCCCTGATATTCCTATGATACGTTCACAACGGGTATAGTAAGGTTCAAGGTCTTTGTACGAAATGGGCCAATCAGTGACTGCGGCACCTTTGATATCTCCAAACTCGGATCGGAGCCGGAAATCGATCGGCTTCATCCGATGGAAATAGCCGCTCATCAAATTCGAAGAGCCTCCCACCATGTTTCCGTTCCAGAAAGACTGTCCGGTACGTGCAGTAGATTGCTTCTTCCAACGTCCCTCGCCATTTGGGGTTTCGATCACGTAAGGTTCACGAATGGGAGACGACGAATAGGCATCACGTCGACAACATGCAATCTCGTCTTTTCGAAAGTCGGAAGTTGTAAAGTAGGGTCCTTTTTCAAGAATCACTACCGACCATCCCGCTTTTGCCAGTTCGTAAATGATCGGACCCGCACCGGCACCACTTCCTATAACGCAGACATCAAATGCTTGCTTCATATCGGCGTTGCATTAACGCTTCGTAGCGAGTTGCAACATCTGGGCGCGGATGCCCCACATAATGACCCAACCATTTCCATCCTTGCGCATCCCGATTGGCGCCATAAACAGGATCGACCAACAAGGCTTCGAGGGCAAGGGTTATCATCCGCGAAAGCCAAGCATCTCCCCTACGTGCCATGGCTTCAATCATTTGGTATTGGATCTCGACTTTAAGTTCGGCAAAGGAACGCCCATATTGACGGTGGCTTTTTCGATTCAATGAATCGATTCCTTCAAGTACAAATCGCTGAATATCTTCATCGTAAAACGGGTCTTTGAGAGTCCACTCTATGAATTCCAATGCGCCGACTTCCAATGCGCCGGGACCATGCTCATCCGCTGGAAGAATAATATCCATCACAACGGCCAATGCATCCCGTTGTTCTTTCGACCATGGGCGATGACCAGGCCGGATGGCGCATCGAAACCACACCGGCAACGAAGCAACCAATACCAATGCACCGCTTCTTTGCAAGAAGCGGCGGCGAGACCATCCCTCGATTTTGTTCATTTACCTACCATTTCAGTTGGGCATTCAAGGCACCCCCCCATCCACTTTTTCGAGGCAATCCTATAATGAAGGGCATACTTATGTTCAATTTTCCCCAGCGGGCCGAATATTCCACAGCAGCTCCCAATCCTGCACTTCCCACAGCATCATAATGCACGAAGGGAGTTAGTTGCCAAGGACGATCCAACTCCATGAGAGGTATATAAACCCGTCCTTGCCAATAGGTAGCCACCTCGTGGGGTTGGGCATACCATTGCATTCCGATGACGCGTCTTTTCCATTGGTATTCCAATTTCACGGCAATCCGCCCCCATACTGGCACCACCTTCAGCAATGCCACCGAAGCTGGACTATCCAATGCGTCCAAGTTCACCAGAGATTCTCGGAGTTGGTCCAAAAAATCAGGTGTACGCAACGGATCCACGGATGCATAGGCCAACATCGATTGATACTCAGCCCGTTGGATACCGCCACCGAAAAAGGCACCCCATTGATCGGCCGTTATCTCTAAAGATAGATTATCCCAGTTTCCCTTCCATCCGGTTGAAAACAAGATCGCTGCCTGACTCGGAATCGTTTGTTGCCAAAACCTTATGTTCCATGCCAATGTATCAGCCGACTCTGGGAAATATACAGTTCCTTTTTCAAATTCGGTAACTCCCTGTGCTCCCTTGCCAATGCCCAGCATTATCCAGCCCCCACTTTTGAACACCAATCCTGCCAATAATGACGTCATCGACTGCCACAACACACCACCTTTCTTCCACTGATAGTAGGATCCCGGTGGATTACCCACTGTCAGGAATCGGGCCAAATCAGCATCCGATCGAATATGAAAAAATGCCTCACTGCGAAATCGGAAACGCAGTTGAATGGAATCATGGGTCAACATCTGCCGGTATTCAACATTCCATGGCATTACACCGATCCAATACCCACCGTGTGGACTTGCTTCATGATAGTATGGTACTGGATTCCAACGGCCCGTACGCAAACCTTCCCAAGTGATTGTACGATCTAAAAAGTTAGAAGAGGTAAAAATATCTGTTTGCCACATCAGTTGCGACATCGCTGTATCCTGCATCGCTTTCGCTGTCGATATGGCTAATGGAGCCAATATCAGCCATATTGCAAAGCATCTCATAAGGGAAACTATTTTGTTTTCAGATATCGGATGATCTCGGCATATGCTGTTAGCTTGAGGTGATAATCATCATAGATCACCACATGTTTGTGGATAGGTTGCGTCCATGCTTGAAAAAGTACAATCCAATGGGTTGCATCTCGAAGTTGTTGGAGGCGATCGGGAGGCAACGACACGATTCCTTTACTTTCGGAGGGCAAGAAGATGCGTCCCATGGGGCCATCAACACTATCGGTCGGTTGGGCAGCGGCAATGATTGCCACTCCTTCCGTAAATAGGGAATCGAAAACATGCCCCGTCACGCTATCCCACCAATAGGCCTGCATCTGCAATTGCACTGGGTAGTCGTTCACCACTTTCCAGCGAATACGCAATTCGACATCGGGGTCTGTTTCGAATGGCGACAACGGCAAAGTATCAATCCATCGAAAGTTATCAATCCGCAAGCGCAACGGCAATTCGTATTCCAGTCCAATATCCAAATAGGAATCATCGGAGGCGGTTTGGTTTCGAATGCCCGGCTGGGCCGCCGCATTGAAGATTCCGCGCCCCACCACGCGCCATTGATCGGGATGAAAGTTTATGAGCTCGGTAATATTTGAATTGGCGTTGTTGAGTTCAATTGTCCGATGGGCAGGATTGGCTGGGGTACCTGCAGGGATATGGAAGTCGGTTTGTATTTGGCTGGATTGAAGGTATTTTTGTTGGAATGGCATGGTGTGAATCGCGGCCACCGAATCGATTCGTATTTGCATGTCAAATCCGAGTGTATTGTCAAAATACCACCGCATAGCAACTGCCGCCCAATGCATTCCATTTGTTGGATCGGATACATTAACAGAGTGATAAAATTGGGCAGTATCTCTGCCCAAGTACCCCTGAACAAAGGCCAGCTGTTGCCCCCGAAGTATCGAAAACACATGCACGCTATCGTTGGCAGTCAAGGTAACTATCTGGGGTGTTGAATCCATACGTAATCGCCGAATCACATACACAGCATTAAATGCATTCTGGTGTTGGCCCCGCAAGTTATTGATATATCCTGCTAAGTCGACCACAACGGAGTCTTTTTGGGCGGATCCGTCGATTGATGCGGGCACGTCTACCTGAACCGACAGCGGCACGCCATTCCGACGGAGGAAAGGGAATTCATAGGCAAGGTGCATATTCATCGGGAAAGAGTGTTCGAGGCCCACTATCAATTGTCCTGTGCGATAGTGCACTTCTTCGATTTCCCGAGGATCTAATTGATAGATCACATCCAGTGTATCATTCACCAAATATTGTTCGGGAAAGCGGGCGGTAGCTGAATCGACCCGCATCCCTTGGGCGGTAACCTCAAACTCAAGGGCATCATTGGTATCGATAATCACCGGATATATTGGCGTTCCTGGGCTGCTGACCCGAACCATTTGTGCTGTCAGTATCCCTTCGATGGTTTTGCCCGCCATATTGAATTGGGCTATGTGGGTTTGGCCCGTATCGAGCCAGGGGATCGAGTCTCGCAACACCAGCGTCCCAAGATGGCGGTTACGCACCTCCAACACCACTGTTTCAAGGGGGATTTTGAATCGGTTGGTTACCCGCAACGTGAGGGTGCCTGCTAAAAAGCTGGCTGTTATAAACTGGTTGGAGATGTCGACCTCAACAGGGGGTGACGTAGCATTCGAAAAACTATCGATGAAGCGAAGTTTGCCATGATTGAGAAGAATGGCATCACCTGTACTATCGTTCATCGCCCTTGCCAACTGGCCAAGGGTAACGTAGGTACGGGTGGTACGTGTACCCAAAGTAAGGTGGCCAATGGTTTGCGATACATAGATCATCGTATCGCTGATTACCAGGAACGAATCAGCCGAGAATCGGTATAGGTTCTGTCGGCTGCGAAGTATCACGGTTCCGTCGGAATCGGATATCCACAGTGAATCATCCAAGAAATCCATGATACGCCATTGGCCCGTAATTAACGGAAGATATGTAGATTGGCGCCATTCGACAGAATCGGTACGGCATCTGACAAACGCCAATGCCAGAAGAATTATCCATATCCCCCTGTGCATAGATTCCTATGGGTTAATAGGAAGAGTGTATCGAATACGCCCATACACATCGATTTGGAGGCGATAATCGGAATACAACACGACTTGCCGGTTGTCAGGTACCGTCTGGGCTTGGGCTCGTATGATCCAATGGGTAGCTGATTGGAAGCGTTGGGCATCTGCTCCATCCCACATCACCGATCCCTCCCCTCGAACTGAAGCAAACACACGTCCTAATGGATCGGGAGATGAAGGATCTACAAGACGGGCAGGTGCTATTCGCCAAGGGATATTCCATAGCGAATCTATTACCTGCTGGTGCAGGCTATCCCAAGCATACACTTGAACATCCCACGTAATGGGATAGTCATTAACATAGCGCCAAAACAGTTGGAAACTATCAACCTCATCCGTCACAAAAGGTACCATTGCTAAGGTATCTTGTAGGTAAAAGTCCTTCACTGACAGTTGCATAGGGGCCTCCATCCACACCTTCACATCCAAATAGGAAGAATCGTAAAAAAAGTCCGTCAGCCGATTCGGATTTCCCGAAGGATTTCGAAATACTGTGCCCACTACCTCTATCTGATCAGGCATGTTTTGCAAGAAGGATATTAAATTGGAACTGGCCGAATGAACTGGCACTTCCAAATAGGCGGGTGAAAGCGGGCGATCCGTCGCAGGCGGAATCCGGTAGGTTCTTCCCAACAGGGAGGCATTTAACGTACGATATTGACCAGTGGCAGAATTGTATCCTACAATGCTTTGTAGTATCACATCTGCATCAAATCCGAACGTATTTTCAAAGACAATTCCTGCCGATACTTCATCAAATCGTATCCACCCGTCATCAAAAAATCTCCGTATCCATGGCATATCTGCCACACCTGCCACAGATGTAGTATCTCTGCCCATATATCCCCGTGCATAGCTAGGAAGCATCCCCAACAGCCGATAGTTTAAGTAAATGCTATCCTTCAATGACAAGTGAATTTTTTTACCTGTCGAATCGAACCGCAACACCGTGATTTGATAGAACGAGTTGAAGGTGTCGTGATCTTTTCCTGTGAAATCAACCGAGTATCCTACCAACGAATAGACTTCCCGACGGCGTACGCTATCCCGAGTTGGTGAAGGACGAAGCACCCAATTGACTTTCATCGGCCAACCAGACATATCCTGTACTCCCGGTAGCGAAAGAAAAAAATACATGCTATCGGGCATCGTATGGATGGCCTCTACTTCCAAGGTTCCCCCTGCAATTTCAGCATATGCTAATCGAATTGGGTCCAAATGGTAATACACATCTAAACTATCATCCACAAAGTTTTGTGAAGGAAACACCGCCGTTGCTTCTTCTACGTACATGTTTTTACCTTCCAAGGTGAGTGCAACGGCATCGTTGGTGTCAATCACAACCAATCCGCCACTACCCGGAGAACTTATTGATATCAACTCAAATAATAAATGTCCTTCCACCTCCTTACCTGCCAAATCGTAACTGTCTACATGCATAGTCCCCGAACTCAGCAAAGGGATCGTATCTTCTACTATCACCGTTCCCAAATACCGATTGCGAAGCTCAAACACCACATCCTGAAGATCAATCGGAAGCCCATTATAAAGACGTAAATAGAGTTTACCAGAGACAAACTTTGCTGACTCGAATATTTCGGTGATATCTATTTCCGTTGGATTGGTTGTTACATCTGAAAAAGGGGGGATGACAGTTTGTGATCCATGCGCCAGCAATATCGGAATTCCGGATGTGCCCATATCTCGGGCTATTTTTCCCAACGTCAACCGATATTCCATCGATCGGGTACCCAACGAAAGTGTCTTAAGGGAAACGTTTTTAGAAAAACTCGTATCAGGAAAATACCAAAAGTTATCAATTCCCAATCGATACACCGACGTTTCCATTCGCATCCATAGGCGAGCTGAAGAATCATCCCGCCAGTGGACCGCAGAAAGGTCCTGCAGACGTAAACTTGACTTCAAAAGGGGAAAATAAGCAGCACTTTCCAGCACTTCCGAATCTCTTCGGCAGGAGATTAAAATAACCCCTATCCCAATACCCCATCCTATCCATTGCCATATGTTCATCCGTGGCATATGCTAAACTTGAATCGTTTATAGCTTCAATTTTAACCCTATTGACCCAAACCATATTTCTGGTCCTGCATCAATCATCAATCGTAATGCCAAGGGGTATCACTTTTTGTTTTTTCAATTGTAACTTCTTCACCATCGTCAATTGGCTAAATCCTTCAAAATTTCTTGTATAAACACGCCATTCTTTGCGTTGAATCAACATCACAAACGACGCTACAGGCAATAATCGTTGTTCGCTTTCTATCTGCACTATCTGATCTCCTATCATCAGAAATGGGCCATACCGGATCCACCCCCAATAGGGATTAAAACAATCCATTGAATCAAAAAATACGTTATTGGCAAAATGTGCCGACAACATGCGCCAGTTATGACGCAAAAATTCCCATTTCGAAGCCTGATAAAGAAACACGCAAGCAGAGTCTCCTTTCACCGCCACCAATGCTGACCCATTCCGTACATCCACCCAGTAATAGTGAATCCTACGCGCACTTCGGATCTTTCGGATGGTTCGAACACTTACATATGCAATTATCAATCCCAACAGACCCCACACTACTACCCGCTTGTGCACAGCATACAATGCCAAAAATGCCATTGCCACTATCGCCATCATCATCCAACATTCCACATCGTTTAGATAAAGTCCGTCCATCACTGCCCCTTTCCATGAAGCCACTCCTTCGGATACATACAACATCCATCGTATGGACCTTTCTAATATCCATGCGCCTCCTTTTGCCAATCCACTCCCCGGAAAAATGATTTGCAGCAGCAAAAAAGCAATACCGGAATAAATTACCAATGACGCCATTGGGACTATCCCCAAGTTCGTTATAATCGAATAGACTGGAAATCGGCCAAAGTAATAAATAACTAAAGGAAACGTTGCCAACTGGGCAAACAGCGACACAGCTCCCAGCATGATCACCCACCGCAACAGCTTCTGGCGAACCCAAAACCAACGCCGCATCCAATCCATTCCTCCTAAAATCCCCAATACTGCTGCATACGACAACTGAAAACCTGCATGAAATAAAAATCCGGGCCATGCCAGCAACAGCCCAAACATTGACACCAATACAATGTGAATCAATCGTTGATCGTTTTCCACAGTCATTGACCATCCCAAAAAAGAAAACATGGCAACGGCCCGAACCACCGAAGGAGATAACCCTGTCAGTAACGCATACCCAAACAAGAGCATTACCACGATCGCTAAAGAAAACCACCTTCCCCACCAATGATAACGCCATCGTCGTGTTATCCACATCAAAGGAA
>CAYVLB010000008.1:0-28366 GCA_964452325.1 uncultured Sphingobacteriales bacterium | reverse complement strand
CCCAAATCGAAACCACTACTTCCGACTAGGACAAAGAAAAACTCCAAGAGCGCTTGGCAAAGCTCAGCGGCGGAGTGGCTGTGTTGTATGTGGGTGCCCCGACCGAGGTCGAACTCAAAGAAAAGAAGGATCGAGTAGATGATGCCCTGCATGCTACGCGTGCTGCTGTTGAAGAAGGTATTGTGCCGGGAGGTGGTGTCGCATTAATTCGCGCCCAAAGCGCCTTGGATGGAGTTAAAGGACGTAACGAAGACGAAAGTGTAGGGGTGGCGATTGTGCGAAAAGCCATCGAAGTGCCGTTGCGGGTCATTGCTGAAAATGCCGGCAAGGAAGGATCTGTGGTGGTAGAAAAAGTGCGGGAAAAAGACGGCGACTTCGGATTTAATGCCCGTACTGAAACATTCGAGAACCTGCTTGAAGCCGGCGTGATTGACCCCACCAAGGTAATCCGAGTGGCAGTGAGCAATGCCGCTTCTGCTGCGGGCATGCTATTGACAATGGAGGCTGCTGTTGCCGAAGAGCCTGAAGAAGAAAAGACCACTAATACACCGGCATCGATGCCCGACATGGGGGGAATGTACTAAACTGAGCCAATTTATATTGATCCCGTTGCCCTCGGCTGCGCTTGCGCAGCCGAGGGTTTTTTTTTTCGGGCAGATACCTAGTCAAAGCTCATATGAGGAATATTATTTGCTTTGTCCTTTTACCTTTGACCTATGCAAGGGCGGTTTTTCAAGCGATCGTTGGGACAATGTTTCTTACGTGATACCAGCCTAGCGCTACGGATTGCGCGGATATTGCGTCCCTTAACCGACCATCTTGTGGAAGTGGGCGGAGGTTCCGGTATGCTCACACAGGCCTTGCAAAGTACTTATCCCGGACGCTCACTTTGGGTAGTCGAGATTGACGCCCATTGGGCAGAAGTGTTGCGGCGACGATTCCCACACGTTACTGTAGTTGAAACTGACTTTTTGCATTGGGATGCACCTGCACAGATAGGTACCTCCTATTCGGTAATGGGTAACTTTCCTTATTCTATTTCCGGTCCTTTGGCCATCCGGGTCGTGACAATGGTACAATGGGTTCCTTTTTGGGGGGGGATGTGGCAAGAGGAGGTGGCACGCCGACTAGTAGCTGATCCTGGTACCAAGGATTATGGGATACTGTCAGTATTAGTGGGTGCTTTTTACCGGGCGGAACTTTTGTTCCGGGTGTCTCCTTCCGCTTTTTATCCGCGTCCGAAAGTATGGTCGGCACTAACTCGCTTTTATCGGCGTCCCATTTTACCTGCCATAACCCCTGCTGACCTTTTGCACGTGCTGCAACATGCTTTTCGTCACCGACGGAAGAAGTTGCGAAATAACTTGCCTGGCGAATGGCTGGATGCTGTGGAAGATCTTAAGTTGGCAGACTTGCGGGCCGAACAGGTGGATGTCGACACTTGGATTACAGCAACTGAACGATTCGCAACTTTGCAACGCTTCAATAACCGTCCGAATGCGCCCCCCACATCTGATTGAACAACACATCATTGCCGATATACGCCGGCACCTACAGGCAAAAGACTGGGAGGCGCTGCGTCGAATTCTTTTGAGCTTACATCCTGCAGAGATTGCCGATATTTTCGACGAACTCGAAAGCGAAGAGGTCATCACTTTGTTCCAGCTTCTTCCTACTGATATTGCAGCCGAAGTACTCCCCGAACTCGAAGATGAAGACCTTCAAAGTATTCTCGCCACTATTGACTTCGATGATTTTGTACACCGTTTTATTCCTCGTTTAGATCCTGATGATGCGGTCGATTTAATCCGGAGCATGCCTGATGAGCTCCAACGCGGTGTCGTTCATTGGTTGGAGCAGCAGACCACCTCCGAAGGAAAGCGCACTAAACATGCCCGCGCCATTCGTTACCTGTTGCGCCATAAGGAAGATACTGCCGGGGCCCTTATGACGACAGAGGTGTTGGTGGTGCCTTCCCATTATACTGTCCAGCAAGCCCTTGAATATGTGCGTGAGAAGGCACGGGAAATTGATGAAATCTATACGATATACACCGTTGATGATGGGGGATACCTAAAAGGCATGGTGGCGCTGAAAGATTTGTTGGTGGCCGAAGCACTGCAAAGGATCGATGAAATCGCCGAAGAAGTTCCTTCAGTCACTGTCGACACGCCAGCAGGTGAGATTGTCGAGATTGCTAAAAAGTACGATCTGGTTTCGTTACCAGTGGTGGATGAACAGGGGCATCTGGTCGGACGGATTACCATTGATGATATCCTGGAATATCTTCAGGAGGAAGTTAAAGAGGATATCAATATCCTGACAGGTGTTACCGAAGATGTTGAAGTTTCTGATGCACCTATGGATATTGCACGTGCTCGCCTTCCGTGGCTGCTCATTGGGCTATTGGGAGGGGTGTTGAATAGTCGGATTATCAGTCAGTTCGGCGATATTATCCGACTTCATCCCAGCATGGCTTTTTTTATGCCGCTGATTGCGGCAATGGGGGGCAATGCGGGCATCCAAGCCAGTGCCATTGTCGTACAATCATTGGCACGTAGGGGTGAAGCACATATGGGATGGAAGGTGATCACCAAGGAATTGGTGGTGGCATTCATTATTGGAATAGCTACCAGTTCCCTGATTTTTCTTTATGGTATGATTTTTCAAAATTCAATGGCCTTGACCCTGACCGTCAGTATTGCCCTATTCTCGGTAATTTTGATTGCTACATTCATGGGTGTGTTGATTCCATTGGCACTTCATAAGATAGATATCGACCCTGCGGTGGCCATGGGACCATTTATCACCACCCTCAATGATCTTACGGGCATGGGAGTCTATTTTACCATTGCCCATCTCCTCTTTAATTACCTTATTGGTGTAGATCTATGAAAGCATTGTTGGTTGATCAAGAGCTGCCCCCATGGTTTCCCCATGCCCTTCGACGTCGTGGGATCGAAAGTCAACTACTGAAGCCTCCGGTTAACGAATGGCCTGACCTGGCCGATATCGATCTCCTGCTTGTTCGAGGGGCAATCCGCGTATCGGCTGACCTTATCGCATCGGCACCCAGATTGCGATTTATCCTTCGGCCCGGGTCGGGTACCGAACTGATCGACAAACTCGCCGTGCGTCAACGTGGAATTGTCCTGTTGAATTCTCCCGAAGGCAATGCCCCTACTGTTGCAGAGCATACACTATCCCTTATATTGGCCCTCTTGCGCCGGTTACCGGAAGACCTCCGCACGATCGCTTTGCATCAATGGCACCGCTATTCTGTCGGCCGAAAAGAATTGGCTGACCTGACCGTAGGCATCTTGGGGTTTGGACATATTGGTCGTGAATTGGCACGGCGAATTGTTCCTTTGGCCCGGAAAGTATTTGTGTATGATCGATATCTCCCGGCTGGATATGCCACCATGGTACCGGGCGTTGAAGAAGTGGATTTTAATCAGCTACCGCAACTGTCCGATATCGTCTCTGTACACGTTGATATGCGGCCACCCAATCATCACTGGATTAATGCAAGCTTTTTCCAAAAAATGAAACCCAGCGCGTATTTGATCAATACTTCTAGGGGAGAGGTGGTATGCTTGGATGATCTTATTGACGCATTGGATAATGGGCGCTTGGGAGGAGTTGCCCTGGACGTGCTCGAAGACGAGCCCCCTTTGCCAGACCACATCAATCGCTTGCAACAATATCCTAATGTGATCGTGACCCCGCATATTGCCGGATGGTCCGAAGCGTCCTACCATCGGATTTATGCCGTTTTGTTGGAAAAGTTAGATGCCTACTTGACCTAAAACGTGTATGAATATGCCCATGGCCTCACAGGAACCATATTTTATCCACAGGAGCAAAGAATGGATCAACCATCCCCCCCGTCCTCGAACCATTGAAGAAGCTCGCCCCATTGCCGAAGAACTCCGCCAATTGATACGGTATCATGACTGGCGGTATTACGTGAAAGATGACCCCGTGATTGCGGACGTCGAATATGATCGCCTTTTTAAGATGCTTCAACAGTTGGAGTCGCAATTTCCCCAATTGGTAACTCCCGATTCACCTACCCAACGCCTTCTTCATGTTGAAGTAAGCGAATTCCCACCGGTGCGTCATCTTGCCCCTATGTTATCACTTGAGAACACATATTCTCTCCAAGGCATACGCGATTTCTACCGAAGGATTACGGAGCTGACAGGGCAGAATGCCCTGCCGCTTTGTGTAGAACCCAAACTCGACGGGGCCGGTATTGCCCTGGTCTATGAAAATGATGTGTTGGTCAGAGGGGTCACACGGGGAGATGGAGAAGTGGGGGAAGATGTCACGCCCAATGTCAAGACCATTCGAACCATTCCCCTACATGCCCGCTTTTCGCATTACGGTATTGCCAAAATTGAAATTCGTGGTGAAATTCTCATTGATCGCGAAGCGTTTCGCCGCCTCAACTTGAGGCGCGAACAGCAGGGCTTATCCCCGTTTGCCAATCCGCGCAATGCCGCAGCAGGCTCTCTGCGGCTTAAAAACTCCCAAGAAGTCGCCCAACGCCCCCTTGAAGGGCTCGTATATCAAATCACCTATGCCCGAGATCATCAAGGCAATGACTTGCTCAGCGATCGACTGACAAATCACTATGCAAACCTTCGTCTCCTTGATGAACTTGACTTTAAAACCCCTTTTGACGACGCCCTACTTTCCGAAGATATCGAAACCGTTGTGCGTTTTTGTCAGGAATGGGAGCAGCGCCGCTTTGAATATGCATATGAAGTAGATGGGATTGTACTCAAAGTAAATGATACACGCCTCTATCCCCAATTGGGTTTCACCTCCCATCATCCCAGGTGGGCTATTGCTTATAAGTTCGAAGCACAACAAGCCACCACCCACCTCTTGGACGTAGAGTTTCAAGTGGGGCGCACTGGCGTTGTGACGCCTGTGGCAAAACTGGAGCCAGTACAAGTGGGAGGGGTTACTGTTGCATCTGCTTCGCTCCATAACGAATCTTTCATTCGAGAAAAAGACCTTCGCATCGGAGACTTGGTATTGGTAGAGCGGGCCGGAGGAGTAATTCCTTATATTGTCAAGCCGATTGTTGAGGCCCGAACAGGCCAAGAAAAAGCCATCATTTTCCCTTCCCAATGCCCATCGTGTGGTGAGCCTTTGGTACGGCTCTCCCAAGAAGTGGCATGGCGATGTGTTAATGCATCGTGTCCAGCGCAAGTGGTTGAACGGATTATTCATTATGCTGCCCGCGATGCGATGGATATTCGGGGGTTGGGACGGGCAACCGTCCAAAAGTTTTATGACATGGGATGGCTAAAAAGCATTCCGGATATTTACATGCTGCCGTACGATCAAATCGCTTGCTTGGAAGGATTTGGCACCAAATCCGCCCAGAACCTTTACAAGGCGGTTGAACAAAGTAAAAATCATCCGATTCATCGGCTCATCTACGGATTGGGAATCCATTACGTGGGTAAATCCACCGCTCAAACGCTCGCCAATGCAATCCATTCGGTGCTGGATTTGGTGGACTGGACAATCGAACAACTCGTCCAATTACCGGATATTGGGCCTACGGTGGCAGAGAGTGTATTCCGATTTTTCCATACGGCGGAAAACGTTGCAATGATTCATCGATTGAAAACGGCAGGGGTGCGGATGGAACGCTTGTCAGAACCTATTTCAGAAGGTCCCCTTGCAGGCAAAACATTTGTATTTACGGGGACGCTTCGTTCCATGTCTCGAGCCGAAGCAGAAGAGCGCATAAAGACCTTAGGAGGTCGGGTCCTTTCATCAGTCAGCCGAAAACTTGATTACCTGATAGTAGGGGAAAAACCCGGAAGTAAGCTACGAAAGGCCCGCCAATTAGGAACCGTTCGTATCATTTCGGAAGAAACGTTTCTGAAAATGTTGCATGAGCATTCCTAGCCGCTTTTTGTACATTTGAAAAACATATGATAATGAATGGAATCATGCGGTTTTTGTTGATTGCCTCATTGCTAATTTGCCTTGTGAATAAGGGAATGGCTCTGGGATCCAAGACTACCCGAGCTGGATTTACACCGTATTGGTCGATCCGTCAAGATGTGGGACGCATTTTTTTTAGTACCCTTGCCTTCGAGGTAGAATTTCATCGATTTGCCGATTGGAGCTTTGTGGGGGGAGTATTGATTACTTACCGTAGCACCACCGATATTACTGCCCTATTGGGGTCGCGTCCTGTTTCTTCCGTCCAGCAGAATGTCGATCGGGCAACCTTGTCGGGAGTGGGGGCGACTTTGGGGGCCCGATATTTTTTGAAGCACTTTACCCAGACTGGTGGCATTTTTGCCTTTATGGATGGAATGTATCGAACAGTTGCTGTTCTTGAAAAGGATTACGAATACGTCATCGGACAACCACCGGTTCTGATCGACTCATATCGCTATTCGTTTGGTGTCGGTCGGATTGCCAGTGGCATGGGCATTAGTTTTCACATCGGACGTTTTATGTTGAGTAGCACTTTGGGAGGTGGCCTTCGTTTAGCCCGCTATGCCGGTGCCACTGAATTCACCAATGACAGCCGCGTCAAACATCTTGACTATTCTGGTATCTTTCCCACAGGATCTATTACCATGGGAATTGTTTTCGGGAAAAACCTGTAAGGGGGCTTGAAGAATCTCGTAATTGCAATCATTGGGTTTACGGAGGGTATTAGCTCCCCCAATAAAAGTCGTTGTTAATGGCTGGATCTGTTGTTTTCTGAAAACGCTGCTAAGTAGTTTTGAAATGGAATCCAATATTTGCATCTCCAGCTGGGGGCTGGTAATTGAAAAAAACGGTAAGCATGGCAAAACGGAAGTCTTTATCTCCTGATATTGTAATTGTTGAATCACCTACGAAAGCCCGCACGTTAAAGAAAATATTGGGCAAAGATTTTGAGGTATTGTCATCGTTCGGTCATATTCGAGACCTTCATCCCCAAAAGTTTTCCGTCAATATTGAAAATGGGTTTCAACCGCAATATGTGATCCTTGATGAGAAAAAAAAGGTGTTGCAAGAACTGAAAAAAGCGACCCGCAAGGCACGAACCGTATATCTTGCCACCGACGAAGACCGTGAAGGTGAAGCAATATCTTGGCACCTGAAAGAGGCATTGGGGCTGCCAGATCAGCAAACGCACCGAATCGCATTCCATGAAATCACACCACGTGCCATTCGAGAGGCTATGAAATCGCCCCGAGATCTCAACATGCACTTGGTAAATGCCCAGCAAGCTCGACGTATCCTCGATCGCATCATCGGGTATCAGCTTTCCCCGGTGTTGTGGCGCAAACTCCAGATGAACAATCTATCTGCCGGACGGGTCCAATCAGTGGCATTACGGCTGACGGTCGAACGGGAAGCAGCCATTGCATCGTTTCAACCGAAATATTACTTTGAGGTAAAAGCCCAATTTATTCCTGCAAATGCTGATCATTCTTTCGAGGCGCGTATCCCTCAACGAATTGATTTTGCAACAGCCCGATCGCAGATTGCATTGTATCCTGCCGCCCGATTTGTGGTATCCGAAAAGCAAACCAAGCGAACACGACGCAATCCGCCTCCGCCATTTGTTACCTCATCCCTTCAACAGGAAGCCCATCACAAACTGGGTATCTCGGTTGACCGGATCATGCGAATTGCCCAACAATTGTACGAGGAGGGCTTTATTACCTATATGCGTACCGATTCGACCCATCTTGCTCCCGAAGCCATCCAACAAGTGGAACAATATGTAAAAGCTCAATTCGGTGACCGTTACAGCCATCCCCGACAATATACCACCCAAAACAAACTGGCCCAAGAGGCACATGAAGCTATACGTCCTACCGATATTCGGCGTACCGAAGTGCCGGGAGATCCCATTGTCCAACGCCTTTATGCTTTGATATGGAAACGAACACTGGCCTCGCAAATGGCAGCAGCAGAATTTGATAAAACCATATTGACCATTGAAGCCCCTGAGGTTGCAGACCTGATGCCTTTACAGGCGACAGGGCGCATCCTTGTCTTCGATGGCTTTTTACAGGTGTATCAACCCGTCCGGGAAGAATCAACCGAAGACACATCCCAGCTTCCGCCGGTGGTAAAAGGGGAGCAATTGCGTTGGATCGGCGCAGTTGCCCGAGAAAAAATCACCCGCCCGCCCTATCGCTATTCCGAGGCTTCGTTGGTGCGTAAACTCGAAGAACTGGGCATCGGCCGCCCTTCTACTTACGCCCCCACGATTGCCACATTGCTACGGAGAGAATATGTTCGCAAGCAATCGATTCCCCCTGTCCGAAAACAAATCCGCCTTCTTCATGCCCATCCCGATGGCAACATTACCGAAGAAACAACAGACGAACCTTATGGCGGAGAGAAAAATAAGCTGGTTCCTACTGATGTGGGTAAAGCAGTGGTTAAGTTCCTGCAACAATATTTCCCTAAAATCATGGATTATGACTTTACCGCCCAAGTGGAAGATCAGTTAGATGCTATTGCTCGTGGCGATAAAGAATGGCAGCGCCTCCTCCACACGTTTTATTATGACGAGTTCCTTCCTCGATGGGAAGCTGTGAAAAAAGCCAATGCGATACGAATCGAACGTCTGGTGGGTCAGCACCCTAAGACCGGTGAGCCGATATACGTTAAGCATGGTAAATACGGCCCCTTTATTCAAATAGGAGAGGGGGGAGAAGGCCATGACAAGCCGCGCTTTATTGCGTTGCCAAAGCATACCTCGATTGAATCGGTTACATTTGAGGATGTACTTCGCATGATTGAACTTCCCCGCACAGTTGGTCAATTAGAAGGAGCGCCCATCGAAGTGCATGTTGGCCCTTACGGGCCGTACCTCAAATGGAAAGGCAAGAACTATCGTATGCCACGTACCTATGATCCCTTTAGCTTACAACTGGCGGCTGCCCAACAAATCATTAAAGACAGTGGAGTGTCTTCCGGGCGCACTCGGATCATCCACCAATGGGAAACCGAAAAAGGGATCGTCGAAATCCGAGAAGGACCTTACGGACCTTATATCCGAGCTTCTGGAAAAAATTATAAGTTGCCGGAAGGCGAGGATATTCAATCATTGACGCTGCAAAAAGTGATGGCACTAATAGCCACTCTGCAGCCATCACGGCGGCGAGGACGACGTCGAAAACAATCTGGATGAGTCATCCGCTAAATGTCAAGTATGTAGCCTCCTTGCTCCGTTTGGCATCCGATGAAAACCCCCGTGTGCGAAGGCCAGTTGAAGCATATCTTCACAAATTGGGGGCCGACTTATTGCCCTACCTCCAAGAACTGTTTCATTCGGATGCAGAGCTCCGCCCTCTGGCTCGCCGATGGTGGGGACACCTGATGCTTTTAGAACTTCCGGATCGGATTCGACATTGGTACCGTTCGGCATCGGCAGACCTTTTACAGGGGATCTGGCTGATGACCCTTCCCGCCTATCCTGAATTATCCCTTGAAACCTTGCGCCGACTACTGTTTCATCAAGTGTTAAATGCATGGATGGAGGCCAAAAGCTATTATTCTTTCCGAGAGCTGATTCAATCGCTCAATTATTCGTTGTTTGTCCGACAACAGTTCCAACGAATGGTGTCTGAAGTATATCATCCCGATGCCTTTTTTCTCCACCTATTGTTCAAGGAACGTAAGGGTAGTCCGTTAACCTTGGCAATACTATATGTGTTGGTAGCTCAGCGGCTAGGAATCCCTGCATTTGGCGTTAGCTTGCCCTACTACTTTGTCGTTGCAGTGATGGAACGAAGATTTTCAACGGGCCATGGATTTCCTACCAGGCACTTTTTACCCACCCCTTCTCCACACGAAAAGGTCGCTTTCTATATCAATCCCTATCGAAAAGGGTCCTTCTTTTTTCGTCATCAGCTGGAAGATTTCCTTGCGCAATTGGGTCTGGAAGCTAAACCGGAATATTATCGACCGTGCCCCAATATTACAATCCTATTACGGATGGCTTATAACCTTGAAGTTTCCTATCGTCAGGCAGGTGATGAGCCCCTTCGGCATCGATATGCGCTTTTACGAAAGAAGGTCTTATATCCCCTCCATAAAGGAAACATCGTTTCATAATTTCGTTGCCTTCCAGTGTTTATTGCTATGGTGTATGAACCCACTACGGCCATTGCAGTAGCAGCTGCAACCATCAGCTACATATTGTTTTTGGTAAGTAGCCATCGCTTTACGGATCATTGGATTTCCTCCTTGCTTACGACATTAATAGGTGCTGTACTGAGCTACATCGCGTATCACTGGACGGGATCGTGGTGGTGGGCACCCTTGCCGTTTATTTTCTTTCTTCAGCATCGTTTTCTGGGAATGGCAGCAGCATTAGCCAGCCATGCTTTCCTGGTATGGGTGCTTACATTGTTGATGAGTATTTCCGACCTTTCGGAGGCGATTGTGTTTGTAACAGTGTCATGGTTGTATGCGATGTTGTTGGGAAGGATCCGATTGGTAGAAACACTTTCCCAATACTTCAAGATTAGCCTTATCGTAGGGCTTATCTTTTATCTCGCCTTTGTGTTGGGCCATTGGGTACATCAAGCACTTAATATATCTGTACTGGGATGGGGACTGATCTATGCAGGCGGACAAATTATGGTGTTCTTGTTAGGGTTTTCTTTGTATTTCTTGTATGAAATGTGGATGGGACGTGCTTCGCCTCTAAAACTGATGGAACTGGCCGACATGAAGCATCCCTTGTTACAGCGCTTGCGAGATGAAGCCCCGGGGACGTTCCAACACTCATTGGGTGTGGCGACCCTTGCCCAAGAAGCAGCCCATGCCATCGGAGCCAATGAACGATTGGTTTATGTTGGCGCTTTATTTCATGATGTGGGCAAACTGTCTAACCCCAAATATTTTATTGAGAATTTTATGGGTGAAGTAAATCCCCATCACTCGTTGTCGCCGGAAAAATCGGCTGAAATCATTATTGATCATGTGTCCCAAGGGGTGAAGTTGGCCCAAAAACATGGCTTGCCATCATGGATCATCGATTTTATTCGAACCCATCATGGCACCTCGCGGGTAGAATACTTTTATCGCCAATTTTTTACATCTACGGGCATTGAGGATGACTCCCGGTTTCGATATCCGGGTCCACGTCCCCATACGATGGAACAAGCAATTCTGATGTTGGCCGATTCAATTGAAGCCGCCTCACGTTCTAAGGCAGAATGGATGCCGGAAGAAATCGAACAGCTCGTTCATAATATTTTCCATCAGAAAGTGGCCGACGCCCAACTGGAAGATGCCCCTCTGAGTTTTCCCCAACTGAAAAAACTCCAACAAGTCATGACCCGGCGTCTGCAAGCCATCCTCCATAAGCGGACGGTTCCTGCTACCCAAGCATCTACAGTCCAAATGGATTCGAAATGAGTCGGCAAGTTGTTGTTATTAGAAAAAAGTGGGCAGGCAAATCGCAAGATGAAATATGTGCCGATTGGCGGAAGCGCTCCTTCTCATGTGCAGTATGGATCGACCCGCCAGGGCAACGATGGGAAGGCTATGTACATGATGTCGATGAACTCGTAACACCCCTCGATGGCCCCATGGAGTTCGAAATCGAAGGCACTGTTTATACCCTAATGCCCGGTGATGAGTGCTATATCCCAGCCCGGGCAGTCCATTCAGCCCGTAATCGCTCCAATCGGATGGTGCGATGGCTATATGGATACGCTCAGCCAGCCTAAAAAAGGCGAGGAATACCGTGCTGAAAATGATCAAAAGACAACGTAGGTATCTCCACTTTTAGCCCTGCTTTGCGAATAGCAGTGTTGAAAAGAGATTGAATGTGGTGTGCTAACGGTCCATCTCCGTAAACATATGAACGATAACTTCCTTGGCCTGAAAGGGGTTGGCGGGCCTCTTTGAGCAGCTTCAGGACCCTTGACTTACGATCAGGGAAAAAGCGGACTAACCAATCTTCAAACAGGGCTGGTAACGGGTCGGGAAGCCGCAATAATGTATAATGACCCCATTGAGCCCCGGCAGAAGCCGCATCCTTGATGATTTGAAACACCTGATCATCATTAAGTCCTGGAATAATCGGACCTATAATGAATCCTACTGGAATATCATGATCCCGTAACTGTTGAATGAGGTTCAGCTTGCGAGCATATGAAACCGTACGGGGCTCCATTACGCGTCGTAACGCTTCATTACATGAAGTGATCGAAAGGGTTACGGACACCAGCTGCCATTGCTTCAACTCTCGGAGTAAGTCCATATCACGTTGAATCAAGGCATTCTTCGTCAATATACTAACCGGATGTCGAAACCGAACAAATACTTCCAGCAGCGATCGGGTAATGCGAAGGTGGCGCTCAAGGGGCTGATAACAATCTGTGTTGCCTGACATTAAGATTGTCCCAGGCTGGTATGACTTCTTCCGAAAAGTAGCCGCCAATAGTTGGGCTGACGTCGGCTTATAAAAAATCTTGCGCTCAAAATCAATACCGGCTCCTAAATCCCAATATTGATGGGTTGGACGAGCATAGCAATAGATACATCCATGCTCGCATCCTTGATATGGGTTGAGTGAGTAAGCAAAGCCTAGGCTTGGAACCTTGACCCGATTAAGAATCGTTCGGGGATATACGGGAACATACGTGACGTGATGAAGGTCGTGTTCCTGCCCATCATCGGGTACGTAATGGGATGTATGATAGGGATTGTCAGGATTCCCAAACGCCGCAGCCCCTTTTATTCCAGCACCGGACGTCCGCTTTCCATCCATTCCAAAATGCCTCCCCGAAGATTATAAATTTTCTGATACCCCATCTCTTTCAGGATATGGGCTGCTTTCAAGCTCCGCCGACCAGATCGGCAATATACTAATACCACGGGTCGTTCCCCTACGTGTCGCAGCACTTGTTCCTTAAAGTTCTCATCATAAATATTGATGTTAAGGGCATGGGGAAGATGACCTTGAAGGTATTCTTCGGGTGTTCGTACGTCAATCACGGCGCCTTCTTCCACCCATTGTTCGATCAATTGCTCAAACTGTTCTGCATTAACGCTTTGGATGACTTCCGCTTCTTGTTGATCGACCGATACCGGTTGTGGCATAGGTTGCGCCGGTGCCTCCTCTGTCGTGGTCGAAGATGGTGGCTCAGATACCGACCTGTGTGAATGGGTATTGCATCCCTCAATTGCAAGAATGGAAATAATGGTCGCGATAGCAAAATGCTTATTCCACATAATTATATCGTGTTTTATCATCTGTGGCAAAAGTAAAAAAGCGGCGGGTCGTGAGCCCCGCCGCCCTTATATCGAGCTGCAACTAGGTGTTTACGCTTTATTCTACCACGATACGGTAAGTCCACGTTTGGCCATCGTCACTCACAAAATGAAGAACGTATCCTCCTTTGCTCAGTATTTCTTTGTTTATTTCTACATTCCCCACATAACGCCCTTCCTGAACAACACGACCGTCCACGGCCATCAATCGCATCTGGACTGGGCCAGCGTCATTATTCAGGGTAATGACGGTGCGGTGTGGCATGTTGATGATGTTTTTCACTAAGCCACCATCTTTCCTAATACCACTGACTACGCGAATTTCGCTATATTCGAACGTACCGTTGAAATCCACTTGCTTTAGCCGATAGTACGAGAGGCCTTCGTATGCATTAGGATCAGTGAATTGATAGCGTGTAATATTAACCGAATTACCCTGCCCCGGAATGAACCCTACCACTGCAAATTCGTCTTCATGCTCCAATCGGCGTTGGACCTCAAATCCCTTATTATCTTTTTCACTGGCAGTACTCCATGTGAGCAATACATTATCAGCGTCCACGCGCTCTGCTTCGAATGTTAGCCATTCCACAGGAACCGGGTGGCCGCAATTCCCTACCGCGGTCGCACGTTCGGAGGTAATCAACGAGGGGTTTATCGAGCGATCCTGCTGCCAATCCAAAGTCGATCCATTCACACCAGTTGATGCAACTGCCGCATCGCATGGAACTTTATCCCATGTGTTGGGGCTGCCTGTATGAACACCGATGGCACTGTTGGTCCGATCAAAAGAAGGTTTCTCTTCAGCAGTCCGCCAATGCACTTTTTCCGTGATTGTATAGCCTGTTGTTGGACCACTGATGATTGTAAGGGGCCATGTAATGCCTCCCACTTCTGTGGCATACGCACTACCACTTAGCCCATTGTCATATACTTCATTAAAGGTCCGCGCTCCGACCATAACTGTTGAAGCCGGAGCAGTCGAAGCCGATAACACCACCGGATTATACTGGGAGGTAGAATTGCCAATCGGATATACGTTATCAGTAGTGCCAAGGGGCATGATAAGGCGTCCCGTCCCATTGGTAACCACCCAGTCACCTGCAGCTTCGTCATATCCGGTAACATCCTGTGCTTCCACGTCATTATTGCCGATGATGACTTTCCCGTCCGTTAAGATTAGATTCCCGCTTAGGGTGGCTTTTCCTCCTGTCACCGTGAGGTCATTGGCATTATTGAGTTCGACATTCGGATAGTCATTACCTCCGGAATGATTGGTCATTGTTTGGGCCACACTCCCCTCAAAAAGGATTTTCCCAGGACCTGTAGCCTGATCACCGGCGTTGTTATTTGTCCAATCTCCCAATACGTGGATGATGTCATTGGAATGATTTGTCGTATAAACAGCTCCTCCTGTGTTTTCCACGCTTCCTTCAATCATTACGTCAATGCCACCGGTTAGGGTAACCTGCGCGCCGTTATTGTAAAAAAGGGCTTGCCCCCATCCAGCATGGGCTATGATTACCCCGCTTCCAATAAAAGTAATTAACTTATGCATAGCTACTCTTTTTTTGAGTACGCAAGAATTATTTTCCAGGCAAAGATAAGGAATCTGACTATATAAACCTTTCCTCCCTTCAAATTATTATGAAAGGGCATCAATTTCCCTTAAAAACGGGGTAGGAATGAAGGGCTCCAATGGCCCATGATTGCGGGCAATTTCTCGTACGATGGTTGATCGGATGTGTGCTAGCGGCTCATCTGGGATCAAGATGACCGTTTCGATCTGGTTGTCAAATTGTCGATTTGACAAGGCAATTTCCCACTCGTAATTCCAATCAGAGGCATTCCGAACACCTCGAACGATGAATCGGGCACCGACCTTGTGGCAAAGATCAACGGTGAGGCCAGCGTAAGTAATAACGTGTACTTGGGGAATGTTGTCAAACACTGCGGCAATGCCCCGTTGGCGTTGTTGAGGGGACAGCCAGAACCCGGACTTACTGGAATTGATACCAATGGCAATGTATAGCTGTTCAAATAATTGCAACGCTTTTCGGGCAATGTTCTCATGCCCCCGCGTAAAGGGGTCGAATGTCCCTGGGAATACGGCGATCCGTTGTGGGTTGTGCATGGGGCGAAGTTAGGGAATGTGCCAGTCAATGGGACGACGGCCCAATGCTTTGAGGATTTCATTCGTCTTGGAAAAATGGCGGCATCCGAAAAAACCTTTTGATGAATAGGGGGAGGGGTGTGCAGCCGTCAAGATAAAATGGCGATTTGTATCGATCAATGGAATTTTATCCTGCGCATTTTTCCCCCATAGCAAAAAAACAATACCCAGCTGGTGGGTGGATAGATACTGGATGACCTGATTGGTAAATTCCACCCATCCGATTTTTTCATGGCTACGGGGTTTCCCCCGCTCCACACTAAGGATAGCATTAAGGAGCAATACACCTTGCCTAGCCCATGGCATAAGGTTACCCGTCGTGGGAATAGGGATTTTTAAGTCGTTGTGAAGCTCTTTGAAAATATTGATCAGGCTGGGCGGTGCTGGAATACCATCAGGGACTGAAAAGCAGAGTCCGTGAGCCTGCCCCGGACCATGATAGGGGTCTTGCCCCAAGATAATGACTTTCGTAGCCTGCGGTGGAAAGAAATGAAAGGCGTTGAAAATAAGTGGTTGTGGTGGATAAACCTCCAGATGCTTGTGTGCGGCATCTGATAAAAAGGCATCAATGCTTGTGAAGTGGGGGGTACGGATCTGTGTTTCAAAAAATGGCTGCCAGCCGGGATGGATGGCATCAATGGCTGGGTCGAGATAATGCATTGGACTGGGGTTGTGATGGGCCGAAAATAGCGTTCATGATGCGTTGGGTGGCGCCTTTGTGCTGCTCAATCCATGCTCGGGCAGCATGACCAGCCTGACCATAGGCAGCATTGTTTAAGAGGTGGTCAAGGTGATGAAGCAGTTGCTTTGGTGAATCAAACACGAAAGCTCCCCCACATTGAATCAGCCCTTCTGCTTCGGGGAAGTCATGATGGCGGGGACCAAACAAGACAGGGCACCCTGCTGCCGCAGGCTCAAGTATGTTGTGAATGCGGTTGCCAAATCCACCACCTACAAGGGTAATATTTCCTATGTGGTATGCATCTTTGAGTATTCCTATCGTGTCGATGATTAACGTGGAGGTAGGTTGGGGAGGGTCCGACCACTTTCGGGCATCCGGTAACAGCTGTTGGATGAAATCAATTCGTGAGGCCGTTACCTCATGGGGGGCGATAATGAGGCGGAGCTGGGGAAAGGCGTTTCGAACGTTGGCTAACATTTGTTCTTCGGGAGGATAGGTCGAACCGGCCACTAGAATAGCTGACCCATCAGGAAAAAATTTCCGAAGACGTCTCAATATCTCAGGACGTGGCTGCCATTGTACGACACGATCAATTCGGGGATCCCCTACGATCATTACCGGCCCCCAGCCGTGGCGTTGCAGTACGCGGGCGGAGATATCATCTTGAACAAACCACCCGCTAAAACATCGGAAAGGAAGGCGATAAAAGCGTTGGGCCCACCGAAAATAAGGCTGATTCGGCCGAAATACCCCTGCGATTAAATAGGTCGGCACCTTTGCCTTTGCAAGGGCCTGCAACACATTTGGCCAAAATTCATATTTAATAAAAAGGGCCATGTCGGGACGAAAAAACTCGACCCAACGACGCGTCCGATCGGGGGTATCCAAGGGTAAATAATGAACTTCGATATCGGGGTGTCGGTGCAATTTTTCGTGCCCTGAGGGAGAAAAAAACGTCAGAAGAATTTTTTTCTGGGGGAAACGGCGTTGGATGGCATCGATGAGGGGGGCCGCTTGCTCATATTCTCCTAACGAGGCACAATGAATCCATATGTGTGCATGGCGGGGACATTCGCGCAGTAGTTGATGCGATCGATGGACGCCCTCGGCCCATCGACGCTGTTTGACAGTCCCCCATTTCGATAGACGCAATACCGACGCACCTACCACATGGGTAAACAGCGAATAAAGCAGCCCAATTACGGGGGGGAAATTAGCACATACATTAATGCCCCTCCGCTGATGAAAAAATCCCATACGGTATGGAAAGATATTTCCGGTCGATCATAGGCCCGTTTTCGTAAAAACTTCGAGTGCATTTGCCGAGCCTCTATGATGAGTTCCAAATGGAGGCGGTTGTATTCACTCAGCCGGCCGATGCCAATACCTTCATACAGGATGAAGCCGCCATGTAAATAGTCAAATCCTTTTCGGGATGCGCCCGACAGAATCGGTACATAGCCGGGATGGTCAAATGTATACCGATACATGCCATAACCAATGCCAACTCGTGGTCGGATGAACCAAGTTGACGCTCCCGTAGTGCGTTGTCCAATAAAACGGGAAATTTCCAGCCCCCCTTCGTAATATTCAAATCGAATATTCATGGGCTCCTTAAGTCCCAACCCATTGTATACGAACGAGTCGTCAGTAGCAACAGGATCGAGTGGAAAATGACGAATTTTCTCCGTCAAGTTGACGGTGGTGCGTATTCCAACGGTCCATCCCGTTGCCAATCGACGATGAAACCGAAGGGCAAATCCGTATAGGCTACCTGTGAAGTCACGGGCATGTCCGTCCACATAGGTGAATGAAGGACCTACCGAGAAGAAGAAAAACGGTTGATTGGCAAATCGGCTTGTGGGATGGTTGTGTTGGGCCAGGATCGATATCCATATCCCCCCAATACTTAGGCTAACCAAGCAACTTCTGCAATACGTCCAATGCATAGTCAATTTCGGCACGGGTGGTCATGTAACCGAATGAAAAGCGAAGGGGTACCCGATCGGCAGGGAATCCCAGCGATTCTAATACATGTGAGCGGTGAGCGGATCCCGATGTGCAGGCACTGCCGGCAGACACTGCCACTCCTTCGATATCCAATCGCATCTGCAACATTTCCGTTCGTTCGTTGAGTGGGAAGCTAACAGCCAACACCGTAGGAAGTACCTGCCCATGGATGGGTTCGAAAATGGTTATCTCGGGGAATCGGGCTTTGAGTGCGTTGCGGAAGTAGTTGCGGAGGTCCAATAGATACGTGGGACGGCGTTGTAGGTCATTGAATGCCAATTCAAAGGCTTTCTGTAATCCCACAATGCCTATGACGTTTTCTGTCCCTGCCCGCATGCCGCGCTCTTGTGCCCCACCCCACAAGAGTGGCTGCACCCGTGCAGATTGGCGCATGTAAAGAAACCCGATACCCTTTGGACCGTGAAATTTGTGAGCAGAGCAAGCAGCATAGTCCGCTTGCAAATCTCCCATTTGAAATGGCACATGTCCAAGCGTTTGCACGGTATCACATAGATACAATGCACCGTATTGACGGGCCAACGTACCGATGCTTGCAACATCATTAAGAACCCCAAGTTCGTTATTGGCGTGCATCAATGCAACAAGGGCGGTGTCTTGAGTTTGCTTCAAAAGGTGTTCAACTTCATCCAGTTCGAACGTTCCATCGGCATGATGGTGTATATAATGAATTTGAAGATCTGGGAATATGGTGCGGAATCGTTCGAGGGGACGCAATACGGCTTTGTGTTCGATGGGAGAGGTAATGATCGTGCGGATGTTGTGATCAACCACTGCTCCCCAAAGTGCCGTATTGAGTGCTTCGGTCCCCCCAGAAGTAAAAATGATTTCTCCCGGTGCTACACCCAACGCTGCGGCTATGTTATTGCGGGCTTTTTCTATCAGGGCGCGTGCCTGCCGACCATGATGGTGAATGGAAGAGGGGTTGCCAAATATTTCGACGACTGCATCCATTGCTGCTTGGACTTCCGGATGGATTGGTGTGGTGGCTGCGTTGTCCAAATAAGCTTTCATTGTTTGATAGTTAGGGTCTGTTGGATGAGAAGTAAGTATTGTTCCAATGCTTTGGGGGTGGTCGCTTCGGCAATGATTCGAATGATGGGCTCGGTATTGCTTTTGCGGAGCAGGACCCAGCCCTGATCAAAATAGATTTTCAGGCCATCTAATTCGGAAATGGGGTATGACTTACTGAATGCTGCCCGCAATGCTTCAATCAGTTCATCTGCTTGTCCCGGGCTTTGTAAAGGGATTTTTTCTTTGCTCATAAAAAAGTCTGGCATTCGGCTGCGCCACGCCGAGAGGGTTTCGTTGGTTTGTGCTAGATGGGACAGGATTAGGGCAGTGCCGATGAGGGCATCACGCCCATAATGGAGGCGGGGATCAATAATCCCTCCATTGCCTTCACCTCCGATGGTCGCATTGACTTCTTTCATCTTTTGTACCACATGCCATTCTCCTACGGCCGACTCGTAATGTGGCTGACCATGCCGACGACTTATTTCACGTAATGCCGAAGTCGAGGCAGTATTCGATACTGTGGGGCCCGGAGCATGACGTAACACGTAATCGGCTACCATAACCAACGTATATTCTTCACCTGGAAATTCACCATTTTCATCCACCAAGACCAGTCGATCCGCATCGGGATCTACTGCCAGTCCTAAAACTGCTTTTGTGGCACGCACCCGATTGGATAGTTCTTGCAAATGTTCGGGTAAAGGTTCAGGCGTATGGGCAAATTTTCCTGTTACCTCACTGTTGATGACTTCCACTGATACGCCCAACGCTTCCAGCAATGGTGGAAGTGCAATAGATCCCACGGAATTAATCGCATCTAAAATCACATGAAAGCGTTGCTTTCGGATGTTTTCGATGCGAACCAAGGGATGTTGGAGAATGGACGAGATGTGGTGTTCGAGGGCAGCACTATCCTTCCGGTAAGAGGTACCCCATTGTTCTAAGGGGACGTATTCATAATGATGATTTCGGGCTGCTCGTACGACGTGTTCGCCTTCAGTGGGGCTAAGAAACTCACCATTTGCATCTAGGAGTTTCAGTGCATTCCACTCTTGCGGATTATGGCTTGCTGTAATGATAATTCCCCCGTGCGCACCCAAATAAGGAACGGCCATTGCGGTGGTGGGAGTCGTGGCAAGGCCAATATCAATAACCTCGATACCGTGGGCCACCATCACTTCCTTCACGAGCGTGGCAATCGATAGACCGGAGATGCGTCCATCCCGCCCGATCACCACCCGGGGCCACATTTGGTGCTTTTTCAAACGATCCGCATAACTGCTACAAAATGCCACTACATCGTCCGGCGTAAGCCCTTTGCCCGGCTTTCCACCAATGGTGCCACGAATTCCCGATACCGAAGCAATCAGTGGCATTGTTTTGACTTATTGCTGGACTACCTTACTGACAGCTTGTGCTGCCTCCTCCAACAATTCCACAAATTGGATGGGATAACCACTGTTTTCAATCAGATCACGTGCGGCTTCTGCATTGGTGCCTTGCAACCGAACAATCAGTGGCAAATTGAATGTTTCGATATTACGCAACGCTTCGATAATGCCATTGGCAATCCGATCGCAACGTACGATTCCACCGAATATGTTGACCAGAATGGCTCGGACGTTACGATCTTTGAGGATAATCCGGAATCCAGCCTCGACTGTTTGTGCACTGGCCGCCCCCCCAACATCCAGAAAGTTGGCAGGATGGCCACCACTGAGTTTGATCATATCCATTGTAGCCATTGCCAATCCCGCCCCATTGACCATGCAGCCAATGTTGCCATCCAGGCGAATATAGTTTAACCCGTGTTGCATCGCTTCCCATTCCAACTCGTCATGTTCGTGGGGATCCACAAAATCTCGATAATCCGGATGGCGGAACAGTGCATTGTCATCAAGGTTAACTTTGGCATCCACCGCCAAAATAGCCCCGTCGGCAGCTTTTAGGCAAGGGTTGATTTCGATCAGCGAGGCATCTAACGATTCATAGGCAGTGTATAGTTGCGTGACGAACTTGACCATGTTCTTAAAGGCTATTCCCTTTAAACCAAGGTTAAATGCCACATTGCGTGCCTCAAATGGTTGAATACCAAGTCCGGGATGTATGTGAACTTTGAAAATTTTTTCTGGCATTTGTTCGGCAACTTCTTCGATATTGACCCCTCCTTCGGTGGAATGAATGATTACATCTTGTCCACGACTACGGTCCAGCATGATGCTAATGTAATATTCCTTGTGGGGTTCTGGGCCTGGATAATATACATCCTGTGCAACAAGGATTTTATGAACGACTTTCCCTTCAGGGCCCGTTTGGGGGGTGACTAATGTCATACCGAGCATCTTTTCAGCGATGCGGTGCACCTCATCTAAGTTCTTTGCCAATTTAACGCCCCCAGCTTTACCGCGCCCCCCTGCATGAATCTGGGCTTTTATCACCCATAATGTTGTTCCCGTATCTTCTTGTAGCTTACGGGCAGCCTCCACAGCTTCGTTGGGGGTGGTGGCAACGATCCCTTCCTGGACCTTGACGCCGAAGCGTTTCAAAAGAGCTTTTGCTTGATACTCATGAACGTTCACGGCACCATATGTTTATTTTGGAAGGTTCAAAAGTAGCCGTTTTTCATGAACTCTTATGAGACCATGCGGGGTACGGTCGTGTTGGCAGGAGGGTTGGGTTTTATCGGGCGTCGACTCCATTCCTTATTGAGGGCAGACGGGTGGGATGTGAAAGTGCTTTCTCGGCGCCGCTCAGTGGTAGACGGCAAAACCATTTTTTGGTGGGATCCGGCTAGCTGCCAAATCGATGAACGATTTCCGCTTACCGTGCAAGCGGTGGTTAATTTGGCGGGGGAAAACATTGCGGGAGGCCGCTGGACGCGCCGTTTCAAAGAAGCCCTTTATCGAAGTCGAATTGACAGTACTTGCTTTTTAGTAAGCATGGCTGATCACTGGCAGGCAAAGACTTTTATACAAGTTGTTGGGGTCGGATACTATGGCTACGATCGGGGCGACGAATGGCTTTCAGAGTCGGCCCCTCCCGGCGATGGATTTTTAGCACGTCTTTCCATCGATTGGGAAGCGGCGGCTCAAGAGGTAATGGCATTGAACCGCCGCCTGGTTATCCTGCGAACGGGGGTCGTGATAGGAGCAGATGGGGGGATAATCGCCCGATTAATGCCGTTGGCATTACTCAATTTGCTGTCGCCATTGGGATCAGGGAATCAGTGGATGAGTTGGATTCATATCGATGACTTGGCCACAGTAATTCAATGGGCATTAAACTCACCCCATTCGGCAGGCATTTATAATGCATGTGCTCCCCGTCCAGTGCGCCATAAAAAATTCATATACGAGTTCGTCTCTTCAATCAACAAGGCGATTTTTCTGCCCAATGTGCCCCGGTGGATGTTGCGGATTATGCTTGGAGAAATGGAACGTGCCTTGACGGGGTCGTTGCGTGTTGATTCGAGTCGAATCCGCCAAATGATTTCCTTGCGATATCCTACTATTGAGGCTGCCCTGAACGCAGTTTCCCCGCTTAAACGTTGATGAGTGTGGCCACTTCTCCGTCCTCCATGGGATTGTTGACGGTGGTGCTAATTACCGCCTTTATTAATTTTTTAGGGATTACCATTATTTTCCCGGTTGTGAGCCCGCTATTGATCAAAAGTGGACTCTTTTTTCATTCCGATGAAACGACAAAAGCCATCTACTGGATTGGTATCCTGAAGGCATCGTATCCGTTGATGATGGTGATCGGCGCTCCACTCCTAGGCAGCTTGGGAGACGTATGGGGTCGTAGGAAAGTACTGATGTTGAGTATTTTGGGAAGCATGGCAGGGTATGCGGCTTTTTTGGTGGGTATCCTTATTCAGCGATTGGAGCTCCTCATTCTGGGCCGTTTACTGGATGGACTAACGGGTGCTAGTACTGCGATGCTTTATGCCACTATTGCCGACGTCGTGCCTGCATCCGGGCGGGGACGATATTTTGGTATGATTACTGCAGCTTTCGGGGCGGGATTCATTTTGGGACCATTCATCGGGGGAATATTATCGGACCCCACGGTGCATCCCACATTCTACTACACTACTCCTTTTTATCTGACCCTCGCACTCCTGATGATCAACCTATGCTTTGTGTGGCGATATTATCCTGAGACATTCGGTAAGGGGAAGTTGGGCCAGTGGCGGGAACGCTTTGGGTGGGGGTGGTTGTGGCGACATCCTCGAAAATTGTGGTGGCTTCTTATTGGAGGTTTTCTGGCATGGCTGGGATTTTCAGCCTACACGCATTTTGTGGATGTAATTATGATTCAAAAATTTCAAATGTCGATTCGGGGTCTTGGTCTATTCTTTGGATACGTCGGGTGTTGGATTATTTTCACGCAAACGGTATTGAATCATTTCCTCGGACGTCGGTTTTCATCTGCCCATATCTTGCGGGTTGCCTTGCCGGGGCTGGTGGTTTCATTTCTCATTTTCTCATTGGCCCCCTCCGTTGGATGGGCCTATGCTACAGTCCCTCTGATATCTATCCATCATGGATTAAGTTATCCCCATTATCTGAGTGAACTTTCCACTCAGGTGAGTACCCGTTTTCAAGGACGCTTGCTGGGTGCATATCAATCTTTTCAGTCATTGGCTATCGGATCGGCCCCCCTTATCGTGGCACCTATTGCGGCCAAATGGATCAATGGCCCTCTGGTTGTCGCAGCAGCATTTTCATTGGGTGCATTGTTAGTTTATTTCTGGTGGAGTCGACATTTTGGCCAGTCCCCGAACTCCGGCCAATGAGTTCCGAACAATTCTTACCTCCGTGATTGTGCCTACATGGAATATGATGGATGAATTCATCCCAGCAATACCCATGTAGCAAAGCAATGTAACAATCAGAACCTACAAAATTTACGAGTCGCTGCCATCCACGGGCTTGGGGATCATTATTCCCCCATGGGCCATTGTAATCAATGCATCCATGACGAACCCCCATTGCAGCAGGTACGCATAACGATATTCCTTCCCACCATTGAAGTCGGGTACGTTCCACCCAACCTCGAATGTTGATTCGATGGCTCCACAATAGCATGCCCATCCCTATACCCCAGCCAATGCCGCTAATTGTTTTTAGCAATGACTTCATCTGCTGAAAAAAGGCAATACAAAAAAGCAAAATCCCATACTTTTGTCGCCCGATTAAGGGCGCTTAGCTCAGTTGGTTCAGAGCGCTTGCCTTACAAGCAAGAGGTCGGAGGTTCGAATCCTCTAGCGCCCACATTTGATCCCTGATCGAACAATCAACTTGCGTTCTGCGTTAATTTGCAGTTGACGTGTGCATGTGAAATCCCTTACATAATGCGGACAGCGGTTGGTAAAGATTATTACGCGATATTGGGGGTACCCCAGAATGCAACCCTTGAGGAAATCAAAGCGGCCTATCGAAAGTTGGCCATGCAGTACCATCCCGATCGTAACCCGGGTGATGCGGCGGCCGAGGAAAAGTTTAAGGAAATCAGTGAAGCCTACGAAGTACTCAGTGATCCTGAAAAGCGGCGCCGCTACGACCAATTTGGAATGGAAGGTGTTCGAGGGCAAACGTGGTCTACTCAGGGTGGTGTTACCATCGAAGATATTTTCGAACATTTTGGCGATATTTTCGGTGACTTTTTCGGGGGGCGGACTTATCAACAAC
Source organism: uncultured Sphingobacteriales bacterium (assembly GCA_964452325.1). Classification (GTDB taxonomy): domain Bacteria; phylum Bacteroidota; class Bacteroidia; order JAADEI01; family JALVCQ01; genus JALVCQ01. The sequence goes on along the minus strand of CAYVLB010000008.1, from coordinate 3,486 downwards.
GGTCTAGTCATCAATACCGCCCGCGCAAGGGACAGGATATTCGCATTACCCTATCCTTGGGGCTTGACGAAATTGTTCGTGGAGTAACCAAAAAGATCAAGCTGCGGCGCCGGGTTGTTTGTACCACCTGTGAAGGGAAGGGATTTGGTCCCAATGCACAGCATACCACCTGTAGGGTGTGTCATGGAAGTGGGCAAGTCCGTCGTGTTACGAATACTTTTTTGGGGCAGATGGTTACGGCTTCTACATGCCCTGCATGTGGCGGAATGGGCCGATCGATCTCTGATCGTTGCCCTACGTGTGACGGCGAAAGTGCGGTATGGGCTGAGGTCACGGTTGAGCTCCCCATTCCGCCAGGTGCGACTGAAGGGACGACCCTTCGATTTAATGAAAAAGGGCATGCCGGCAAGTATGGCGGATCCTCCGGTGACCTTTATGTTGTTATTGAGGAAAAGCCACATCCTGAGCTGCGCCGCAAAGGGCTTGACCTGATCTATCACTTGGAGCTGAACCCCGTTGACGCCATGTTAGGAACGGAAGTGCTGATTCCTGCTATCGATAAAAAGGTAAAGGTCAAAGTACCTCCTGGTACCTCCAGTGGACGTATTCTTCGGGTACATGGATATGGAATTCCCAACCTACGCAACCGCAATAAGCGGGGCTCCCTCCTTGTATATGTCAGTATCTGGGTTCCTTCTACTTTGACTGAAACTGAACGGCGCCTTGTAGAGGAACTTCGTGCACAACCCCACTTTTCCCAAAAAAGTCCCTCACGCAAAAAGGGTAAGTCATTCTTTGAAAAACTACGAGAGATATTCTCTTAGTTGAGTAAGGGATGCCTCCTTTTCAATGAGCGTACCTTGTCCTTATCCCTGACAAAGGAACGGTGAATTCCAATTGGCTAATAGATCATTTGGTGGACTTCCTCTTGTTGGGCTAAGTAGAGCAAAATCATCACCCCTACAAGGCAAATCAATCCAATGGTCATCTTAACAGGGCGGGGCGTGGGAAGAATGGTTACACCGCCGCCGATCAGAATCACCGGCCACAAGTCTCCGATTTTTTCCCATGGTAGCCGAATCCATCCCATATTCCCCATCCACCATAGTAGCCCCCCCATAATGAGAACCCATCCCCAAAGTGCTCTACGATTCGTCATGCGATTGTGTATTGTTAAAGTATATAGATAGTAAAATACCTACTCCGATAGCGACCAACAGCCATGGCCAATATAAGGAGAATCGAAAATCTGGAAAGACGTTATCTGCTAAAAATAAAAAGCCCAGAGCGATTAGCATCACTCCCATTACCCACATACTGGAATCTGACTGGGTAGGTGGCTGAGAAGGTCGTTCGGTACGGGGTACATGTGCATTGGGCGAAGATGAGTTAGATTCAGAAGTATTTGTAGGGGTTTGGAAACCTCCTGCTTGGGTGTAATAATAAGGGACCTCCATGGGGAGGAGCAAACACAGCAAGAAGTAAATCAACAGGCCACTTCCATGCAACAAAAACAGGCCGATAAAGGCAAAACGGACCCATAGCACATCAACTCCCAAGTAATTAGCTATCCCTTGAGCCACACCACACACAATCTTACCCTCTCGGGTACGGGTCAGCTTTTTTGATGAACCCATGCTTTCTACCATTGATATTCCAATTTGATGGCCACTTCATGGCGGCCGTTTTCAAAGGATATAGGCAACCATTCGGGAAAGCCGTTGCCCGATGCCCACGGGCGAAAATTCGCACTAGCCACCAAATCGTCTTCGTCCCCACCGGAGATTTTATCATTGTCCCATAACTCAATGGTATATTCAGAAGACGGGTACAGAAAGGCTTGATTGCTTATCTCAAGCTCTGCTTCCTGGGTTGGTTTTACATTGAGTTGAGTCGCCGTGTGTACTACTTTTTCAAGCCCCCGTCGAATGACAACATATACGTCTGGATATTCGGCAGCGTCAAACTCCCGCCCCGCGGCATTGGTCCGTGCGATCTTGATCAGCTTCACTTTTTTAGCGGTTATTACTTTGGGTGCATTTTCTTTTTCACAACGATCCCCACTATAACCCGGAGGACATTCACATGTTCCCTCCACGCACACTCCACCATTTTCACACCCCCCTTCCGAGCATTTGTTGGTACAAGCATTTAATCCTGCACCCGTTCCGATCAATAACAAGAGCCCGAAAGCACCAATTATTTTGTGGTAGTAGCCACTTGGTATAATCATAGAGGCAAATGGTTTGGCTGTAGGCAAAGGTAGCGCATTGCCTTTATTTATTGGATATTCATATCTCACTCCCAAAATGTAATATATTTGACCCGCTTTTTACAACGAGGTGACTATGAAAAAGTTACAGTTTTTCCGGTTTTGCATGCTTTTAATGGGGCTGGGATGGTTTGCTATGGGGCAAGCCCAAACTCAATATGGCGAAATCCGGGGCAAAATCTTTGATAAGACGTCTGGGGCCCCCCTTGAGTTTGCGAACATTGTCATCCTGCGAAATGGTATTCAAAAAGGCGGGGCGACTTCAGATCTTGAAGGCCGGGTTGTGATCAAGCCAGTTCCGCCGGGAACATATGATATACATGCCACCTATGTAGGATACAAGGACGTGATCGTCAAAGGTGTGGTGGTATATCCTGGGAAGGTAACATTTCAAAACTTGGCCTTGTCGGCAGGTATTGAGCTTCAAGAGGTGGAAGTTATCGAATATGAGAAACCGCTCATCGAGGCCGACAATAATACCACCGGCGGTACCCTTACTGCCAAGGAAATTCGCAAAGCACCTACCCGAAGCGTGAATCAGCTGGCCGGCCTGGCAGCCGGTGTAATTAGTTCGGAAGGCAGTACCCCCATTATTAAGGGGCAGCGTACGAGTGGTACCATTTATTACGTGGACGGGGTGAAGGTGCGTGGTTTGAATGCGGTCCCGCAAAGTGCGATCGAACAGCTGTCGGTAATCACCGGTGGAATTCCTGCCCAATATGGGGACGCGCTGGGAGGAATTGTCAGCATTATTACCAAGGGGCCATCGGATCGATTCTATGGTTCGATGGAAGTTATCAGCTCGCAATTGACCGACCCCTACGGCTACAACACGCTTGAAGGCAATATCTCAGGGCCCTTTTTGAAACGCAACAAAGGGACGGACAAGGAGCAGACTGCGTTGGGTTTTTTCTTGTCCGGGACATATACCTATTTGAAAGATGAAGATCCTTCGGCAATTGGGGTGTGGAAGATAAAGGACGATGTATTGGCAGACCTGAAAGACGATCCGATTCGTCCCAATCCTGCGGGGGGCGGATTTGTCAGTGCAGCAGCATTTGTTCGAAAAGATCAAATGGAGCATGTGAAGACCCGTCCCAATGCCAACTACATAGCATACAACATCTCGCCCAAACTTGAATGGCAAGTACGGCCGGGCTTAAACCTTGTGATGGGCGGCCAACATGGATACCGCAACGACCCCAACACGTTTT
>CAYVLB010000007.1:0-28389 GCA_964452325.1 uncultured Sphingobacteriales bacterium | reverse complement strand
CAGCAATTTCAAATACCCCGTAATCTTGCAACACATGCGCCAACGAAAGGGCTCCCCCAAAAAGAATTAAAATCGACCATGGCAACCGCCGAATATCCTCTTCAACCAGCAACCCTCCTTCCTCCCCATCCCCCGACGCAGGTATCACAAACATCAAAAAACCTCCCAACATCGCAATCACCGCATCATGAAGACCTGAAAGCCCAAACAACCGAGCCAGCAACGGACGAAATATCCATCCCAACACTGTCAACCCAAAAATCCACATCACCCGACGCTGCGATCCCGTAAGATCACCCAGCAACCGCCAACGCTCCTCCAACATCTCAGACCAATCAGCCCCCAAAGAGGCAAAACCCCGCAAATGGCGCACTTGATATACATATAAAAATGCCAACATCAATGCCCCCCACGGCACCACCCGGACCATCCAAGAAAAAAAATCAGGCACAGCCAAACCACGCTCCTCCATAAAACCCATGAAAATCACATTAGGAGGCGTACCCACTGGCGTCATCGTTCCCCCAATATTGGCAGCATACGCCACCGACAACAAAAACACCGGCGCGATATTCAAATGCTTATGCTCACGCTCCATAATCTCAATCACCGAAGCCGTCAGCGGAAGCAACATCAACGTTGTAGCTGTATTACTGATCCACATACTCAAACCCGCCGCTAAAACAATCAACGATAGCAAAATCAATGACGGCTTCGATCCCACCCACCTAAGCAACCCCAGTGCCAATCGAAGATGAATACCATGTTTCTCCAACGCATAAGCCACCATAAACCCACCCAAGAATAAGTAAATAATTGGATGTGCATACAGCGCAGCAACCGATCCAATGTCCGAAATACCCAACAGCGGAAAAGCAATCAACGGAATCAGGGCAGTGATCGCCAAAGGAATCACCTCAAATACCCAAAATGTAATAATAACCCACGTAACCATACCCACCCGCGACAAAGCACCCATACCCCCCTCGGTAACCATCCAGACCACTCCCCCCACTGCCACAATCAAACCCATACGGCGCTTATCCAACATAAAACCTCAAATCAACGCCACTACAAAATTGAATCATCTCCTATCCATATCACTTCCCCTAAGTAATAATTACATCTCCTCTAAAAAACATACCTTTGCATCAACCCCCCTCAGAAACAGGGCCGGATGAGATATGTCCTCGAAAAACTTAAAAAACGATGGGGCATACGCAATAGCGTCAGCGTGCTCCTTATCCTGGCATCCTTTGCCATGGCTGGAACTTCTACCCTCTACACCAGCCAATGGGTTCACCAGCTGTTGGGGCTAACTTCGAATAGTCCCCTATGGATCCGGATCCTTGTCTTCGCTATTGTTGTCTTGCCGCTATACTATGCCTTTCTATACGCATGGGGAGTGCTCCTCGGACAACGCCAATTCGTTACCGAATTCATCCGAATCAAGCTTCGCTTCTTGCAAGGACAGCTCTTCCGAAAACATTCATAAAGGCTTTTATCAACCCTTAGCCTACCAAAGCTAAATTTGCCGCCCCTAAAACTTCACAAAAATCCAAACTTGTTATGGAAACATTAATGTATGCTATCCTCGCAATGGGCATTCTTGGACTCCTGTACACCTTGTGGCGAACCATCTGGATTGGCCAACAACCAGTCGGCACTGAAAAAATGGCCAATATCAGTAGGTATATCGCTGAAGGAGCCTTAGCATTTCTGAAAGCTGAATACAAAGTGCTCATCATCTTCGTGATCGCAGTAGCAGTCATCCTTGCACTGTCCAACCGGACCCCTGACTCTTCGCCGCTCATCGCCCTATCATTCGTGTTAGGGGCCTTCTCATCAGCACTGGCTGGGTTTATTGGAATGCGGGTAGCCACCAAAGCCAACGTACGCACCACCCAAGCCGCACGCCAAGGGCTTTCTAAAGCACTACTGGTTGCCTTCACCGGAGGATCGGTGATGGGCATGGCAGTCGTAGGGCTCGGCATTGTTGGACTTTCCCTACTTTTGATTCTCTACTCTCACCTTTTTGGAACCGAAGGAGAAGCCCTCACCAAAGTAATATCAGTAATCACCGGATTTTCATTTGGTGCCTCGTCCATTGCCTTATTTGCCCGAGTTGGCGGGGGAATCTACACCAAAGCCGCTGATGTAGGAGCCGACCTCGTCGGAAAAGTCGAAGCAGGTATTCCTGAAGACCACCCCCTCAATCCTGCCACCATCGCCGATAACGTCGGTGATAACGTCGGCGACGTCGCAGGAATGGGAGCCGACCTGTTCGAATCGTATGTCGGATCTATGGTCGGAGCCATGGTCCTGGGCGCCGCCTTTGCCATCGACCCCAATTTCACCGATCAGTGGGGCAAAATGGGCCCTGTACTCCTGCCACTTTTGCTCGGAGGCGTCGGAATTATAACTTCCATCCTCGGCACCTTCTTCGTCAAGGTCAAAGAAGGAGGAAATCCCCAAAAAGCCCTCAACACCGGAGAATTTATATCGGCCATTGTCATGATCATTGCTTCCTACTTCCTCATCAAAACGCTATTGCCCGAATCATGGAATTTCCAAGGACAAACCTACTACGCCGCCAATGTCTTCTGGGCAACCATCATCGGCTTGGCGGCTGGAGTATTCATTGGGCTCATCACGGAATACTACACCGGATTCGGTAAACGCCCCGTACGATTCATCGCCCAACAAAGCCTCACCGGACCTGCCACTAATATCATTGCAGGCGTATCGGTAGGCATGATGTCAACCGTACTCCCCATTATCATCATCGCCGCTGCCATCGTATTAGCATTCGAACTGGCAGGGCTCTACGGCATCGCCATCGCCGCAGTTGGCATGCTATCCAATACCGGAATCCAACTAGCAGTCGACGCCTACGGCCCCATCGCCGATAATGCCGGAGGCATCGCTGAAATGTCAGAATTGCCTGCAGAAGTCCGACAACGAACCGACCAGCTGGATGCCGTCGGCAACACCACCGCCGCCATTGGAAAAGGATTTGCCATCGGATCGGCAGCCCTCACCGCCTTGGCCCTATTCAGCGCCTACATGGCAGTAACCGGAATGACCACCATCGATATATCCAAGCCGTCGGTTATGGCCGGACTATTCATCGGTGGAATGATGCCATTCCTGTTTTCATCAATAGCAATGCGGGCAGTAGGACGGGCCGCCATGTCGATGATTCAGGAAGTACGACGCCAGTTTACATCCATACCCCAATTAAAACGTGCCCTTGAAGTGATGCGAAAAAACGGCAATCAGCCCTTCGAACAATGGAACCCCAACGACCAAAAAACCTTCCAAGAAGCTGAAGGTAAAGCAGAATATGCCCGATGCGTAGAAATATCCACCACATCAGCCATCAAAGAAATGATCTTGCCCGGAATGGTAGCCGTTATCACCCCTGTTGCCATTGGCTATCTGGGAGGCACTGAAATGTTGGGCGGATTGCTTGCAGGCGTCACCGTATCGGGTGTGCTCATGGCACTCTTTCAATCGAATGCCGGAGGAGCATGGGATAATGCTAAAAAAATGTTTGAAGCAGGACTCCAAATAGGCAACCAAACATACCAGAAAGGCAGCGAACCCCATAAAGCCGCCGTCGTCGGGGACACCGTGGGCGACCCTTTCAAAGACACATCTGGCCCGTCGTTAAATATTCTCCTCAAACTGATGTCCGTTATCGCATTGGTAACGGCACCTATTCTCCCCAAAACCGGCCTGCTGTTTGGAGATGCCGAACCATCAACCCATCACCCCAGCATCACCCATATTCAAACACCTGATGTAGCCACCCATCCACCAGCTACCGTTCGATGGGAGCATATTGTCCAACGATAAAACAAGTGGACTGACCATCAATGCTCAATCAACAATCATCTGGAATCGATCGCAATGCAATTATTGCATTCTTCCTCATTTTCCTTATCCTGATCGGTTTCTCGTGGTGGGCAGAGCGTAATACCCCGACCCCACCATTGCCCACACCCGATTCCAATGCAACCGCCCCTGCCTCTAATACTTCCATCCCATCCAAAAATGTATCCACACCATCCGTCCTTCCCCCCCGCCATTCCCCTACTAAGCCATCCATTAACATAGGAAAAACTTATACACTCGAAAACAGTCACATGCACATTACCGTTGCCGAATACGGCGGAGCCCCAATACGCATCCAACTCAAAAAATACAAAACCGCCTGGCAAACTCCGGTAACACTCACCGACTCCGGACGATCCGTCGTCCGTTTTTTAATCCCATACGGGGCAACGGTCATCAATACCGCCACTGAAAAGTTCGTCATGCGTGAATACGCAGACTCCATACTCCGACTGGCCCTCCCCCTACCCAACGGTGCCGAACTGGAATACATCTATCGACTACCCCGCGAAGGATACGAAATGAAATTTGAAGTAGTGCCCCATCAGATGGAGCGCCTCCTCTCTGGCAACATAGGCCTGATTGACATGGAATGGCGGGCACAAATCCTACGGCAAGAATGGGAACCCGATCAGGAACGACCCTACACAACCGTCGCTTATCGATATGTAGACGAAGCCCCCAATGAATTGTCCTCTCGTAAGTCCGATGAAGAAGACCTGGTTGGAAAGATTGACTGGATAGCCCTTAAACAACAGTTTTTCACACAAGTTCTGTTCTTGCCAGACAATACCGACAAAGCCCAAGTGGCTATCCTGACACAAACGGAAGAAGATGATGCAGCAGCCGATTCACTCCTTCTAAAAGAAGGAAAAGCAGTAATGGCTCTTTCCATCAACCCCTACAGCCAATCATCCTTCCAATTTCAATGGTACTTTGGACCCCTTCACTATGGCATCCTAAAACAAATCGGACACGAACTCACCGACTTGATTCCGCTCGGATGGGCCATTTTCCGATGGGTCAATGTGTGGATTATTATTCCTGTCTTTCATTTCCTCGAACAATTTATCACGAATTACGGCATCATCATATTTCTGCTGGCCGTATTTATCAAGTTGATCGTGTCGCCTTTTACTTACAAATCCTATCTTTCCTCTGCCAAGATGAAACTCCTGGCACCCGAACTGGCCGAACTCCAAAAAAAGTATAAAGACGATCCCGTCAAACTTCAGCAGGCCCAACTCCGCCTCTACCAACAAACCGGTGTAAGTCCATTAGGTGGATGCCTGCCCATGCTACTCCAGATGCCCATTCTAATTGCCATGTTCCGGTTCTTCCCAGCTTCCATCGAACTTCGACAACAAAGCTTCCTATGGGCCCACGACCTCAGCACCTACGATGTACTGCTCCGTCTTCCCTTTCATATCCCTTTCCTGGGCAACCACATCAGTGGATTCGCCCTGTTGATGTCATTATCCCTTATCATTTATAATCGATTTGCCAGTCCGCCCTCAATGGGAACCCCCCAACAACAACAGCAGCAAAAACTGATGACCTACTTTATGCCGATTTTCTTCTTCTTCATTATGAATGGATACTCAGCTGCCCTCAGCTACTACTATCTTTCCTACAACATCCTCTCCATTGCCCAAACCCAGTGGTTCGAAAGAATCGTCAACAAAGAGAAATTGAAAGCCCAAATCGAAGCCACCCGTCAAAAACGAAAAAACCAAAAGGGAGGATGGCTGCAACGCCTCGAACAAATGCAGCGTCAACAACAAGCCAAACGCAGAAAACGCTAAGCAATCATGCCACGTACAATCAAAGAAGCACTCGAACAACAACTCAACGGATTTTACATCGGACAACGTCTCATCCTACCTTTCCGATGCCAGATCATTAAGCTCATCACCAAAGACGAAATATTTACCGAGTTCGTAGGAGGGAAAGATATCAAAATATCGCAAGATCCTCAAAATACTTCCATCTACTTCCGACACATGGGAAGACTGCAAAGCTTCCTCGGCGACTACGGACTTATCAAAATGGTGGTGGCTGAATGGGATGCCGACCTGACCGACCCCCACACGCACATCAAAATCATTGTCGAATTGCAAGATAACCACGTTGCCCGCATTGCCCAACCTGACAACGACATCCTATTTATCAAATAATCGAATATCAACCCCATTTTTATGACCGACATATCGGTCGAACGGGCAATTCGGCATGTGATACACCATCCATTACTCCAGCAAATTGGGGCATTGGGGGAACAGGAAGGCCTCAAATCTTTTGTGGTAGGAGGATGGGTTCGAGACGTCTTATTGGGGAAAACTCCGCCCGAAATCGACATTATGGTCGTAGGAGATGGAATCCATTTTGCCCGTAAAGTCCGACAACATATCCAACCGCATGCCCCCTTCTCAATCTATCGCAACTTTGGAACCGCCCGTATCGAACTGGATTCCATCATCATCGAATTTGTCGGGGCACGAAAAGAATCGTACCGCCGAGAATCCCGCAACCCTAAGATCCAACCCGGCACCCTCGAAGAAGATCTCCAACGAAGAGACTTCACCATCAATGCTATGGCGATTGGGCTCAGTGGCCCACATCGCCACCAGCTGATCGATCTTTTTAATGGATTAAACGACCTCCGCCAAGGTATTATCCGAACTCCCCTCGACCCCCATCAAACATTCGATGACGATCCGCTACGGATGCTAAGGGCCATTCGCTTTGCCACACAGCTCCGCTTCCATATCCATCCCATTACTCACGAAGCCATCCAACAACACAAAGAACGGATTCAAATTGTGGCACCAGAACGCATCCGAGACGAATTCCATAAAATCTTAATGAGCCCCCAACCAGCACATGGACTACGACTCCTCGACCAGGTCGGACTTCTAAATATGATCCTCCCTGAGCTAACTGCCCTCAAAGGCGTAACGGAGATCGACCGCCAACGGCACAAGGATAATTTTTATCACACCCTCCAGGTGGTTGACAATATCGCCCAATCCAGCAATCATCTATGGCTCCGATGGGCTGCCCTCCTCCATGATATTGGCAAGGCCCGCACCAAGCGGTTTACCCCGCAAGAGGGGTGGACCTTTCATGGTCACGAAGTAGTAGGCGCTAAGATGATCCCCCGCATTTTTCGGCGCCTGGCTTTACCGTTAGGAGAACCCATGCGCTACGTCCAAAAGCTGGTACGACTTCACCAACGACCGGTGCAACTGGTCACCGAACCCTTCACCGACAGTGCCATCCGCAGGCTGGTAGTAGAAAGCGGAGACCAACTGGACGACCTCTTTACCCTCTGCAAAGCCGATATTACCACCCGTGACCCCCAGCGCAAGCATCGCTATCGGCAACGCCTCGAAAAACTCCGACAGCTCATTGACGAAGTCATCGAACGCGATCGTCTCCGAAACTGGCAGCCTCCCATCACAGGTGATATCATCATGAAAACCTTTGGCATACCACCCAGCCGTACCGTAGGCGAAATCAAAAATGCAGTGCGAGAGGCCATCCTTGATGGTGTTATTCCCAATGACTATCGAGCAGCCTTCGATTACATGATTAAATTTGCTAAAGAACAATTTAACCTCGAACCCACCAACCATTCATTCTGCAATGACCGCTGATTTCAACTTAGGCGTAAGTGGTTCGTCGCCGGCGACGCCACCAATGAATCCATGCAATCAACCACACCACGGCAAACGTACCCGCCACTACGCTATCCACCGTGGACTGCACATGGGGCATCCCCCATTTCCCCAGCACATACTGGACAAACGATGAAGGTAGGTCTTGCTCCCCCAAATGGTGCTTTACACGCCAGTGCCAATCCGTCAAAAAGCAGTATCCCCATCCATAAACACTGCCCATCACCATCCAGCTAAATGCCGTGAGGTTAACCAAAGCAAAGTGAAGACGGCGCGTTTTCGAGGGAATCCACCCCAAAAGATTAAATACTACAACAATTCCATGCACTACCGACAGTACCCAATCCAATATCTCCCACATTTACCCTGTCTACTTAATCCTTCTGGGATCGTCCAGAAGCACCCCATAATGCACCTGCGGTCAAGCCCGCTTGATAAGAAAGATACGTATTGGGTAATTGATACAATCGGAGCAACGCCATCAATGCTATCAGCATCGCCTCCTTGTAGTCCACAATCTGCCGATCGGGAATTTCAAAAGTAGCTGATGACAAGGCACAAACCCGCTCCATCAAAAAAGAATGATGCACTCCCCCACCCGTGACTAACACCCGAGCATCCGGCGGCACCACCTGCGCTATCGATTGGGCAATAAATTCAACCACTGTCCGAAGACGATCTCCTAGGGGGCATGCCTTATAGTGCTCCAGAACAGGCCAATATACCTCAAAGATTTCTTTCCGATCGAGTGATTGGGCTATCCAATCACATTGAATCAATTGTAAATCCATCAGTAACGAAGGATTGACCTTGCCCTGACGGGCCCACTCCCCATTACAGTCGTATGGTGCACCTCGTTCATGAGCCAACCGATTCAAAAGCTGATTACAAGGAACCACATCACGGCCATGATGCTCCCCTTTTGCAAATGAAATATTTGCAATTCCTCCCAGATTCAAAGTCCCATCATAATCAGGAAATGCTAGATGTTCTACGTAAGACAAAATCGGTGCCCCCGCCCCTCCCAGGGCTTGATCAACTGCCCGGAAATCCACTACTACTGGAATTGCTAAATCTCCATAAAGGAAGGCCCCATCACCCCACTGATATGAAATAGGACCCGTCTCATCATGATAGAGGGTTGGCCCATGAAATCCTATCACTTCGGGATGATGTTCCTTTACAAATGCTTTAATCTGACGAGCTACCCAGCGAGAAAACCGAATTTCCTCTCGATGAAGGGCACAATACGAAATATTCGTAAAACATCGATGTTCAATCCACTGCTTCCACTCTTGGGGTAAAGGAACAGTGGCCGATTGCTCCAGCACAAAAATCGACGGACGTTTGATATTCCACCGTACCCCCACCATATCCATGCCATCTAATGATGACCCCACCATTACACCCACTGCATACTTCATCCGCGACATATTAATCACTCCTTAAATTCAACCAAAGGCATCAAGCTGCCATCACAACAGCCACCGCTCCCATTCCCTTACCTAATGTACTACTTCCAAATATGCACCATCATCTCTTTTGCCGCCAATACAATTCCATTGACGTCGTATCCACATTGGCGATGGAGAAGGTCGGGAGGGGCATGTTCAATAAACCGGTCGGGGATGCCCAGCTTTTTCAGTTGCAACACATATCCATATCGTACTGCAAAATCAAGAATCGCATCGCCCAGTCCACCCAACACCGTTCCGTCTTCAACAGTGATGACCCGTCGGAATTTCGAGAGCAAATGATGAAGGGATGCTTCGTCGAGTGGCTTCAGAAAACGTGCATCAAAATGTGCGGGATAAATATCCTGCTGATGAAGCATCGAGATGGCTTCCTGCACTGCATTGCCCACGTGACCTATGGATATAATCAGTAAGTCGTTTCCTTCCGTCAAAATGCGTCCTTTCCCAATTGGTACTTCCTCAAAAGGTGTTCTCCAATCTGTCATGACCCCCTTTCCACGTGGATATCGGATGGCAAACGGCTGGTTGATCGTTTCCAATTGAGCGGTATACATCAAGTTGCGCAATTCCTGCTCATTCATAGGGGCGGAGATAATCAGATTAGGGACGGGACGCATATACGCCAAATCAAAAGCACCATGATGCGTGGGACCATCGGCACCTACCAATCCGGCCCGATCAATACAAAAAACAACGGGTAGTTTCTGAATAGCGACATCATGAATCAATTGGTCATAGCCACGCTGGAGAAACGTTGAATATATCGCACAAAACGGACGCATCCCTTCTGCAGCCAGAGCCGCAGAGAAAGTAACAGCATGTTGCTCGGCAATGCCGACATCAAAAGCCCGATCGGGAAATCGCTCCATCATGTAAGTAACCGATGACCCAGTAGGCATCGCCGGCGTAATTACCACAATTCGATCATTGCGTTCAGCCAGTTCCACCACTGTCTGTCCAAAAACATCCTGATATTTCAGGGGCCCACTTTGGGAAGTAGACGTGCCAACACTCACCCCCGACAACTTATCAAATCCTCCTGTGGAATGCCACTTCGTTTGATTTTTCTCTGCCGGCAAATAGCCCTTTCCTTTCAATGTAAGCACATGCAACAACTTGGGGCCTGGCAACACCTTCAAGTCCCTTAAAATCCGCACCAAATGCAATACGTCATGACCATCCACTGGCCCAAAATAACGAAAGTGTAACGATTCAAAAAAATTGCTCTGAGCGGATACCAGACTTTTCAAGCTCTTCTCCAATCCACCCACCAATTCACGCAAATGAGGAGCCACCTTTTTGAGCTTCGTGAGTACATACCATACCTCATCCCGAAACTTATTATAAGCAGACGATACTGTGATGGTAGTCAAGTACTCTTTGAGGGCGCCCACATTGGGATCGATCGACATCTGATTATCATTGAGGATCACCAGCAAATCGGCATTTTCCACGCCTCCATGATTGAGGGCCTCAAATGCCATTCCGCCGGTCAAGGCCCCATCCCCGATCACCGCCACATGCTTACGTTGCTCTCCTTTCAAGCGAGCAGCCACTGCCATGCCTAATGCCGCCGAAATCGAAGTTGACGAATGCCCTACACCGAAAGTATCATATTCACTTTCACTACGCTTCGGAAACCCACTCAGCCCACCCGCTTGACGAATCGTTGGAAACTGGTCTCGCCGACCGGTCAGGATCTTATGCCCATATGCCTGATGTCCCACATCCCACACTAACCGATCATGCGGAGTCTCAAATACATAGTGCAAGGCAACCGTCAGCTCAACCGACCCCAAATTGGCACCGAAATGTCCCCCCACCTCCGAAACCACATCGATAATATATCGACGAAGCTCCTCACAAACATTGGGAAGCTGGTTTTCCGGAAGCTTTCGGAGATCATCAGGAGAATCTATGCCAGCCAACAACGGATATTGAATCGGATTAAATTGCATACCCCACGCTCTTTCAACGACAAAGGTAAGCAAACAATAGCTATCCAACCCATCCTTCGAATGCACACCTTGACTGCCTGATTAGGCAATATCATGGAAAAGATAGAAAAATGGTTTTTTTCACATTTCGAACAAGTCTATATACGGACTTTATTTAAGTTTGCGGTAACTAAACAACCAAACAGCCATGACTTATCTAACAAAGAAACTGAAGTTGGTGCTCGGGGGAATGGTGATGTTTGCGCTCCCCCTGATGATCGCCCAGTCATGCGGCGAAGGTGAAAAAGCTGCCGACAAAGCAGCTGAAAGCGTTGAAGAGACCGTGCAAGAAGCCTCCGAAGCAGTGCAAGAAGCTACTGACGCCGCAGACGAAGCTACCGAGGCAGTAGAAGAAGCTGCTCAGAAATCAAGTGAAGCCGTAGAAGAAGCTGCGGAAGAAGCCGTAGAAGAAGCTGCGGAAGAAGCCAAAGAGGCCATGAAAGAAGGGAAATGTGGAGAAGGGAAATGCGGAGATGGGAAATGCGGAGGAGGAAAAGAATAATCTTTACAAGTAGAACATACTCGGGTAATGCACCCATCCCGAAGTGATTTTCGGGATGGGTGTTTGTTTTATTGTCCCAAAGGAGCAATATATTTGCCACTGGCTTTAAGCCTTTGGGGAATTCATCATGGGCGATTTTCTAACCCACGAATGTGGGGTTGCATTATTGGTATTACGCCAACCTATTGAATACTACCATCAAAAATATGGAACGCCTTTTTGGGGGATCAACCGCCTACAAATCCTGTTGGAAAAACAGCATAATCGAGGGCAAGATGGTGCTGGCATCGGCATAATATCCCTAAATAATCCACCGGGGACTCCCTTTTTGTTTCGTAAACGATCCACCGCCACCGCTCCGCTATTGGATATTTTTTCCTCCCTTACCCGGAAGGTGCAGGAAGTACACCTCAATCGACCACCTTCGGAGGAAACTACCCATTACCTCAAGTCCCGATATCCATTTCTTGGTGAGGTGATGATCGGTCACCTGCGGTATGGGACCCACGCCGAAAACGGTGTGGAGTTTTGCCATCCTTTCATTCATCGGAGCCACTGGATAAGCCGTAACCTGATATTGGCCGGTAATTTCAACATGGCCAACAACGAAGAGCTCTTCCAAAAATTGGTGGAACTGGGACAACACCCGCCTTTCACCAACGACACCCTCCTTATCCTCGAGCGCTTCGTCCATTACCTTGACCGGGAAAACAATCGCATCTACCATCAATATTACGAAGAAGGGCTGACGCGCCGACAGATCAGCGATCGCATCCGGGATGAACTCGACCTTCGACGAGTAGTACAAGATGTCATCAAGGGGCTGGACGGAGGATACATCATCACTGGGGCAGTGGGCCATGGAGATGCGTTTGTGGTGCGAGATCCCCATGGTATTCGTCCGGCCTTCTATTACATAGACGATGAGGTCGTGGTAGTCACTTCTGAACGCCCTCCCATCCGCACAACATTTCATCAGCCCTTCATAGATATTCAAGAAATCCCACCCGGTCACGTGCTCATTGTTAATCGCCACGGACAGGTCGACATACATCAGGTCACTGATCCGTCCCCCATTCGACGATGTAGCTTCGAACATATCTACTTCTCTCGAGGCAATGATGAGGAAGTTTATCAGAGTCGGAAACGATTGGGTAAGAACTTGGCACCATCGGTATTGGCAGCCCTTCGAGGAGAAATTGCCCATACTGTATTCAGCTATATTCCCAATACTGCCGAAGTAGCATTTCTGGGTATGATGGAAGCTATCCGACAACATCAGGTCGAACAACTGTTGCAACACGTGCCCAGGCCCACTGTTGACCAATTGTTGCATACCGAGCCACGAATTGAAAAGTTGGCTGTCAAAGACACTAAAATCCGCACTTTTATTGCCCAAGAAAATGGGCGAAATGACTTAGTCCAATACGTCTATGACGTTACCTACCGATTAGTTCGGCCCAATAAGGATCGCATCGTTGTAGTTGATGACTCCATTGTGCGAGGTACTACCCTCCGGGAAAGCATCATCCGCATTTTGGCTCGATTACAGCCCACCGAGATTATCATTGTCTCATCGGCACCCCCGATTCGCTTCCCCGACTGTTATGGCATCGACATGGCTAAATTGCACGATTTGGTGGCTTTTCAGGCAGCGGTAGACATTCTCCATCAGGACGGCCGCGAACACCTGATCGAACAAGTATATGAAAAAAGCCTCCAGCTTCTGAAACGTCCCCGTCCGGAAGCAACTTCTAATCCTGTAAAAATCATCTACGAGGCAGTTGACGACGCTCGCCTATACGAACAAATTGGCCGGCTGGTCACTCCGCCCGACCTCCACATTCCCGTACGCATCATTTACCAAACCATTGAAGGGCTTCGTCAAGCCCTACCTAACCATATGGGCGACTGGTACTTCACAGGCGACTATCCTACCCCCGGTGGTAACCGAGTAGCCTGTCGGGCATTCGTCAATTTTTACGAACAACGCGACGAACGCGCATACGCCTGAAATTCCCCACTCGTCAATAGCAACCACAAAAGAAAGTTAATCCGTGGGGCATTATTTTGCAACATCATTCAACCAAAACAATTTACCCAGTCCGTGCAAAACACTACATCTCGCATAGTTGTGCGAATCGTCGGAGATTCTGGGCAGGGAATTCAGCTATTAGGAAAACTTTTTTCCGAGTCGATAGCCCAAGAGGGGATGAAACTCGGGACGATGCCTGACTTCCCGGCCGAGATTCGTGCACCTGTTGGTACCGTTATTGGACTTAGCGGGTTCCAGATTCAATTCGGTGGAGGCGAAGTATACACCGCTGGAGATCATGTAGACGTACTGGTAGTGATGAATGCTGCCGCCCTAAAAAAGAACCTTTCCCTATTGCGGTCAGGGGGTATCCTTATCGTTAATGAGGACGGATTTAGCCGACGCTTCCTGCGCCTGGCAGGTTACGACGAGCTAAGCAACCCCCTCGATAAAGTGGAAGCCGCTGGAAAGTACGAACTAATTCGCGCTCCAATCACCCGCCTGACCCACAAAGCATTGGCCGAAGAAAAACTACCCATTAAAGCCCGCGATCGACACCAAAACATGTTCGTATTGGGGCTACTCTCCTTTCTGTTTGATCAAGACCCTCATGCCCTCGAAAGCCTAATCCGCCAGAAATTCGCCCACCGTCCCGAAATCATGGAACGAAACCTCAAAGTAATGTGGTCCGGCTATCATTTTGCGGATACCGCTGAACTCATCCAACGCCCCCCCCGTCGAAAAAGTGTATCACCCCCCACTAGCACCCAACATCAATACATCTTTGGCAACCTGGCCACTGCCTACGGACTCATGGCTGCAAGTGCACGTGCCAAACTTCCCCTGTTCTTCGCCACCTATCCCATCACACCAGCATCCGACATCGGTCACATCCTCGCCCGGCAAAAAGATGGCGGTGTTATCACCATTCAAATGGAGGATGAAATTGCAGCCATTGGGGCAGTTATCGGAGCGGCTTATGGCGGATCGCTTGCTGTTACTGCTACCTCAGGGCCCGGACTCGACCTAATGGAAGAATCGCTTGGATTGGCCATCTCGATCGAATTACCATTAGTCGTCATCGATGTTCAACGTGCGGGGCCTTCCACTGGCATGCCAACCAAACCGGAGCAATCGGATCTATTGGCTGCACTCTGGGGACGCCACGGCGAAGCCCCAATTCCCGTGGTGGCCCCCGCCACAGCCGACGATGCGTTTTTCATCACGTATGAAGCTGTTCGAATCGCCTATGAATTCCTCACCCCTGTCATCGTCCTCTCTGATGCCCTCATTGCCAACAGTGCCCGCTTATGGAACCCTCCCCGACTGACCGATCTGCCCCCCATTCGCCCGCCATGGTGGAACGCCTCCAACAACACCCCGTACCAACCCTACCGTCGGAACAAGTACGGCGTACGATATTGGACCGTTCCGGGAATGGCAAGGACAACCCACCGCGTGGGCGGATTGGAAAAACAGCATCTTACTGGTAATGTCTCATACGACGGCCACAATCACGAGCAAATGGTCAATTTCCGACGTCAAAAAATCGAAAATATACGTACCACCATACCGCCAGCCCAAACGGAAAGTGGAGCTTCCGAAGGACCACTCCTGATCGTAGGTTGGGGATCTTCCTACGGAGTGATTCGCGAAGCGATCGATGCCACTAACCTGCCAGCCGAACACCTTCATCTCCGCTATCTCAACCCTTCACCCGAAGGCCTTGACCAGCTCTTGAAAGGCTTTGAACGCATTATCACCGTCGAACACAATACAGGACAATTGGCCTTCCTATTACAAGGTATCTTTGCCCGACCCATTGAAAAGATTACTAAAGTACAGGGACAGCCATTTAGCACCGAGGAACTGGCTAAGCGCTTTCAAACGTGCCTCTCCACATGAACACATCCATTACATTTACTGCTCGGGACCTTGACAGCGGGCAGGAAGTACGATGGTGCCCAGCATGTGGCGATTATGCCATCCTCAAACAAGTCAAAAACATACTCCCCCAGCTGGGGTACCGTCAGGAGAATATCGTTTTTATCTCCGGAATTGGGTGCAGCTCACGATTCCCATACTATCTGGAAACTTATGGCATACATTCCATCCATGGCCGAGCCCCCACGCTGGCCACCGGCCTGAAAGTAACCCGCCCCGAACTGTCAGTATGGGTGGTAACCGGTGATGGTGACGCCCTCGCCATTGGGGGAAATCACTTCCTACACGTGATGCGGCGAAACCCCAATATCAATATTCTCCTCTTTAACAATCAAGTATACGGTTTGACCAAAGGACAGGTTTCACCAACCTCTCCTCATCACCAACGCACGCCCACCACCCCCTCAGGCAACATTGATACCCCAATATCTCCGTTAGCTATAGCCCTATCGGCTGGAAGCACCTTTTTGGCTCGTACCATCGACCGATTCCAACAGCACATGGGGCAAATAATCTACGCAGCCGCCCGCCATACCGGTACGTCACTGGTAGAAATATATCAAGACTGTGTCGTATTCAACGAAGGGGCCTTTGCCCGGCTAACTGATAAAAACCATCGAGACGAGGCGGTGTTGTTTTTAGAAGATGGAAAGCCTCTCGTCTTCGGCACTAACCGCAACAAGGGAATCCGTTTAGTCGATGGCAACCCCCAAATCGTTTCATTGGATGAAGTAGCCGCTGACGAACTTTGGGTTCACGATCCTACCGACGCGCTCAAGGCTGCCATCTTGACACGATTTGATGATGCTGCTTTCCAACAAACTATCGGAAAGGAACTTCCCACGCCCGTAGGCGTTATATATCAACAAACACGTCCTACTTACGAATGCCTTATCCACCATCAGCTAAAAAATGGGTACAGACCGGTACCCCAGGAAATGATTGAACAACTGCTATATGCAAAACAATAGCTCATGCGCAGTCCTTTTCTTCGCAAGTTATTGGCTTACCTTACATTCCAAAATGCCAACGAAGGGAAAGAAACCTTTAATCTCAAGGTAATGCATGCCATCAACCGCATCAGTATCTTGATGTTTGCTGGAGCATTGATCATGCTCTTAATTCGATGGGCAAGTCGAACCTAAAAAAATCAGGAATACAATGTTTTGGATATTATTTATCGGCGTATTTGCTTTAAGCATGTGGGTCAGCTGGCGTTTTCGAAGTAAATTCCAAAAGTATTCTCAAGTACCGAACCCCATGGGGTTAACGGGTGCTGAAATCGCCCGACAAATGCTTAACGAACACGGGCTCGAAGACGTCAAGGTACTCTCAACGCCTACGATGTTAGGAGACCATTACAATCCGATCAAAAAGACAGTCAATCTCAGTCCCGATGTGTATTCTAGTCGGAGTGTTGCCGCTGCAGGAGTAGCAGCCCATGAATGCGGTCATGCCCTCCAACATGCATTTGGATATGCTCCATTAAAACTCCGCACGGCGCTGGTGCCTGTTCAAGCAGCATCTGCTAAAATCCTCAATATCGTATTGCTGGTTTCCTTCTTGGGAGGCTTTATCGTTTTCAAAATGATTCCCATCCAATTGGTATTGCTGATAATCGTGGCAACTTATTCCGTACTCACACTGTTTTCGTTTGTTACCCTGCCGGTTGAATTCGATGCCAGCAAGCGGGCAGTAGAATGGCTCAAACAACGTTATCAGCTTGATGGCCCAGCGCTAACATATACCCAAGATGCCCTGAAGTGGGCAGCCATGACGTACGTGGTGGCAGCACTATCATCTTTGGTGGGACTGTTATACTACCTTTCCTTACTGATGGGGCGCCGTGACTAAAGAGTCGGCAGTCTCCACTACACCCATCATCGGTGTGATTGGAAGCGGGAGCTGGGGAACCGCATTGGTCTATCACTTGGCCCAACGTTTTTCGGTGCTATGGTATGTCCGCAATCCGGAAAACGCCGAAATGATTCGCCGGGGTGGGCGCAACCCTTCTTATCTTCGGGCGGTCGAACTGCCCCTGAAAAACATTCGCATCTATTCCGAGTTGCGTCCCATCCTCCGGAAAGCAACGGGAGTGATTTTGGTAATCCCCTCGCGTTTTTTACGGCCAATTCTTGATGTTATCGCTTCTACCCACACCAAAGCCAATTGGATTGCTTCGGCTGTCAAGGGGATGGTCATGCATTCCCCGCATCCATTATTGGTATCGGAATATCTAATCGAACAGTGCCAATGGCCTGCCAACCGCTTCTTTGTGATCAGTGGACCCTCGCATGCAGAGGAATTGGTCGAACGAAAGACAACTTTCCTCACGGTGGCTGGCTCATCAATTGAGGCATACCAATCCACTTTTGAGTCAGTCTTAGCAACATCCTATCTTAAATTACTGTACTCTACTGATGTGATCGGCATCCAATACGCAGGCATTATCAAGAACGTGTATGCCATAATGGCTGGAATAATTGATGGAATGGGAATGGGAGACAACTTCAAAGCAGTGATGATGACCGCCGCCCTTCGGGAAATGCAGATGCTGGCTCAACACATGGCTAATCACACGCCCCCTATTTTTCAACCTGCCTATGCAGGCGACTTATTGGTTACCGGCTATTCCCGACACAGCCGCAATCGGGCCCTGGGGCTCATGGTTGGCCAGGGGATGCGCCCCCGAATGGCCCTTCACGAATTGCAGATGATTCCTGAGGGGTACTTTGCCGTCGAAGCATTACACCAACGCTTAGGAGACCACTTGCATCGTTTCCCTATTCTTCACTCTACCTACCATATTCTTTACGAAGGCTACTCGCCCCAATTAGAGATAAAACTTCTGGCCGAACAGATCCACCGCCTTTTCCACACTTCGACCTTACATTCCCAATGATTCGCCGCCTCGTTATTCAAAGCACGCTAAATGGTGGAGAACTAACCACTTGGTGGACAATGCGCCGCTGGACCCAGATGGCTAGCATCTTGGGCTGGCAGCAGGTGGAATGGCAGTATGGAAATGCCGATCGGCTCCACTTATCCAACGATAACCATTGCCTCCGCCTTTTGCTTCCGCCGGATGCTGACCCCCTCGAAGGGTGGCAGCGCTTGAAGGAAGTCTCGGGCACTTCCTTGCGTCCCTACCTGCGGCCAGCCACCGCTGAAGACCCCCTGGGGCCTTCCCTCCGATTTGAAGTCGAGCCGTCACCAGTACCTTGGATGTGGCATTGCCGAAAACCCTGGCAACTTCCCGAAGAACGCTTGAGGGAACTTATGACCCTTCGTGGATGGACTTTGGCCACCGCCGAAAGCTGTACCGGAGGCATGCTGGCTCATCGAATTACGTCAGTTTCTGGCAGTTCTGCCTATTTCCAAGGATCGGTGGTAGCCTATGCCAATGCCGTCAAGGAACATCTATTAAAAGTTCCTTCCGCTATGTTAGCACGCCATGGAGCAGTAAGTGAACCCGTAGCACGCCAAATGGTAGAAGGGATCCAAGATATTTTGTCAGCCGATGTCGCCCTCTCAACGACGGGTATTGCCGGACCTACGGGAGGGAGCCTGCAGAAGCCCGTCGGTACTGTTTGGATTGGGATGAGTACCCCGTCCATAGGTACCATGGTGGTCCGTTTTCAGGGTATAGGCAACCGAACTGATATTATTGAGCAAGCCTCTACCGCTGCTTTGCTAATGCTTCTGGCTCACCTCGAATCTATCATCGCATCATGAGTCACCCCGTTCCGATTCGCCAGGTGCTATCCCAAATCTTACGCCAATACGCTGAAAATCCGGCGACGGTAGTACCCCGAATTAGGCATATCCTGGAGGAAGCCGAATGGGCTCGCCACCTCCACTACTGCCATATCCAATACTTCAAGGATACAGTGGTGATTCGTACCCAGTCACCAGCCGTCCGCCATGACCTTCAATATCATACGCACCACATTCGCACCCTTCTTCAGGAAATGATGCCGGGTATACCCATTCGCCGGGTAGTCGTTAGATAAACAAGCCGGTCGTCCCTTTACGAGAAAGAGACGACCGGACAACAGGTATCCTTTTCCTTTTAGTAAGAATTACTGGGTCGACTCATCAAGAGAGGATGTTCCCCTCACCGCTTCCAATCGCAACTTTAATCGATCGATCTCCGATTGCTGGACATTGAGGCGTTCTTCCATCTGGGCAATGTGTTGCTGCATTTCCTTAATGTATGCTTGTTGCTCCTGAACTGCCTTGACTAATGGCACCACAAACTGCGCATATGTAAGGCTATAAAGCCCGATTCGATCCTTTCCTTTTTGAACACCACTAAAGTTATATCCAATTGCTTTGGCTGCCTGTTCAACTTCTTGAGCAATGAATCCTGTCATCTTAATTTTTTCGATGTCATACTTACCGTTCCATTCGATATCATCCAGCTTTTTGCCGTTTTTCCTGATGAGTCGGTTTTGCTCATGAATATCGAGGTAGTATGTAACAGGGCGGAGCCGCATAATAAAGTCTAAGCCAGGGACATCCTCCTTCACATTACGTTTAATCCGCGCATCGCTAAAAGTGCTCCACCCCACTTGACCTCCAATCCAACTAATACTGGTATTTCCAATTTCAACCCGGTTTGAAGCATTGACGTTTCCTCCTGCATTCACTCCAATGGCAATCATATTATCATATGCTTGGGTCGGGTCATCCTGTACAAACCCTGCAAACTTGCCTATCAATACATTTCCCCACCCTGAATCTACTGTAACGCCGAAATCTACATCGTTTCCCGCCACCGCCCCGACAGCCACATTAGAGGATCCCCTTATACTTCCTGGCGCTCCCTTTAATTTTGCATGAGCCTTAAAACCAATCGTCACGTTATAATAGTCATCTGTACTAATAGGAGCCGCCTCAGATCCGACGACAACATTCCGCGATCCCGTTGTATTATCATAAAAGGATGTCTCGCCTACGACAACGTTTTGATATCCACCTGTATTCGAATACATCGCCTGAAAACCAATGGCAATATTTTGCGACCCGGTCACATTTGAATAGAGCGCCTGGTACCCTATAGCCACCATTGAATCACGCTTAGCACTGACAGTACTCGAACCATGTAACGCCCCCGCCCCAATCGCCACATTGTAATCGCCACGGCTAAAATACATGGCAGATGTACCAATCACGACACTCTGGGTATCCTCTACACTTGAATACATTGCTTCTCGACCTAATGCCACATTGTCACTTCCCGATTCATTATAATACATGACTTGGGTTCCAATAGCCACATTGCCATCTCCTCGACTAGTTGTATACATTGCTCGGTAGCCAATGCCCACATTTTGGGTTCCTGAGGTATCATTGTAAAGGGCTTCATAGCCTATGCCCACGTTATACGATCCCACAGTTAGCGTATAGAGCGATCGATACCCCATGCCAATGTTATATCCCCCTGTAATTTTTCGGATCGGATGTCCTGCTGAAGATGCAAACCCGATTCCAATATTGTGAATCCCATTATTGTTACCCAGCGCATAACTTCCCAACGCAATATTATCGGATCCCAAGACATTGTTCTCTAACGCCCGATACCCTAAAGCAATATTCGAGAAACCGGTGGTATTGTCGTAGAGTGCTTCTTCTCCTAAGGCCACATTACTATAGCCCTCGGTATTAGAGACAAGGGCCCATTTGCCCAGTGCTATGTTATGATTTCCCGTGGTGTTGTTAAAAAGAGGTTGATAGCCAATCGCCACGTTATAATCGCCAGTAGTTGAGGAGCGTAGGGCACTAACTCCCATTCCTACATTTCGAATTCCCGTGGTGTTTTGACGTAACACGTCCGTTCCTACTGCCACGTTATCATAACCGGTTGTATTGAACTTTAATGCATTGTAGCCTGCGGCTAAATTATAATTACCTGTTGTATTACTTTCCAGTGCATAGGCTCCCACAGCGATATTCTGTCCTCCCCCTGTGTTAGAATGAAGGCTTCGGTATCCCATTGCCACATTGTACAACCCGGTCGTGTTGGCATAGAGGGCACGCGTTCCCACAGCCACACTCCGATATCCTGTGGTGTTCGAATGCAAGGCATCCGAACCCACCGCCACATTGGAATAGCCCGTAGTGTTGGAATATAGGGCACTTTTTCCTACGGCTACGTTATAACTACCACTTGCATTAGAATACAACGCATACACCCCCGCAGCAAGATTCGAGTCGCCACTGGCATTGGTATAAAGTGCCCGCAAACCAACGGCTGCATTGGCATCACCCGTAGTATTCGAATAAAGGGCTTCATTTCCCATTGCAACATTTCCTTCTCCGATGGTGTTGGAGTAAAGGGATTGGGTGCCTAGTGATGCGTTCCTAGACCCCGTGGTGTTGGAATTGAGGCTTTTATATCCCATTGCCACATTGTACAACCCGGTCGTGTTGGCATAGAGGGCACGCGTTCCCACAGCCACACTCCGATATCCTGTGGTGTTCGAATGCAAGGCATCCGAACCCACCGCCACATTGGAATAGCCCGTAGTATTGGAATATAGGGCATGCTTTCCTATCGCAACATTGTAATTACCTACATTCCCATACATCGCATATATTCCCAATGCTACATTGGAATCGCCTTCATTGTTGAATAAAGATTTGTAACCCACTGCCACATTGCCATAATAAGCGACTAATGCCCCTCCTTCCAATGCCCTATGTCCTACGGCTACATTCGCATTGCCATTCGCATTAAACCATAGTGTCTGCATGCCAACACCCACATTAGCAGTGCCACCACGTACCACAGCATCTGCCCCTATTGCGATATTTGAGTCTCCTAGTGTATTATCGGAAAGCGCGTTATATCCTACCGCCACATTATATGCTCCACTACCCGCACCCTGCAAGGCATTCTTACCTACTGCCACATTATAATCTCCGCTTGTATTTCCATAGCCTGCACTATCGCCTACAAACACATTGCCATTGTTGGTAAGATCATCAAAATATCCGGCATACTTTCCCAGAAAAATTGACTGTCCTGTACTGGACTGCCAAATGGGCCCTGCCACTTCCAACTTTTCACCGGGAGTTGCAATTCCAATACCTACACGGCCATTACTGAGAACTACCAAATAGGCGGTTGTCCCACGCACGATTCGTAACATGTCCTTGGCATAGGTCCCTGGTGCCTGAATGTCTAACCGAGCGTTGGGGGCCGTTGTTCCAATGCCTACTTCCTGACTTCTTACCAAAGTACCCCACATGCCCCCCATGATGCCGATCACTAAGAAGCTCTTACGTATCATGGCTTTATTTTTGTTGTTATGCGCAATTTTAAGCTGTCCCCTTACCAGATTTTCAACGTAGGGCCAAAACACGATAACAATTTCAAGCCCTCATTTATCTCCTTCCTCTTTGTTATTTCTTCCCCAAGAAATCAAGCCTTAAAGAAAGGTCGTTTGTGTGTCGGGGTGGGGGGATTCGAACCCCCGACCTCAGCGTCCCGAACGCTGCGCGCTAACCGGACTGCGCTACACCCCGTTACGGGGGGACAAACTTACGAACATGATACTTCAAAACCGGGTGTTACCTTTGCAAATGTGATGTCAAATGGCTATGATGAGTTCCTACAAACGAATTACGACCCACGTTTTGCAACAAATGAAACAACGGGGCGAAAAAATTAGTATGCTCACTGCTTACGATTACACATTGGCTCAAATTATCGATGCTGCAGGGATTGACGTTGTTCTGGTAGGAGACTCAGCTTCCAATGTAATGGCAGGTCATGAAACGACCCTTCCCATCACGCTAGATCAAATGATCTACCATGCTTCTTCTGTGATTCGGGCAGTTCGCCGTTCCCTAGTTGTGGTTGATCTTCCCTTTGGGACGTACCAGGGAGATCCTTTAGGGGCTCTTAAGTCGGCCATCCGGATTATGAAAGAAGCCGAGGCGCATGCTGTCAAGATGGAAGGTGGGCGGGAAATTTTGGATGCAATCCGGAAGATCGTTGATGCAGGGATCCCCGTAATGGGTCATTTAGGGTTGACTCCTCAATCTATTTACAAGTTTGGTACCTACACCGTACGGGCTCGGGAAAAAGTAGAAGCGGAGAAACTGCGCGAGGATGCCCTGTTGTTAGAACAAGCCGGATGTTTTGCGATAGTGTTGGAAAAAATTCCTGCCCAGTTAGCGGCTGAAGTTACTGCATCGCTACGCATCCCCACCATTGGAATTGGAGCGGGGGCAAAAGTCGATGGGCAAGTGTTGGTATTACATGATATGTTGGGACTTAACAAAGAATTTTCTCCGCGCTTTCTTCGACGCTACCTTGACCTGCATGCTGCCATCACCGATGCGGTCCAGCGATATATCCACGACGTTCGAAGTGGCGATTTCCCCAATGAAAACGAACAGTACTAATGCCAAATCGTCCAGTTGAATGGATTCCACTGGCCAACATTAAAGTGGACTCCTTGCCGTTAAATCCGGCATCATATGCATGTGCCAAAGCAGTGGAAAGGGGTGTAGAAATGCCCCCTATCCGGGTCGAACTATTGTCAAATGGGCAATATCTTATCAAAGACGGACGTCACCGATTTGTTGCATTTCGCCTCAATGGACGAACCCACATTCGTGCACATGTAAGCCGTCCTTTTCAAAAACCTGTATAAGCTACCTTTGCATATCATTCAAAATAGTATTTCCAATGCGCTGGTTACTATTTGCTCTGATAGGCATGGGGTATGTCATGCCAATCTATGCCCAGTCCTTTCCTGGAATGAGTAAGATTGCCAACTGGACACTGATCAACACCGCATCCGATAGTTTGGGCAATTACAATGACATTCAGCTCATCAACGCTTCGTATGCGGGAGCTAATGGGGTATGGTCTAACGGCATTTACAAAGGAGATGACCCCAACGGGTGTGAAATCACTACGCCGCCCATTACCTGGACCTTACAACGTTGGGGGATTAGCGTGGAAATTTTACCAAAATCCAATATTTTGAACACCATATTGGTGGGTGGTCCTTTATGGCGATGGATGGAGCTGTTTGTTAATGCGCAAGGAAAGTTTTCCGTTGATTTTAATGACGACCCTAATCTTCGGATTACTTCTCCTATCGCGGTTGATACTACTCAATGGTATCGAGTAGCAGTCACTTACGTCAATGGCGTGGGAAAGTTGTGGATCAATGGTCAATTAGCAGACAGTGTTACGGTGGGGACACTGGCGTTTCATGAAGATAGTTCTTTAGTTAATTATCATGGAGGACGGGGGAGTGCCTACAAGGGGTATATGCGTCGGCTAACCGTTTACGGTGCAACTACACCCAGCAGTCTGGGAAATCAAATGGCGACTGTTCCGTTGCACGTATGGTATGATGGCGACCAAGACCAGCTGTTCATATCGGATTTGGGGAGCGGACGATATTTCGGGGTTATTCGCGACCTTAAAGGGCGGGTAGTTCGCACCTTTTCATGGCGGAATGGGGCGCTCTCGCTCTCGCTTTCAGATGTTCCATCGGGTGTGTATACACTCCAGCTGTTGGGGTCCCATCGAGAACAAGCGGTTGTCCGTTTCCTAAAGCGATAACCCTCTCCGTAAGAAATTACGTTCTGTTTTCCACATCTACCGAATGTTTTTCTAAAAGGGTTTTTTAAGTTTGCCCCAAGGTTAACGATCCACCGCCAAGGTTATGCCATCCTCGATGGGGGCAAGATTACTTCTCGAAGGGTACCGGCGGGGGTATTTCTCATATCCGATCAAGTCAAATTTCAATCCCAACTAAAATGAAACAATTATCAGTCGTTGCATTGGTACTGCTACTTGCATTGAGCGTGCATGCACAAGCAGTTATTCAAGGGAAAGTTGTGGATGCCGAAACGGACGAGCCGCTAATTGGCACCACAGTGATCTTAAAAGGGACGCAGCAAGGAACCACTACCGACATTGAAGGGCGTTTTGCCCTCAAGGTGCCCCCTGGTATTCAGACGTTGGTAATCTCTTTTACAGGCTACAAGAGCCGGGAGCTTACCACGCGTGCTAGCCAAGGGGGTACTGATGTAGGAGTTATCCTCCTTGAACCCACTGCTGTGGGGCTCAAAGAAGTTGAGGTCATTGCATCGGTGGCCATTGATCGTAAGACGCCGGTGGCTGTGACGACCCTTCAAGGGCGTGAGATTGAGGAAATTGTGGGCAACCAGGAGTTTCCAGAGGTATTGAGAAAAGCCCCATCCGTGTATGTAACCAAGCAAGGAGGCGGTTTTGGAGACAGCCGCATTAACATTCGCGGTTTTGATCAACGCAACACTGCTGTGATGATTAATGGGGTCCCGGTCAATGACATGGAAAACGGTTGGGTGTATTGGTCCAACTGGGCAGGCTTATCAGACGTAACCAGCCGAATCGATTACCAGCGTGGGCTGGGGGCTTCTAAACTGGTAGTGCCATCGGTTGGGGGATCCATCAACATCGTTACCAATGCCGCTGCCATGAAAAAGGGCGGGTCTTTCTCAATTACTGCTGGCAATGACGGATATCAGAAGTACGGTGCTGTATTCCACACAGGAGTTAGCTCCAAAGGGCTTGCTTTCTCTGGACAAATTACCCATACCCGCGGCAATGGATATGTCGACGGAACGAAGTTTCGGGCGTATTCATATTTCTTTTCGCTAACTCAAAAAGTTAACGATGCTCATACCATAGCTGCTACTTTCTTGGGTGCCCCGCAATGGCATCATCAACGGTTTATCCCCGGCCGATATGATGGTGTTACCCTGCGAACATTTTACGATCCGGACAATACCGGCAAGCCGCGTACTAACCTGGGTATTCGTTACAACTGGCTATGGGGACATCTTAACGGGGAGGAATTTACGTGGCGACGCAACTTTTATCACAAGCCCATTGGATTCATCAATCACTATTGGACCATCTCCGATAAAACTGATATTAAAACATCGCTTTACGTATCGTTGGGAAATGGAGGTGGTACAGGTCCTCGGGGCCGCATCAACACCTCGGGGGGACGGATTTACCCGACCAGCACTCCGCTTTACGATGCCAACTGGCAAATCATGTTTGATAGCATCGTCGCGTGGAATAAAGGAAAACCCGTACACGCATTCGATACTGCCGTTAAAGCACCTGAAGCATCGGGTCCCTATGCAGGCAAGTATATTACCACTAAGCGGGGAAATGGGATGATCCGTCGGGCATCGATGAACTACCATCAATGGTATGGGATTTATTCCACCCTGACGCATGCATTTACTGACAAAATCAGTCTCATCACAGGGATTGATGGTCGATATTACATTGGGAAGCATTTTCGACGAGTTGAGAACCTCTTGGGAAATGATGCCTACCTTTCCACCGCTGATGTGAATAATCCCCAGCGTTATATTGACTACGAAGAGCCTGCCGTCTTTGGTAATTTTTACAACAAATCCTTTAACGATCCTGACAATCCCAATATCCTGAACTATCACAACGACGGAGTGGTGAGTTGGATGGGTGCGTTTGGACAAGTGGAATACAGCACACCTAGTTTTTCTTCCTTTGTAGCGGTTACCTTGTCTAATCAAGGTTTCAAGCGAATCGACTACTTCAACTATGACCTTAACAGCCCCAACCATGCCACGCCATGGGTTAATTTCTTGGGAGGCACTATAAAAGGTGGTGCCAATTATAACCTCAATGAATATCACAATATTTTCGTCAATGCAGGTTATTTCTCACGTCAGCCCATCTTTGACGATGTATTCCTCAATTTCCGCAACGACATCAACAAAGACGCCGCCAATCAAGTTATCACGGCCTTTGAGATGGGCTATGGGTATCGCGGTATGATGACCCGCATTAACCTTAATTTATACAACACCGTCTGGGGTAATCGTCAATTTGACGTGACTACTCGTAACAATGCCAACGAAGAGATTCTTTATCACTTTACCAATGTTTCGGAAACTCATCGAGGGGTTGAGTTGGAAGCGGGTATTCGGCCTCATAAGATGGTAGAAGTAAATGCCATGCTTTCGGTTGGCGACTGGTTCTACAACAGCAACTTTTCTGCTAGTGGCTACAACCTTGACCAGAATAAGCCCGAAGACACCACGCTGACCATCTATGCAAAAGGGCTTAAAGTGGGGGATGCTGCCCAAACTACTGCCAACCTGGAGCTGATCATCCGCCCAGTTAAGGGGCTGAAAGTGCGCCTCAATTACTTCTATGCAGACAATCTATATGCTCGCTACGATGTCACCGATGATAAGTTTCTCAATCCGGGTGGGAAGGTCGTCAAACTGCCCGCTTATGGGCTCTTAGACGGAGGCATTTCCTACCGCTTGAAGGCAGGCAAATTCCCGTTAACCCTGCGGGCCAATATGTACAATATCCTAGATACCCGTTACGTATCAGAAGTAGCGACCAACATCGAGGATGATCCATCCACACCCAATATCAACGAATTTTATGACAATCGAGGGGTTTTTGGTTTTGGTCGAACTTGGACGGTAGGACTGAAACTAAACTTCTGAGGGGGAGAAGAAAAGATTGTCGTAAAGGCCGGGAGGGACTTTCCTTCCGGCCTTTACTTTTGTTGTTCATATCCACAACAATGAAGGTATGGTTGATCCTATTCTCATAGGCAAGGGACAGCATCATGTATATCTTTTGCCTTCATATGCAAACCGTCACGGTTTGATTGCGGGGGCGACTGGTACAGGCAAAACCGTTACTCTGCAGGTGCTGGCAGAGGGATTTTCCCGTCGGGGCGTTCCTGTCTTTACTGCAGATGTTAAAGGTGATGTATCGGGCATTAGCCAGGCGGGCCGTTCTCATCCGAAAATTGAT
>CAYVLB010000006.1:23090-28785 GCA_964452325.1 uncultured Sphingobacteriales bacterium | reverse complement strand
CTCAAAGGACACGTTGCCCAAATGGATGTGGTTATCACTACGGCACAAGTACCGGGGCGTTCTGCTCCCCGTATTATTACGGAAGACATGGTGGAAGGGATGCGTCCCGGCAGTGTGATTGTCGATATGGCAGCGGGGTCTGGGGGCAATTCGGCGTTTTCCGAACCTGATCGAACAGTTGTTCATAAAGGTGTGATCATTGTAGGAGCCGTGAATCTTCCGTCGGCGTCGCCTATTGCAGCCAGTCGGCTTTTTTCAAAAAATATCTACAATTTTTTAGATCTTTTGAAGGTAGGAACAGCAATGGTGACTGATCCTACTGATGATGATATTTTGCGTGCTACCTGTATCCTATTTCAAGGAAAACCACTTCAAGAAGAATATTCCCATGCCTGAAGTTTGGATTGCACTTTATGTATTCATGCTTTCGGGGTTTACGGGATACGAAATTATTGCCCGTATTCCAGTGATTCTACATACGCCCTTGATGTCGGGAACCAACTTTATTCATGGCATTGTATTGGTTGGTGCGATGCTGGTGATGGGTGAAGCCGAAACTGCCCTGGAAATTGCTATCGGAGCATTGGGAGTTTTTCTGGGAGCATTGAACGTGGTGGGTGGGTTTGCCGTAACCGACCGGATGCTTGAAATGTTTTCCAAAAAGGCGTCATGAGCTTGCATTTGTTGTATGGGGCTTATTTTATAGCCATTTTCCTGATTATTTGGGGGCTGAAGATGATGTCGAATCCTCAAAGCGCCCGGAAAGGGAATTATTGGGCTGGTGTTGGCATGTTGATAGCGATCCTAACCACGTTGGCCTGGCCTGGTATGAATCATCTGGGGTTGATGATTGGCGTGATTGCTGTCGGTGGAGTGATTGGTTGGGTGTCGGCTCGCAAAGTGTCGATGACGGATATGCCCCAAATGGTCGCCCTTTTCAATGGAATGGGAGGGGGGGCGGCAGCTGTAATAGCTTTTCTTCATCTGTTACATGGTGAAATGGGAATGGGATTGAAGTCGCTTACAGCATTGGCTGGGATCATTGGTTCGATTTCATTTGCGGGGAGCATAGGGGCATTTCTTAAATTGCAGCGGATCATCAATGATCGTCCAATCGTCTTTCCATTTCAGCAAGTGCTGAATGCTGCCTTGTTGATCGGGGCTTTTGCTTTGGGATGGTATGCCTTGAAGGACCCTTCCTTAAAGATATTGACGCTGTTTATGGCGTTGCCGTTGTTGCTGGGATTGCTGATGGTCCTTCCCATTGGCGGGGCGGATATGCCGGTGTTGATTTCGGTATTCAACGCATTGACAGGATTGGCGGTAGCTTTCGATGGTTTTGGCTTACATAACTACACCCTAATTGTTAGCGGTACGATCGTTGGGGCATCTGGGACATTACTTACGTTGATGATGGCTAAGGCGATGAACCGATCATTGGCAAATGTGTTGTTCGGGGCGGTGGGTACGTTGGTCAAAGGGGATGATGGCGGCGAAGAGCGGGTGATGAAAGAGCGGACCATCGAAGATGCTGCTGTGACCATGGCATATGCGGATCGTGTAATTATCGTACCGGGATTTGGACTGGCGGCTGCGCAAGCTCAACACAAAGTCAAGGAGCTAATGGAATTGCTGGAAAGCAAAGGGGTAGATGTCAGTTTTGCCATTCATCCGGTAGCGGGGCGGATGCCAGGGCATATGAATGTGTTGTTGGCAGAGGCGGATATCCCCTACGAGAATTTGAAAGACATTGAAGAAATCAATGAGGACTTTTCCAGTGCGGACGTGGTGTTGGTAATCGGTGCCAACGATGTGGTCAATCCGGCGGCTGAAAACGATCCTCAAAGTCCTATTTACGGTATGCCGATTTTGAAGGCCTATAATGCGCAAAATGTGTTCGTCATTAAGCGGGGGCGAGGGCGGGGGTTTGCTGGCATTGAAAATCCATTGTTTTTTGCGCCCAATACGTACATGTTATTTGGTGATGCGCGTGAGGTGATTTCGAAATTGGTGCACGCCCTAAAGCAGTTGTGATTGTGGGCAACCCGAAAGTCGAACGCTTGATTCAACAGACAATAGCTGACGTTTTCCTATACGATTTGCGTGATGATTTGGCAAACTTGATGGTTTCGGTTACACGGGTAACGGTCACTCCTCGCCTTGAAAAGGCCGTGGTTTATGTTAGTGCAGCATTGTTGGAGAATGCTGACAGATTGGTGGCCATCCTGAATCAGCACCGGGGGCGGATTCGCTATTTGGTAGGGAATCGGATTCGAAATAAGGTACGCCACATTCCGGAGTTACACTTTGTGTTTGACGACACCATTCTATTTCAAGAGCGGCTGGATAAACTGATTGGTAAGCCTTCAAAGCACCAATTCCCTGAGCATCATTCGGATGAAGCAGATAGCTGAGCAATTCAGTGGTGAAGCTCGCCTGTTGGAAAATGCCCTGGAGTTTTCCTATCGTATGCGGCTAATGCTGTATGCGTTTTTGCAGGTGTATGATGTGGAGCAGTGGCATCTTCGTCAAGCGCTGGAAGCTCATCTTCAGCGTTACCCCTCTGAAAATACGCGCTATCTTCTTTTTATTGGACATGACCCATTTGCCGCCCATGTGTATTGGATTACTCATAAATATCCCCATTTTGCAGTGGAGGTAATGGACAAAGATCCACGTGAGATTCGGTTTTTGAGCCAGATTTTTCATACGTTAGGACTGCATAACGTTGCATTCTATGAAGAATCTCGGCATAAGTATCCTATTCATGCCTGTTACGACTATATCGCTGCAATCTATCGGTCGTCAATTGAACAGCTGGATTGCTCTGCGATCTATCATTCCCTCAAAAAGGGAGGATTATTCATGGCCCTTTTTAAGTTGGCGGATATTTCGGATATCATAACATTTCGAACGGAAGTAAGGACCCGCCTTCATCGGATGGGATTTCGAAAAATTAAGTTTCGTTTTGTATACGGCAAGCCGGGCATATGGTCATTTTGGCTAGGAAGTTGGCCGATCCGATTATTGCGCTGGAGTATGGTGTTTCTCCCAGTAGTACTACTATATTACGTGGTGATGTTGCCCGTAGTGGCATTGCTCAACTATGCCGACTCACACATGGTGCGGACTAAAGGCCGTGTGATAATGCTACGTGCTGTCAAAGAGGACCCATGAGGCAGCGCTGGCGATTGGCCTTTCGCTATTTCACTTTTCGGGGAATTCCTCGCCTGATTCATCTATTGGCGGGAATTAGTATACTGGGAATTGCATCCTCCACAGCGGCACTGGTGTTGATCTTATCAGTATTTAATGGATTTACTGAAATGGTGGAGGGACTGTACAATCGAATGGAGCCACATATTCTCATTGAACCTGCCCAAGGCAAGTGGTTAGTGTTGGATTCGATTCCGATGGAACAGTTAAAGCAAATTGAAGGGGTCGTGGCAATTTCACCTATGCTAATGGAGAAGGCATTGCTAACGTATGGCGATGAGCAAGTGTTGGCCATGGTAGAAGCTGTAACGCCGGAATATGGAAAAGTCATGGATTTGGATTCTGCGTTGGTAATGGGGAATGTACGGTTGGAAAGGGGGAGCAGGCCGTATGCTGTGGTAGGGGCAGGCATTGCCCGCCGTTTGGGACTGGAAACGGATTTTGTGCATTCAACCCTTGGAATCATGTTTCCCCGCGAGCCCCGTAAGGGACTAATTAATCCAACGGCGGCTTTTTTACGCGTGCGGATTCCCGTGGAAGGAATATTCTCGGTGCAACGACAATATGACGAAGGTTGGGTGATGGTACCTTACGCATGGTTAGCTCGGAAAATGAAAAAAGAAGGACAAGCCCATGCCATCGCCATTCGCTTCGACCAATGGGATGCCGAGTTGCTGAAACGTCGCCAGCAAGAAATTGCTAAAATATTGGGTAAAGGGTATCTGGTGAAGGATTTTTACCGATTACATGCAACGTTATTTCGGATTTTTAACATTGAGAAATTGGCAGTATTTCTGATCTTGACGTTGGTGATCGGGTTGGCTGGATTTAATATCAGTGCAGCAGTCTTAATGTTGACGATGGAGAGGCAGCGTCATTTTGCGGTGTTGCAGGTGATGGGGGCATCTCGGAAATTGCTGCAGTGGATGGTAGTAGGGGCTTCGATGTTTCTTACATTGATAGGTGGTGGCGTAGGACTTGTTATCGGATACGTAGTGGGGCGTCTCCAGCAAGCATATGGGCTGGTAAAACTCACGGAAGGAACGTCTTTTGTGGCTAAGGCCTATCCGGTGGCGTTTCAGGTTGTCGACTTTGGTGCAATTTTAGGTGTGATTGTAGCCATTGGATGGTTGGCAGCGTGGTTGCCCATCCGGACGGCAACTTCCCCCGTGAGCTTGGAAAAATTACGATTGCGGTAAGCCTCACGCCCCCAACCCTTCAGGGGATTTTCCCAATGCATGGGGGCAACTTCAAATCGATGATACTGGTGAATATTAAAGCGAACAAAAAACCACAGCCTTGAATCATCAGGCTGGATGCAGGCGATAGGCACCAATGAGATACTTATGATGCCATCCCTACTTCTCGCTTGGGAAGTAGGGATGGCATCCATTTAGCGTGTGCTATTATTGGTCGCCGCTAACCTCTTCGTAGTCGACGTCTTGGACATTATTGCCACTGGTGGCTTGCCCATCGCTTGAAGGTGTTTGGGTGGTTGTAGAGGTTGTTTGTTGCTGGGCTGCATACAGTTCGGAAGCGGCGGCCTTCCAGGCCTCATCCAATTCACTCATGGCCTTCTCGATAGCGGGGATATCCTCCTTCTTATGGGCTTCTTTGAGTTGACTCAACGCTGTTTCAATCCGCCCTTTATTATCGGATGACAATTTGTCACCAAACTCTTTCAGCTGCTTTTCTGTGGAATATATCAACTGATCTGCTTTGATAAGCTTTTCGATGCGCTCTTTGCGTTGGCGGTCTTCTTCGGCATGCTGGGCGGCCTCTTCTTTCATTCGTTTGATTTCTTCTTCAGTAAGGCCACTACCAGCTTCGATGCGTATTTTTTGTTCTTTTCCAGTGGCTTTATCGCGGGCGGTAACGGTAAGGATACCGTTGGCATCAATATCAAAGGTTACTTCAATTTGGGGGACACCCCGTGGGGCGGGTGGAATGCCCTCCAAGATAAATCGCCCAAGACTCTTATTGTCTTTTGCCAATGGGCGTTCACCTTGCAAGACATGGATTTCCACTTGTGGCTGATTGTCCACTGCCGTTGTGAAAATTTCTGTTTTCTTGGTGGGAATAGTAGTTCCAGCAGGGATAAGTACCGTTGAGACGCCGCCTAGGGTTTCAACTCCCAGGCTAAGGGGTGTGACGTCGAGCAACAACACATCTTTCACTTCGCCACTGAGCACTCCTCCTTGGATGGCCGCTCCAATAGCAACCACTTCGTCAGGGTTGATTCCTTTGTGGGGTTCTTTGTTAAAGAACTCTTTGACTACGCGTTGAACCATTGGAATCCGCGTCGAACCCCCTACTAGGATAACCTCGTTAACATCGGTAGTTGATATTTTGGCTTTTTTGAGGGCTTCTTTAACGGGTCCTAATGTTTTTTGAACTAAATCGTCGATGAGCTTTTCAAATTGCGAACGCGTCAGTTTTTTAACCAAATGAAGCGGGCGGTTATCTACTGCCGTCACAT
>CAYVLB010000006.1:0-23080 GCA_964452325.1 uncultured Sphingobacteriales bacterium | reverse complement strand
GGTTGATCTCCGTTTCCATCGTGCTGGAAAGCTCGATCTTGGCCTTTTCTGCGGCTTCTTTGAGGCGTTGCAAGGCCATCGGATCTTTTCGAAGATCCACGCCATTCTCTTGTTGAAACTCGTCAGCTAACCAATTGATGATGCGATCATCAAAATTGTCACCGCCTAAATGCGTATCGCCGCTTGTGGATTTGACTTCGAATACGCCATCACCGATTTCCAAAATGGAAATGTCGAATGTACCTCCTCCCAGGTCGTATACGGCAATGGTTTCGTTTTTTCCCTTTTTGTCGAGCCCGTAAGCTAATGCTGCGGCGGTGGGCTCGTTGATAATTCTTTTCACTTCAAGTCCTGCGATTTCTCCAGCTTCTTTGGTGGCTTTGCGTTGCGCATCATTAAAATAGGCTGGAACGGTAATGACCGCTTCTGATACGGTTTGTCCTAAGTAAGCCTCCGCATCTTTTTTGAGTTTTTGGAGGATGCGGGCGGAAATTTCTTGCGGCGTATACAACTTGCCCCGAATATCCACGCGAACAGTATTATTGGGCCCTTTAATTATCTTATATGAGACCAGTTTCCGTTCTTCTTCCACTTCGTTGTAGTGCCGGCCCATAAAGCGCTTAATGGAATATATGGTGTTTTCGGGGTTTATAATAGCTTGTCGCTTAGCCGGTTCCCCGACTTTCACTTCACCATTTTCCAAAAAGGCTACTACCGACGGTGTCGTTCGTTTTCCTTCCGCATTGGGGATGACGGTGGGCTGATTACCTTCCATCACCGCCATGCAGGAGTTTGTGGTTCCTAAGTCAATCCCTATAATCTTTCCCATTGCTATATGGATTTTTTAACTGTGTCGGGGACCAACGCAAAGGCCTTGCCATCCGTCTGTGAGGTGTCGAAAAGCAATAAAGAAGTCGGGTAGGGTGTCAAAAAGGCAGGGGAAAGCATTCGGGTTGTTACTGTGATGCCTTGCCTTAAAGCCCTATGTGCTTTGCCTGACCTAATGGGATCTACGGATCATCGGATTGTTGATCAGTTACTGTATCTTCAAGCAGAGAAAATTAATTTGGGTAATCTTTCTCATTGCTGATGTGTTGCAGATGCTGTTTTTTTCTTTTATTTACTTCCGATGGTTTATCATACAGGACTTAAAATCCTTAAAACCTTGCCTACAAGTGGAATTTGCTTACTACGTGTACTTTCCGCTTTGGGGGCATTCCCAGAGTTTCCTTGCTGACATTTTCCTTCTCTAACCATATCGTGAACCGTTGGGTAGAGATGAGGTAATGCATGTTAACAAATACTGGCCAAGATTTATGGCCGCTGTCGATGAGGCAGGTTTAAGGATGTGATTCGTTGGATGACAAAACGGCAGGTAGCCTTAATAGATAAAGTTATACGGCTTCATGGTAGGGTTTAGGCGAAGCGAGTCTAACACGCCAATAAATGGGACAGTCAGCACTGAATCCACAGTGGCTGATGAAAAGAGCCCAATGCCGTTTTGGATGTTGGTATAGAAAGTATCGGTTTGATTAATGCCTTGGGTAGTACTGTTCAGGATTTCGTAATAGTAGGCTTGTTGTTCGACGCCACGGTAATAAAAGATAGCATTACCGAAGCGGCGTGTGATGGTGGAGTCGATGGTGAGGTGTTGTCGAATGTCCCGATAGAATGATTCGGCGGTTAGCACGTAGCTCATACGTTGATTGGGGCGCGATGGCGTCATTCGGAGTAAGGGAATGCGTAAACGGAGGTGTTGGGTATCAATTCCCCGGATCTCCAAGATGTTGTAGATAACCCACAGGTCGTAGTAATACGCATGTTTAGCGGGAAACCATGAAATTACGTAGGTATTAAGCATTGAAAATCGAAACTCGGATGGAGGGGATGCTGGCCGTGGGTTGAGGAATGAAGCTGAACCTACCAGTGGCGTACGGGCTTTGACAGTGGGCAGGCGTTCACCTACTTTGACCTTCAAGACGTACTCTGCTTCGGCATCTAACTGAACCGCAGACGCTGGACGATATATCGGAAGGTAGGGATAATGAAATATACCCGAATCCTTGGCAAAATCTTTATATTCGGTAAATGAAATAACTTGTTGGAGGGCATCATTTTTCCATTCTTCCACAGTGACGCTAATGGGATGCGAATAATAAATTGAGTCTGGATGCTTAGCCACCTCATGGGCATCTTGGTTGGGGTTTAGAAACGTTCGTTGAATACGGATGCGCGGTAGTGAATCATGAACAGACCATAGCGCGTAAACAATCGGGCGCTCCTGCTTGGGAGCCAATATGTCGATGGAGTTGTCGCAACCCAGTGTGAATATGGCAATGACGGTTAGCAATATTCCTTGTTTCATATCTCAGGGCTTTGGAAGAATCGATATAATGCGTTGATGACGTGGTCTTGCTCTTCTCGGCGCATCCGATAATAAATTGGGAGTCGCAACAGGGTGTTGCCATATCGTTCAGCGTGGGGCAAGCGGGTACGGTATCCCATGCGTTGGGCAAAAGGACTTTGATGAAGCGGTAAATAATGAAAGACTGCGACAATTCCCTGATGACGAAGGTAACTTATTAGGCGGTTGCGGGTAGGGGTGTCTTGTAAGAGAACATAGAAAAGGTGACCGTTATGGCGGGCATATGGCGGAGGATGAGGAATCTCAACGTATCCCTTCGCTTCTAAAGGTGTTAAGCGTTGATGATAGTATTCCCAAGCGGCAAGTCGTGCTTGGTTGATGGTGTCCATATGTTCAAGCTGGGCATACAGAAAGGCCGCGGTAATTTCTGAGGGAAGGAACGAAGAACCGATGTCCACCCACTCATATTTTTCTACCTCGCCCCGCTTAAAGGCAGTGCGGTTTGTGCCTTTTTCCCACAAGATTTCCGCCCTGTTCATGTAATTGGGATTATTGACAATCAATGCACCTCCTTCGCCACTGATGATGTTTTTGGTTTCATGGAAAGATAGTGTGCCAAAATCACCAATACTTCCCAGTGGATGATCGTAATAATAAGCACCAACCGCTTGGGCGGCATCTTCGATGAGGAATAGGTCGTGTTTTCGGGCCATCTGATGAAAACGTTCCATATCGCATGCAACGCCCCCATAATGCATGATCACGATTGCCCGTGTTCGGCTATTGATTAATGACTCAACATGGTCAGGGTCAATGTTTGGGAAATCGGCTTGGCAATCGGCAAACCGTAATCGCACGTTGCGTAGTGCAAAGGCGTTGGCAGTCGAAACAAATGTGTAGGCAGGCACAATAACTTCATCACCGGGATCAAGGCGTGCAAGAAGTGCACACATTTCAAGAGCATCAGTACATGAACTGGTTAGTAACACTTTTGGATATCCGTATTTGTGCTCCAGAAGATGCTGAGCATGTTGGGTATAGTAACCATTTCCAGAGATGTGCGCATACCGATGAATAGCCTCCTGGATGTATTTTAGTTCATTGCCGGCCAGGAACGGAAGATTAAACGGAACTTTCATTATTAGCTATAGCGTACTTGTCGTATTAAAATGCATGGCTTGCAAAGGTATCGGATGATTAATAACTTGGAAGTTTTCGTCATAATCTCATTTCGGTACCCGTAATTTTGTCAGTTCAATCTGTGTTGGGTGTGTTTTTTGATTCTTCTCTTTCTACCAAGCAAAAAAGTTAAGTAGCCATGAAGCGTTCACAACGCGACGAATCCAAAGTGCAACAATCCCAAATGAACGAAGAAGAAGCGATCAGTTCGAGTTCGTCGACTGAAACGGAAGGGCAGATGCCGGTAGAGGAGCCATCCCCTGAAGAAGCAGTCGATTGGAAAGATAAATATATTCGCTTGTTGGCGGAATTTGACAATTACCAAAAACGCATGCGTCAAGAGCGGGAAGAGTGGTTTCGAGAAGGACAAGCTCGGTTGGCATTGGATTTGCTATCGGTGATGGATGACTTTGAACGGGCATTGAAAGCGTTTGAGAAGAGCGATGATGTTGCGTCTTTGAAGGAAGGTGTAATGCTCATTTACAAGAAATTGGAAAAAACCTTGCATCAACATGACATTCGTCCGATCGAAACAGTGGGTGAAGCATTTAACCCGGACCTTCACGAAGCCATGACCATGATTCCAGCACCGAAAGACTCTATGAAAAATAAGGTCATTGAACAAGTTCAAAAGGGATATACTCACAAAGGCAAGGTCTTGCGGCATCCCAAAGTCGTAGTGGGTAAATGAGTTTATATGTGAACCTAACGAGGGCACCTTTTTTCGTTATTGCGGGGCCCTGCGTGATGGAGGGGATGGAGATGATGTCTGAAGTGGCTGCAGAATTGGTGAGATTAAAAAAAGAATTGCACAAGCAGGGACTTGAAATACCTATAGTTTTCAAAGCATCTTTTGACAAAGCCAATCGTACCTCCATAGATGCTTATCGGGGGCCCGGATTAGACAAAGGTTTAGATTGGTTAGCGGGTGTCAAACAGCGATTCGGCTTTCCCCTGACCACCGACATCCACGAACCTGCCCAAGCCGATCAAGTGGCCGAAGTTGTGGATATCATTCAAATTCCCGCCTTTTTGTCACGTCAAACAGATCTCATAACAGCGGCAGCTCGCACCTCCAAAATCGTTAACATCAAAAAAGGGCAGTGGATGTCGGGCCATGACATGGCTCACGTTGTGGAAAAGGTATACTCTGTTGGAAACCGTCATGTACTTCTAACCG
This sequence comes from uncultured Sphingobacteriales bacterium, assembly GCA_964452325.1. GTDB lineage: Bacteria > Bacteroidota > Bacteroidia > JAADEI01 > JALVCQ01 > JALVCQ01. Next base: position 18,356 of record CAYVLB010000006.1, on the reverse strand, counting down.
AACGGGGTAACTACTTTGGATATGCTGATCTGATTGTGGATTTCCGAAACATCTCATGGATGCAATCACTCAACGTCCCCGTAGTAATGGACTGTACCCATTCGGTGCAGATGCCGCCTTCAGGAAAGGGGCATACTGGTGGCAATCGGCGTTTTGTACATCCAATTGCTTTAGCTGCACAAGCATTTGGCGCTCGAGGATTTTTCTTTGAGGTGCATCCAGACCCTCCCCAAGCCCGTAGTGATCGATCCACTCAAATATCACCCACTGTTCTTCGTACGATCCTATTTGATCTGGCGAAAAGGCATATTCTACTTTCTACCGGGAAAGTTCCGGATTCTACTACAATCTGATTCAGTAGCACCCTTGAGCGTGCTAATGCCTACCCAGTAGGTTCGCATTGGCTGTTTGACTATTTGAGTCGGAACTTTTCTATGGAGTCAATTGCAACTGACTTTAACATACGTTAATTGAGGATAATGTTTCATAGTGACCTTGGGTGTATTTGTTGGGCGTACTTGCAGGTTTGCTAAAATGTGGGTTTTGAAAAATGATGAATGATCACATGCGAACTGACATTTTCGTATGTTTGGCATCCCATTGAATGGCCCCTCCTATGCGATGGCGTTTTTCCTTCTTGTGGTTGTGTTGGACATGGATACTGATGGTTAAGGGACAAGAGATCTTGGGATTTGTTTACGATGCAGAATCGGGTGCACCCTTAGAGTATGCCAATGTGCTCATTAAAGAGAGCGGTCAAGGTGGCTTAACGGATGAGAACGGATTCTATCGCATTCGAGTTGTGCAGCCTGGGACCTATACGTTGCAGGTTTCGTTTTTGGGCTATGACCATTATGAGTGGACGGTGAAATTGGGAAAAGGACAAAAGGTGCGCCATTCGGTCTATTTAAACCCTACGGCGGTGGAGCTGAAAGAAGTCATTGTGGAAGATGCAGCATTGAGGGAACGCAAGGAAGAGACGGCCATTAGTAAACTTTCAATACGCAAGGAGGAAATCCTCAATCTTCCTTCGGTAGGTGGTGAGCCAGACTTGGCCCAGTACCTTACATTGTTGCCTGGTGTAATAGGTAAAAGTGGCCCTGGTGGCCAAATTTATATTCGAGGTGGGACGCCCATCCAAAACCGGGTTCTGCTGGATGGTATGACCATCTACAACCCTTTTCATTCCATTGGCCTTTTTTCGGTGTTTGATGCCGATATCATTCAGCGGGTCGAGGTGTACAGTGCTGCATTTGGTCCCCAATATGGTGAGCGGGTTTCTGCCATCGTTGATATCCATACCCGTGAAGGCAACCGCAAGCGCTGGCGAGGACAGATAGGGGTAGGACCATTGGTCAACAAACTTACCGTTGAAGGCCCCTTGCAAAAATGGCAACCTGGTAAGTCCAGTATGACGTTGTTGGCAAACGTGCGGGCCAGTTATTTAACCCGAACTGCCCCCATCTTTTATCCCAACTTGATCGAACGATTGCCGTTTGATTTTTTGGACGCGTATGGAAAAATAAGCTGGTCGTTGCCACAGGGAACGCGCGCCTCGGTGTTTGGGTTTCGTCATGAAGATTGGGCTCAAGTTCAAGGAGTGTTAGATCATCGATGGACTTCAGGAGGGGGGGGATTCAATTTCTTGCTGCTGCCTCCCGGCAGTGCTTCTACTATGGAAGGAATTGTGACCTATTCCGACTATCGCATCGAACAACAGGAAGCTGACCAAAAGCCCCGTACCAGTGGGATCAACGGATTTGAGTCGCGAATTATGCTGCACAACTACCTGGGCAAAACCCGGTCGACCGTCGGTTTCGAAATGACCGGATATGCCACACGTTTGCGCATTAACTCGCCATTAGGGTTGCCGATTCTCTACGAAGAATTTACAACTAATCTGGGCTTATTTTTTAGATACTATCGGCAGTGGAAATCATTAATTCTTGATGGAGGGGTGCGACTTCAATATTACGGGGCAGTCCAAGAATCCCGCTGGGAACCTCGTCTTCAATTCAAATGGCGCTTAACCGATGTCGTACGTATCAAAGGAGGTGTTGGCCGCTATTCCCAAAACCTTCTTAATGGGCGTTCTGACCGAGATGTTGTTAATCTGTTCTACAGTATTATTGCCAGTCCTGACCATCTACCACCGATGTTTGGAGGGCGTCCACGCACCAGCCGACTCGAATTGGGACGTCATGCCGTTGCTGGTATTGAATGGGACGTTCGTCCGGGTATTACCTTCGATGTGGAAGGCTATGTCAAATCGTTTGATCAGTTGGTCAACTTTAACCGTAGTAAGCTCTATGATTTTTCCGAAGAATTTGCCAATCAGCCCGATTATCTCAAATACGACTTTATCCTTGAAGAAGGCATGGCGCGTGGGGTAGATGTGGCGATTCGGTGGAATCGAGATGAATGGAATGTAATCGTTAACTATTCATGGGCTAACAATCAGCGGTTTAGTGAATATCTTCAATATCCTCCCCATTGGGATCGACGCCATACCGTCAATGCATTTGTATCCAACAAATTGAACAAGCATTGGACGCTATCTGCTCGATGGGTGTACGGATCTGGATTTCCTTTCACGCAAACTGCTGGACTATATGAAAGTATTCCGGCAGAAGCCTTCGATCCCTACCATGACGTGTATCAATTTAACGGGCGGTTAGGTATTATCTATGGTTCTTATAACGGTGCACGATTGCCTGACGAACACCGATTGGATGTTTCTGCCACCTATAGCCATCAGCTGCGGCCCAACATGGAATTGCGGGCCACCGCTTCCGTCTCCAATGCATATAACCGTCCCAATGTGTTTTATTTCGATCGCCTCCGCTTTGAGCGCGTCGACCAGTTACCTATCCTCCCCGCTATGGGAGCTACCTTAACCTTTTAGATTGTGAAGAACCATTAATTAAGTTGCTACAAACCAAATCTGGGATGTTGAGAAGCCTTACACCAGTCATTCTTGGGCTAATATGTGTGACCTCCATTGCTGGATGGAGTCAGGTGTACCAACGAATCCGAGGAGACTTGACCATCAAAGGAAAAAACTTTGATAGCACTTATCAACTCGTCAAAGGCCGCTTTTATTACGATCGACAGACTAAAAAATTAGTACTTCACCTTCGTTTCCCGCAAAGGGAAGTATATGTATTTCACGATACGACCTTTTATCATTACATCGATAGTGCTGCTTCGTGGCATTTAAGGCGTTGGGGACGTTCGCCATTCCTACCCAGCATGACGCCATACTCAATGATACTGGATGGTCATCTTAGTGACTTTGGGCTGGATCGATTGGGATTCCAGATGGGAAAAATTGAGCGATCCGATGGTCTCCTTATCAGCGAGTGGAAGCCGCCCGCCATGCTCCGAAAAGTGATTGGAAAAATCCGTATTGCCACTCGTCAGGGACGACTTTTTGGGGTGGTGTATTATGACCCTAAAGATAATGTCCTTCGTAAAGAGTTTTACGAGGATTATCGAAAACTGGGTACACTATGGTTTCCTCATCGCATCGTCCAACTGCAATATCATCATGACAAGGAAGCCATTCAAGTAACTACCTATGAAAATGTGGTCCTTGATGAAAAACAGCATCGCCATTGGTATGATTTTCGGGTGCCTGATTCCCAGTGAAGCGCAGGTAGCCACCGACTCATCATACTTACAAATGTTACCGCAAGCATGGCCCATTGAAACAAATCATTTTCGATGGGGAAAAGAATTTTACAACGTCCGTAATGAGCTCGACGCCCTTTTTACGGGCTTGTTTGTTGCGTATAAAGCCTTTCTGTCTTCACAAGATGGAGGACGATGTGTATTTGAGCCATCATGTTCGGTTTATGGACTTCGTTCCATCCGAAAATTAGGGCTTATTCGGGGCCTCCTCAATACTTTTGATCGCTTGACGCGGTGTCATCCGCAATTGGGTGGAGACTTTTATCCCATTGATCCTCAAACCGGACGTTTGTATGATCCCATATAGGCGCTGGCTAATGGGCGTTGTCGTCGTTGGGTGGATTAATGGCAGTGCGCAGGATCTTTTCGATGCTTTTCACTCCCGACGTTTTGCCGACTATTTATGGAGTAATGGTCGGTATGAGGAATCGGCGATAGAATATGAACGCACGTGGTGGCTCAATCCGAAAGATACATTTGCAGTGTTGCGATCTATTGATGCTTATCGGCGATCAGGGCAATATCGTTCGGCACTGCGGCGCCTATATGCCACTTGGCAAACGCTTCATGAAATGCCACTGTCGGCACGAAAACGCCTATTCCAAACCTACGTTGCCATGGCATCTTATGATAGTGCAGCGCAAGTGCTGGCAACGATATCCGATGTTGACTCTGCCTGGCATGCCGCATTGGCAGTGCTTCGGGGGAATTTGGATGCAGTGCCCTCGTTGTTGGAACCGTGTATGACTGCCTCGTGTAAAAAAATGCGAGTCTATTATGAACAATGGATCTATACTCGTCGAAAACAACCCTGGGTTGCGGGCATTTTATCAACTGCAGTCCCAGGATTGGGTAAAGTTTACTTAGGGCGCCATATTGATGCGGCGATTGCTTTTCTCATGGTGAGTGGGAATGCATGGCAAGCATGGCGAGGGTTTAGGCAAGAAGGAGTCCAAAGCGTTAGGGGCTGGGTATTTGGAAGTGTGGCCCTCGGATTTTACTTGGGTAATATTTGGGGATCGGTTCGAGCTGCTCACCAGTTTAATCGGCAAATTGATGAAAAACTTCATCGGAATAGTCGTCGGTTGTTGCTGTCTTATCCTTAGCCAGGGGCTCTTCAGTCAGGACGCTGCTCAAACAATGGAGCTGTCGAAAGAATTGGCAGATCGGAACCCCAGGGGAGCATGGCAATTGGCTGAACGGGTGGTGTTTTTTGCCCGTGGCGACACGCTATATCGAGCCTACCTTTGGTGGGGCGACCTGTCCCTTCAATTGGGCGAATATGTGACCGCTGAAAAAGCATATCGTCGGGCCTCTTTGTTTGGGGAAGGCCATCCTTCTGAAGAGGCTATCTATCGATGGGTTGCCGCTCAAATACTTCAACGGCAATGGCAAGAAGCACTTTGGACATTGGAAAACTATGGTGACTCCCTTTCTTCCACTTATTGGATCCTCAAAGGGACTGCCTATTGGGGGATGGAATCCGACTCGGCAGCAATGGCAGCATTCTATCGGGCTGCCGATTCGACCCAACAATTGCAAATAGCTTCTATTTTATCTCGTCTTCGTCGTTACCAGCGCCCCCGTCCCTTGGTAGCCTATATCCTTAGCCTTTTTCTGCCCGGTGCCGGTCAAGCCTATGCCGGATACTGGAAAGAAGCCTTCAACTCCTTTCTGTTAGTGGGAGGGTTAGGAATGCTTTCCCTTTACCTGATGGTTAAATACTCCTTGATCGATGCGGCAGGTGTTGGGGCATGGGCCTATCGATATTACTACGGAGGTGCCCAAAAAGCTGAACAACTGGCTCGGAGGCGACGTCAAATTAAACGTAAAAAAGCCTATGAACAAATTCATTCGATTTTGCTGGATGTTGCTCACGATCATAAGTAGTCCGTTTTTACTGAAGTCTCAACCGAATGTTCCCCTAATTGGATTGAGTGATCCAGCCCACGATCGATATGCCCTTGTCGGTGGAATGGTGCTTACCCACCCGGGAGCAGTTGCCCAACCCTTGAATATATGGATCGAGAAGGGACGCATTGTACGGATTACTCCGGATACCGCTGTACCCAAAGGATACATTCGTTGGAATATGGCAGGAAAATGGTTATATCCAGCATTTGTGGACCTGTATGTTGCCATTAGTCCGTCATTTAAGTCACGGAATACTTCCACCAAGCCGCAGTACGGGCCTGCACGAAAGGGAATCTATTCGTGGAATGATGCGTTGCATCCGCAATATCGGATGGTAGCACACTTACCCATTGATATAAAGGTGATTCAGAACCGAAGAAAAGGCGGATTTGGAATAATCCTTCCCCATCGATCCGATGGTATTATTCGCGGATCTGGCCCCCTTATTGAGTCAATCCCTACGGAAACATTTCACCAAACTACGTTGCTCGAAGATGCCGCATGGTTCCTCTCATTCAATAAAGGAACTTCCCGTCAGAGCTATCCCTCTTCCTTGATGGGAGCAATTGCATTGCTTCGGCAAACCTTCTACGACATGCAATGGTACCTGGCCGGTGGCAAAAGCGAAAGAAAAGACTTGGGCTTGGAATCGTTAGGCGGCTTATGGGAACGTCCTGCTATTTTCACCGCCTCGGATAAGTATGACGTACTTCGAATCCTTCGGATTGCCAAGGAGTTTGACAGGGAGTTTATTATCCGATCGCCGTTGAATGTGTACCAATTGGGAGCGTCGTTGCGTCGATTTCGCCCCCAATTGATTATCGCACCCAACTTTCCGAAGGCACCAGACGTTGCTGATCCTATGGCTGCTCAATTGGTTGAGTGGGCTGAACTGAAAAGTTGGGAATTGGCCCCGTGGGCATTGGGTATTTTAGCCCAATGGCAGGTGCCATTTGTGCTGACAATGGATGGGCTTTCCCCCCAAGATTTTTGGAAGAATATACGTACGGCAGTACGATGTGGCCTCCCCCCCGATGAAGCTTTGCGGGCCCTAACTACCCGTCCTGCCCAATGGATTGGAGTGGAAAAGGATTTGGGTACATTAACTCCCGGTAAACAAGCCCACATCCTTATTACAAATGGTGCGATATGGGATGACACCACCCGCATGCTGGGAATCTGGGGAACCAAAGGACCTCAAATATGGGAAGATGAAGGATGGAACGATACGAGAGGCACCTATCTCCTCCGACGGCAAGGCCACTCAATGCCAGATACATTGCGCATCGAAGGGAAACGCTTCCGCCCTACATGGAAAATCAAACGGGCAAACGATTCGCTGTTTCGCAAGGTCAACCACCGATGGAAAGCAGGATATGTCAGCTTTTGGTGGTGGGAAAATGATACTCTAATTCGATTGGCTGGACATTGGACCGGAAATGGGCGCTTTCAAGGGAACTATTATGATCACCCCCAATGGCTGGAGTGGACCATGCAACGTATTTTACCCCCGCCTCCGGAAAAAATGGATATACCTACCATCGACACTCCCGAATTTTACATTCCCTATCCGTTTGTGGGGTTAGCTCCGGATACCCTTCCACCCACTGAACGCGTGCTCTTGAAAAATGCTACTATCTGGACTGGCGAGGCCGAGGGCATATTACACAATGCCGACCTCCTTATTGGCAACGGAAAAATCCTTAAAGTGGGATACAATATTGCCGATCGTCATGCCCGAATAGTAGATGCCAAGGGACTTCACATCACCGCTGGAATCATTGATGAACACTCTCATATCGCGATCAGTCGGGGAGTTAACGAAGGCTCCCATCCTGTCACTTCCGAAGTGCGAATCGGAGATGTTATTAATCCGGCTGACGTTAACATATATCGACAGTTGGCAGGAGGGGTTACAACCGTCCATCTTCTTCATGGATCGGCCAATCCCATCGGTGGACAAACAGCATTGATCAAACTTCGATGGGGTGAGGATGCCGAAGGCCTCAAATTTGGTGGTAATGTCCCTTTTATCAAATTTGCCCTTGGCGAAAATGTTAAGCAATCCAATTGGGGAGATCGATATACGGTACGCTACCCTCAGACGCGAATGGGAGTGGAACAGATCATTGCGGATGCCTTGTGGCGTGCCCGTGCCTACGATAGCCTACGTCGATATACCCCTCCTGAGCGGCCCCTTCGGCGGAACCTGCGACTGGAAGCATTAGCTGAGATACTCAGTGGACAGCGACATATTACCTGTCACTCCTACGTGAAAAGTGAAATCTTGATGTTGATGCGATTGGCAGAGACAATGGGCTTCCGGATTAATACTTTTACGCATGTGCTGGAAGGCTATAAGGTGGCACCTGAGCTGAAAGCCCACGGAGCAGGAGCATCTACTTTTTCGGATTGGTGGGCCTATAAGTATGAAGTAATGGATGCCATTCCATATAATGCTGCCATTTTAACGCGAATGGGTGTGATCACAGCAATCAACTCGGATGATGCGGAAATGGGACGTCGCCTCAATCAGGAAGCCGCAAAAAGCATCAAATATGGCGGCTTGTCTCCAGAAGAAGCTTGGAAGCTCGTCACTATTAATCCTGCCCGATTGCTCCATATCGATCATCGAACAGGATCTATTCGGGAGGGAAAAGATGCCGATGTGGTAATCTGGGATGCCCCGCCTTTGTCTAGTCGAGCCCGCGTCCTTCAAACCTATATTGATGGACGCCGATATTATGATCGTGAACAAGCCAGCCGCCGGGCCGAATGGGTCAAAAAAGACAAAGAACGCATAACTCGAATCATCCTGCGCCGGACCCATCCCCAAGAACGACAACCTGTCCGCCCGAAACATTCCCCGCGATATCGATGTGAAACCATAAGCGACGAACTCAAAACTTATCGACCATGAGACATTGCCTCCTCCTGCTGATCACATTACCTTGGCTAAGTATTGCCCAAGTGTACTTATTTCAGGTGGATACCCTCCACGTGGGAGACGGAACGGTCTTGACGCCGGGATACCTGTATGTATCGGGAGATACGATTGTGGCTGTGGATGATAAGCCGCTTCCCAATCTGTTGCCCGACTCTACCGTCCGCTTGGAAGGACATGCCTATCCTGCTTTGATTGCCATGAGTACACTTTTGGGATTGGTTGAAATCGGTGCGATACGCGCTACACGAGACTACGCCGAGCAAGGACGTTTCAATCCTAACGTTCGTCCGATTGTGGCCTACAATACCGATTCGAAGATAATTCCAACCACCCGTTCCAATGGCATATTGTTAGCTCAAGTTCGTCCTGCAGGTGGTATATTGGCCGGTAAAACCGCGATAACTTATCTGACAGGACGAACCTGGGAAGAGGCTTCCATTGTGGCAGATCATGGACAGTATATCTATTGGCCTGCACGTTATCGACGCACTGGATGGTGGGCCGAACCAGGCACCTTGAAAGAAAATGAACGGTGGGAAGAAAACGTTCGAAAGTTATATGACTTTTTCGCTCATGCCAGGTCTTATCTTGAGTCGGATGTGCCCCCCCATCGTCGTAATCCCCGTTATGAAGGTTTGCGGGACGTAATCCTCGGACATCAACCAGTTTACATTCAGGCCGATTATGCCGTAGATATTGCCTCTGCCCTTCAATTTGCCGATTCTTTTGACCTTTCAATGGTGCTGGTAAGTGGACGTGGATTAGCTCCAATGCTGAATGAATTGGCGCGACGCAACGTGCCAGTAGTGCTTCAATCACCTCATACGTTGCCACTCAATCGGGATGATGCCATCGATGCATGGTATGCAATGCCAGCAAAATTGGCCCAACATGGAATACCGTTTGCCATTGCCATTAATGACATATGGGATGGGGTATGGCAACAACGCAACCTGCCATTAGTAGCGGGCACTGCTGTAGGGTATGGTTTGGATCCGGAGGCAGCCTTGATGGCAATCACATTAACTCCTGCTCAGATCTTGGGGATTGATAATCGATTCGGATCCCTTCAACGGGGTAAGGAAGCTACTTTTTTTGTAAGTACGGGTGATGTGTTGGAAATAGCCACTTCACAAGTTACGGCAGCTTTCGTGCGAGGGCAACGCATTCCCCTTGTAGATCACCACAAACAACTATATCAACAGTACAGCCGAATTTATGGGCTTCCAGTGCAATGAGAAGTGGTAATAATATTTTCAATGATTTGAGGGTAGAACCAGTATTCCAATTGGTGAATGCGTTGGGCAAGAGATTCAGGGGTCTCATCCGGTTGAATCTCAATAGCAGCTTGGAAAATAATGGGGCCAGTGTCATATCCGTCATCAACGTAATGAATGCTGATTCCGGTTATTTTCTCTTTCGCATCCAATACTGCCCGGTGCACGCGCATGCCGTACATTCCTTTTCCACCAAATCGGGGCAATAGGGCAGGGTGGATGTTGAGTATCCGTTGGGGATAGGCGTTGATGAGGACGCGAGGAATTTTCTTGAGAAATCCCGCCAAGATAATCCAATCGGCCCCATACTGTTCCAACCGTTTCAGAAGAGTCCCATCCATCAGTTCAGCGGAAGAAAACAACTCAACGGGTATTTCGTAATGGCGCATCCGATCAATAACACCTGCCCGGGCATTGTTCGTAAATATGGCAGCTACTCGAATGAAAGGATGGTGACGGAAAGCAAGGTAGATATGTTCAGCATTGGTGCCTGCCCCAGAAGCAAATATCACCAGGCGGATAGCATCGGTGCTCATGGAATTTGGAATTCAACATGGATGATGCGTTGAAAAAAGCTGTCGATGTTCCCATTGCCGTTGAGATGATCGGGCAAAATGGTACTGAAAATATAATGAGCACCGGAAGGATAGTGTCGTTGGGCAATTACATAAGCGATACCATTCCATGAACGGGTCTGAAAGTCTTTGATAGTTACCAGTCGGGCATTGTATAATGGCGTTGCTTGAGGATGGGGATGAAAGGGGCGGGCTGAGCTGATAATCTTAGCGGCCCGTAGGGCAGGCCATCCATTCACCAATGGAATAACCGATGAGTCTTTTGCTAACGTAAATGTGCCGTTGGATTCTACCAATGAGTCAAGCGGCATGATCTCAAAATAGCCTGCGCGGGGATCAGCATCATATGCAAAAGGCAAGGCTTGAAAAATCTTTCCCCCCTTGTTGAGAAAGGGAACCAACGACTTTTGTACAAGCGATAACGAAAATTCGGCATCATTACCGGCCCAAAAAATGTAATCGAACATTCGGAAAACCAAGGCTTGGGCAAAATTGGTTGGCTGAAGGTGAAGGTAATAATTGTTTTGGTGTTCAGTGAGGCGAAGAATAGGGATTTGACTGAGCCCTTGCCGGTGGAGACGGTCAAGCCACCAATTGTCATAATAATCGTATGATGAAGTGTATCCATTGACCCATAGGTAGGGGCGAGTGATACGCCATAAGAAAACAGATCGACTGGTATCGGGTGGTGAAACGGCCCCAACCGCATCTACAGCTACAATAATGGCTTGGTTAGTGTCATTCAATCGCATGGTCAATACGCCTCCTTGCGTAGGGGTTTCTTCGTTGCCAAAGTAGATACGACAAGTGGTACGTGATGAAGTCGGATTGACTGCTTCGAGCGTTATTTGATTAACACCTGCTGGAACCGACACATATGGTTCGTCCATGCTATTGAGGTAAATTCGAAATGAATCGATTTGTTGGATGCCATCAGGGTCATCAGCTTCCCAGGAGAGGACGAGTACGGGGAAAGTGCTCGATGGGTAGCGGGCTTTTTCATTGGCGTCCGGCCGCGGATATACAAAACGGACTGAAGGAGGAGAGTTTCGAAACGGAAGTCGAAGCCGAGCTGGAGAAGGATCAATAGCTCCTTTGTTATCGATACTTCGAACCCAAAAGATGATATCGGCGGTGTCTGATCCTTCAGGCAATTGAAAAAGAATGGTAGTATCAGTGGCTGTGGTGAAGTGCCATTGCGGAGTATCGTCGATGGCCCATTGATAGCCAGTAATGAAGCCGTCGGGGTCGGTGCCATACCAGTAGAGGGTAACTTTTGTGGGGAGACGATGCATTCCACTACGTGCGATGGTATCGGCCCACAATTGCGTTTCGGGAGGATCGTTGATTGGGGAAGACTCAATCCAAGCCTTTCGGCATCCGATCAATAACACTGCACCGAATAGACCAGCCATCCATACGACCCGCATTCGAATAAGAGATTTTAGAATGTATAAAAAATCGGCCCCAAAGATACCCGACAGCAACAGTATATTAGCAATAGCAAGTGACGATTTGGAAATGCAGTGGTTTGCGAATCGGACAGTCCTTATTGTGTCAGGTCCGTAATGGTATATCCTGCATATTGCCGAGGGTCAACAGAAAAGAGGGATTGACTCACTTGCATTGGTCGTTCCAATTTCCGAATTTCGAAAGTATATATCACACCAGCTTTGTCATAGATCTGAAAGAACTGTAAGTCGTTTTGTTTGTCAAAGAACAGCTTAACTTTGAAGTAATTTAGGCTTTTGTCGTGAGGTGTTAGCTCCACCAGGTGGGCGGGTTGTCCGTTGGGAGATGTAGCGATCCCCATTGAGGCATAGAGAAAGTTTTGTTTGTAGTGATCCAATAACCCCAAAGGATTGATTTGCTCACTGGAGGGATCGTACGCATCCTTGGTGATTTCTTTAAGGTCTTTTTGGATAATCCAAAGGTGCTTCCCATTCGAAACGATGATTTGATCCGACATCTCTACCCTCATCTGATGATGCTTGGGCTGAAGATATGGTACACCTTCGGTTTCTTCTTTAAGGTGGTCCTCCCGACTTTCGATGGTATAGTTAAAGTGGATTTTTATCACCGGTAGTTTCCGGATCTTCTGTACAAATTGGTCGATTAGGAGGGCACCTTCTTTTTGGGCGGCTTCAAAGTCGTTCTGCGCGAAAAGGGGCGTGCTTAACCAAAGCATCAACAGGCCAATTCTCCATGAAACACAGTAATTCATCACCATGATTAAGTTTGATTAAATAGTTGTTTAAGATGAGCTACATCCCCAACGAGTACTTCCCGCTTGTTATTGTGGGCTGGTGGCGATATAATTTGAAGCGCTTCCAATTCCTCAACTATCCGGGCAGCACGATTATAACCAACTTTGAATCGGCGCTGGATTAATGAGGCTGACACCTGTTGGGAAAACACAACAAATTCCGCTACGTTATATAATAGGGGGTCAATGTCGCCCAATTCAACACTTTTATTCATGTCTTCATCTAATTGAGGCTCAGGCAACGAAAATTGATGTTGGAATCCTGGTTGTTGGGCAATGAAGTTGACCACCCGTTCAACCTCATCCGTATCAATAAAAGCGCATTGCAAGCGGGTCGGGGAAGATCCGTTGAAGTAGAGCATGTCGCCACGTCCCACCAAACGTTCAGCACCACTGCCGTCGATAATTGTGCGCGAATCAACCCGAGAACTGACCCGAAAAGCAATCCGTACCGGAAAGTTCGCCTTGATAACCCCAGTGATGATGTTCACAGAAGGACGTTGGGTGGCCAAAATGAGATGAATACCTACGGCACGGGCCAGCTGAGCCAGCCGACCGATAGGCTGTTCAATCTCTTTACCGGCAGTCATAATCAGATCGGCAAACTCATCTACCACCAAGACGATATAGGGCATGTAATGATGCCCTTCATCGGGATTGAGGATGCGTTGAACGAACTTTTGATTATATTCTTTAATGGATCGAACTTTGGCAGATTTGAGTAAAGCATAGCGATGATCCATAATCTGTGTCAGCGAATTGAGGGCACCCAGCACTTCTGATGTCTCCGTTAGAATGGGTTCTTCAGCACCAGGAAGATGTGCTAAAAAGTGTTGATCCAGCCCACTATACAATGCCAATTCTACCTTCTTAGGGTCTACAAATACGAACTTCACTTGGGCTGGATGTTTCTTAAATAGCAACGACGCAATGATGACGTTGATCCCCACCGACTTACCTTGCCCAGTGGCTCCCGCAATCAGAAGATGGGGCATGCGGGCAAGGTCCACGACAAATGCCTGATTGTCAATGGTACGTCCCAATGCCAACGGAAGCTCTGATTGGGAATGCACAAATGCAGGATCTGCCAACACACTCTTGAGGCCCACGATGCGGGGCGTTTCGTTGGGCACCTCAATACCGATGGTTCCACGGCCCGGAATGGGTGCAATGATTCGAATGCCATGGGCCGCCAGGTTCAAAGCAATGTCATCTTCAAGACTTTGAATTTTACGGACGCGAATACCGGATTTAGGCACGATCTCATATAGTGTAACAGTCGGCCCAACTGTGGCACGAATCCGTTCGATTTCGATACCATATTGTGCCAATGTGCGAACGATATCTCCTTTGCCTTTTTCCAGGTCAGCCTGTACTTGTTCCGCAGGAGGGGCGGGATAGTCTTTCAAAAGATCAAGGACCGGGAATCGATAGTCTGGCAATTCCGCCGTCTCATCGTATGGCTCGCTCACAACTTTGAGGTCGGTAACATGCGACTCAATAGAAGCCTGACTTGTTACAACTTCCATTGGAACTTCTCCCGAAGGCGGATCCTCCAACTGTTCCAAGGCTGGCTTTCCATCTGTCGTTGACTCAGATTTCTCAAACGCTGGCTGTTGTGCGGAAGCAGTTGCATCTTTTTGAGAACCGGTAGGGGAAACAGACGCTTCGGATGCTTCTTCAGAATGTAGGGGAGGTTCAGAAATGAGGGGATCAGTTTTTCCCCTTCGTTCTTTTAGCCGTTGTCCTGACCATGATAGTATCTTTTGAACCCCCTTTGCCAACGGTCGTGCCCATCCTCCGTAAAAGATAATGAAGAGTAAAGCCGTAAGCCACAAGCCGACCACCCCTAACACACCCCTTAACCACCATTGCATCTGGAAGCCTACTAATCCTCCGGCCAATGGGTATTGACTTCCAAAAATTATGGCGAGCAATGGCGAAACAACTAACGTGATCACTACCATATGACGTCCCCATCGCCAGAATAAGGGACGCGGACGGGCTCCACCCCATCCCCACCAAATGCCCAGGATTGGAAGCAACAATCCCATAATTCCAAAACCACGATACACCACCCAATATGACAGCCATGCCCCCAAGATTCCCAATGGATTAGCAGCTGAATTGGGATATGCATGCCGAAATTGATCCCAATCAAGCCCTGCCACTACCATCAAATCGTGCTCCCAAGAAAACAGAAAAAAGAGAGAGGCCACCAATGCATACAACGAAAGCCCCCCGATAAGGACACGTACAAACCGTCCAACTGCTAAAATTGTTCGCCACCACTTCTCCCTTTTATTAGCACTGGTATTCGAACGTTTCCCTTTCTTTTTCTTGCGCCGCTCGGCTTCCGATTTGCTCATGCCAGCTATTTACTGCAAACATACAGCGCCCCTTCACTTTCGATAACCGATACCCTACCTATTTTGACGCATTTATCCATCCCTTTTGGTAGATCAATTCCAGGATCTGGACAGCATTCGTAGCAGCACCTTTGCGAAGGTTATCCGCCACAATCCACATCATTACGCCATTGGGTGTAAAAGGATGTCGCCGGATGCGCCCTACAAATATCGCATCTTGTCCAGCTGTATTGCGGGGGGTCGGCAATGAATCGTTCACTTTGATGCCGGGTACCGATTTCAAAGCATCCGTTAGTCGTGGGATGTCAACGGGGTGGCGGGTCTCAACAGTGACGGTTTCACTGTGTCCGATCTCTATGGGCACCCGAATAGCATGGGGTATCACTTGGAGGGCTGGCAGTCCTAAAATTTTCCGACTTTCTCGAATCAGTTTCCATTCTTCAGTGGTGTATTCTCCCTCCAACTCACCGCATAAGGGAACACAATTGCCATGAATCGGAACAGGATAGGCAGGATGCACTACCGATTGCCCTGTGCGTTCGGCATGCAACTGTTGTAGTCCTTTCCACCCGCTGCCCGATACGGCCTGATAAGTGCTGACATACACACGCTCCAGACCAAAAAGGCGATGAAGCACTGACAATGGCACAACGAGCTGAATTGTTGAGCAATTGGGATTAGCAATTAGGCGGTGGGCAGGCCCTAAAACATCGCCATTGACTTCTGGGACGATTAGCGGAACGTTATCTTCCATGCGCCATCGGGAAGAATTGTCGATAACATAAGTCCCAGCTGAAGCAAAACGTGGTCCCCATTCGTTGCTTACTTTCGATCCCGCACTGAAAAGGGCTACATCGGGACGGTATTTCCATACCGTAGATATCCGTTCCACAACGACTTCACCACTTGCCCAGGGAAGGGGTTGCCCTACGGAACGCTCCGATGCTGCCACCCATATTTTATGGATCCTATCCCCCAATCGCGCTTCCAGTACTTTTAGCATTGTACGCCCCACCACCCCGGTGGCGCCAATAATTGCTACTTTCATTGGGTTGGCATGGTTTGATATCCCAGTATGCGGAGCATTTCTGCCGGTTGGGGCGACGGACGGAAGATGTCAAATCGGAGCTCGCCGTGATCGTTTTTATCAATTAGCAAATGGGGAGGAGAAGAAATAAGGCAATGTTTCACACCTCCATAGCCGCTAAGGGACTCCTGATAAGCTCCCGTATAGAAAAAGCCAATATGAAGGGGTTTTTGCCTATTTAGGTGTGGCAAAAAGATGTGATTGAGGTGAACTTCGGAGTTGTAGTAATCTAAATGATCACAGGTAATGCCTCCCAAAATGACCCGTTGGTAGGGTTGATCCCAAAGATTCAACGGCAATAGAATAAAACGCTGCCCAATTGCCCATGTATCTGGAAGGGTGGTAATCAGCGAATTGTTAAGAATATACCATATTTCTGCATCGTTTTGTACCTTCTCTCCCAGCACCGAAAAAATGTGTACGCCACTTTCGGCCACTGTGTAGCTACCAAATTCGGTGATCAGATGGGGCGTTGGCGTGTTGCGCTCTTCACACATGTATTTGATGTTGTCAACGATCTCGCGAATCATGTATTCATAATCATACTCAAACGCCAAAGAATTCGGAACGGGCAATCCCCCACCAATGTTAAAGTATTCTAAGGTAGGGGCAATTTTTCGAAGCTCACAATAAAGGTCTGTCCACATAGCTAACTCCGTCCAATAATAGGTTGAATCCTTAATGCCTGAATGGATAAAAAAGTGGAGCATCGAAAGGGTTACTTGTGGATCATCTTGAATTGCCTCCTGGTAAAAACGAATAATATCCCGTGCACGAATCCCAAACCGAGAAGTGTAGAATTCTTGGGTAGGTTCTTCATTGACTGCAATACGAATCCCTATTTCAAAGGGCTTTCGAATATGTTGTTTCAACAGGCGCAATTCATCGATGCTATCTAAGACTGGAATCACGCGGTATTTCTTTTGCGTGATAAATTGTGCCAACTTTTGAGCGTAATTGTCGGTTTTGTAGCCATTGGCTATGATCATTGTTCCTGCTGGAATCTTGCCTTTTTGATCTAACAAATCGAGGAGATCCAGGTCATACTCAGCGGAAATCTCAATGTCGGATCGGGCTTCAAGAACTTTTTCCATTACAAAAGCAAAGTGGGAACTTTTCGTGCAATAAGCATAGCGGTATTTACCTTTGTATCCAAGTTCATCCATTGCCTTTTCGAAGAAAAAACGCGCTTTATGGATTTGGCTGCTTATTTTGGGAAGGTAGGTGATCCGTAGGGGAGACCCAAAACGTTCTACGACCTTTCCCAAGTGGATTCCGTGAAATAGGAGTTCTGTTTCATCTTCGGTAAGGTCAAAGTCCAACGAAGGCCATTCGTAAGCCTGTTCAATCAAGTCAAAATATGAAATAGCCATGGATGATGACAGACCCCTTAATCAGGGCACAAATAAAGAAAACCTCCCCAGAAAAAAGTATGACCTTAGTGGCGTATCCGAAATGGAATGGGGGGCTGGCCGACGTGGAGCGTCCCTGGGGCCATGTGCATTCCACCTCGTCGCATTGAGTCAATATCAATGGGATACCGGTTACGATGTTACGCCAATCCGACTACAGTGTGAATACCGACCTCAATATGTAAGACGCCCATCCGCCGAATACCTCCCCATGTTTTTGGACTATTATTGGCGTCTTTCACGGAAAGTGCAAGAATATGTAGGACCCCATCGGCGATTTTTTTGGATGTCGGGAGATCATTCAAGTACTCCAGGATGGATGCATGGCCTGCGCCATGCCTTTCCCCAGATCCAATGGGGAATGTTGTGGGTAGATGCCCATGCAGATATCCATACACCAAGCACATCTCCTTCATTGAATGTTCATGGGATGACAGTTGCAATGATGATGGGAATTCAAGCATCCTTCGAACCCATCCGCCAAATTCCCGAACCCATGCATCGGGCGTGGAAGCAAATTACCAACTTCTGTAGAGGACCTGACGGGAACGTTTTAATCGCTCCACCGAACTTTATCTACGTTGGATTGCGCGATGTCGAACCCCAAGAGGCACACCTGATCGAACGGCTTGGAATTCGGGCATATTGGATAAATGATGGCCGGACACTGGACCTCGACACTATGGTGGATGCAATACTCCGACAATTGGCTGATTGCGACGGGCTTTTTATCTCATTTGACGTGGATAGTATTGACAAAAAATTGGCTCCCGGAACCGGTACGCCAGTTCATGGCGGCATGCGATGGGAAGAAGC
>CAYVLB010000005.1:0-31693 GCA_964452325.1 uncultured Sphingobacteriales bacterium | reverse complement strand
CACAACATTTACGGAATTCATTCGAGAACTTTCAAAGCTGTGAATGCTCCGTCAAAAATAGCAATCTGAAAGCCATTCACAACTATACGCTAACAAAGCGACCAGATGTGGCAGCTGTGAATGCTCCGTCAAAAATAGCAATCTGAAAGCCATTCACAACCTTTCAGAAAATCAGTTGTTGCCATCGTTAGCTGTGAATGCTCCGTCAAAAATAGCAATCTGAAAGCCATTCACAACATCATTCCTCGATGATTGCACCGAAGATGGCTGTGAATGCTCCGTCAAAAATAGCAATCTGAAAGCCATTCACAACATAAAATTCCGACTTATAAAAGGTATAGAGCTGTGAATGCTCCGTCAAAAATAGCAATCTGAAAGCCATTCACAACCGGTGATGGCACCGGGAGCAACCTTCGAGGCTGTGAATGCTCCGTCAAAAATAGCAATCTGAAAGCCATTCACAACGGCATTCCGGAAATTTACATACAAGGATAAGCTGTGAATGCTCCGTCAAAAATAGCAATCTGAAAGCCATTCACAACTTAGAGCCAGTTTTCGATGACTTCGGCGACGGTAGCGTAGGGTTGGAGTGGGGGGGATGGTATTGAATAATGGCTTGCGGGCAGAATAATCTGATGGGGTTGGTGACGTAAGGCTTCTTGGATGCGGGTTTCCAGGGCGGGGACGGAGCGAAGTTCACCGGTAAGGCCTACTTCGCCCACAAAAACGGTTCGTGGAGGGAGTGGGTGATCCGATTGGGAAGAAGCCAGGGCCATGATCACTGCCAGATCTAATGCAGGGTCATGCACACGCAGACCACCCGTAATATTGACAAATATATCTTGATTGCCTACCGGGCGATGTGTCCGCTTTTCCAGCACCGCCAAGAGCATTTGGAGGCGTTTAGCATCAAAACCCGTCGTAGCCCGTTGCGGAATCTGATAATACGATGCCGACGTGAGGGCTTGGACTTCTACCAGCAATGGACGAATTCCTTCGATAATCACACCCCATGCCACACCACTGACCGGACGAGAACGCTCCGTCAAAAAGTAGGATGCAGGATCCTGAACCGGCTGAAGGCCAGTGCCCGTCATAGTATACACCCCAATTTCCGACACCGTACCAAAACGATTTTTAACCGTACGTAACAATCGGAACCCCATCCGACGATCCCCTTCAAGGTATAATACAGTATCTACCATGTGTTCCACCACGCGAGGACCCGCCACGCTGCCCTCTTTCGTTACATGCCCCACCAGAAATATTGATACTTCAAGTTCTCGGGCCAGTTGCATCAACTGGAAAGTAACAGCCTTGAGCTGTGCCATGCTCCCTGCAGGCGCATCGATATCATGGGCAGTGAGGGTATGCAATGAATCGATAATCAGTAACTGAGGACGAATATCATGTGTAGCGGCCATTACCGATGCAGTCGTTGTCTGGTCTAAAAGCAAAAGATGGGATGGAATTTCAGCGTGCAAACGTGCTGCCCGCATGCGGATTTGATAGGGACTTTCTTCACCCGCCACGTAAAGGATGGAGCAATCCTTCATTCGAAGTGCCGTCTGAAGTAAAAGCGTCGATTTCCCAATGCCAGGGGCACCTCCAAACAATACTAAACTCCCTTTGACCAGTCCGCCCCCCAACACCCGATTAAGTTCAGAATCGCCCATATCCCAGCGCATCACATCGTGCATCGGAATCTCCGATAGCAGACGAGGTTGTGTATCCGAAACACTCGATGCAGAAGCAGTTTTGTGAGCAGGCAACACGTGCTCTTCCTCCAGCGAATCCCATGCTTGGCAGGAAGGACACTGTCCCATCCAGCGGGATACTGTCGCCCCACATTCCCCACACACAAAACGACGCTTCGGACGCGCCATCAGGAATTGCCCTTATGTGGTGTAGCCCCTATCGTCTTGCTGAGGATGACAGGCAGCTTGTTTGGCCATCCGATCACACTGTTCATTTTCGGGTATCCCCGAATGACCCTGTATCCAGTGAAACTGTACCCGAAGCCGATCCGTTAATGCGTCCAGACGACGCCATAAATCCGCATTAGGGCGTTTCGCAAAATTGCTAGCCCGCCACTTACGAATCCACCCTTCCGTAAATGCCCGGGCCACGTATTGCGAATCGGTATATATATCTACATCAGCATGCTGATCCCGAATGGATTCGAGGGCCGCAATAACGGCCATCAATTCCATGCGATTGTTCGTAGTATGGTAATAGCCTTTCGACTCCTTTTTTTTGTACCGACCGTTACGCATCACATATGCCCATCCTCCTGGACCAGGATTACCCAATGCGCATCCATCGGTGAACACCACAACGTGGCGACGTCGCTTGGAATGATGCTTTTCGCAAGCTTTCTGGGAAGGAAGACGACCTACCTCGTGCCCCCCTTTTCCATTATAGACGTTCATTCCGTATAACTTTCTCATCTTTGAACCACACAAAGGTAAACGATTTAGTATGGCGTCGCATTCCTTGTTGGAAGGAAAAAAGGGGCTTATTTTCGGAGCACTGGATGAAAGCTCGATTGCATGGAAAGTAGCCGAACAATGTCATGCAGAAGGAGCTACATTAGTGCTTACCAATGCACCTGTGGCCCTACGAATGGGCAAAATCCAGCAGCTGGGTAAGCAACTGAATGCACTGGTCGTGCCCGCCGATGTAACCCGACCAGAAGATATTGAAGCATTATTCCAACAAACCCTTGAACATCTGGGAGGCCCTATCGATTTTATGCTCCATTCCATAGGTATGTCTCCTAACGTTCGAAAAAAACGCCCCTATTATCACCTTAACTACGATTGGCTCTATAAAACCCTTGACATATCGGCTGTATCCTTGCACCGGGTGCTTCAGCAAGCCTGGCATATGGATGCCCTGGCAGAGGGTGCGTCAGTGGTAGCGCTTTCATACATTGCCGCACAGCGGACGTTCCCCTCGTATAATGACATGGCAGAGGCCAAGGCACTACTTGAATCAATTGTACGGAGCTTTGGCTACCACTATGGCAAACGAAAGGGTGTGCGTGTGAATGCAGTCAGCCAATCGCCCACGCCGACCACCGCAGGCACGGGAGTGCCCGGATTCGATACTTTTTTGGCATTTGCTGAAAAGAATTCGCCATTGGGAAATGCTTCGGCTGAAGAGTGTGCCCGGTTTTGCGTGATGCTTTTTTCGGACTATGCTGCCAAGGTAACCATGCAAACGCTTTTTCACGACGGCGGATTTTCGATGGTGGGCATTAGCGAAGACATCATGCAACTATTTTCGGAGGCCTATAATCATTGATGTTACGCCGCTGGCTGGCTCGTGCGTGGTTGGGGTGGGTGCTGTTCTATGGCGCCCTGACAGTATTGGGAGTATATCTTCCTTATCGGTTGATTGTATGGTTGTGGAAACCACCCCGGCGATATCATATGGGGTTGCGCCTTTCCAAATGGTGGGCAAAAGCAGTGTTGTGGGGCGCAGGCATCCGACTGAAAATAACTCGACCTGCAGTCATTCCTTCATCTGGGTCCTATCTGTGGGTTGCTAATCATCGTCATGAATTGGATATTCCGATTGCAGCAGTGGCATCTCCGCAGCCTTTTCGTTTCTTAGCCAAAGCCGAACTCCAAAAAATTCCCTTGTTGGGGTTTATCATAGCTTCGATGTACATTTTAGTGGATCGCGGAGATCGTCGAAGCCGTTTTCAGGCATTTTTGGAGATGCGGAAAACGCTGGAATCGGGCTTTTCGGTGTTGGTGTTTCCCGAAGGAAGGAGAAATCGGAGTCGGACACCGCTACTGCCATTCGAGCCGGGGGCGTTTCGACTGGCAATTGATGCACAGGCTCCGGTGGTGCTTATGGTGATACGCGATCTTCCAAAACGGTTGGTAAGGTCGGGGGAAAAAGTGATTGGATTTTTGCCCGGGGCAGTAGAAGTGGTGATTGAGCCGGTTCCCTTATCTCAACATGTTTCTGAAAGTGTGCTGTCGAACTATTGCTTTCAACGAATGTCTGCCATTATTGAAGGAATGGGATAATGCGGGCTATTGCGTATGGAGGAGGCGGCGGCACATGTGAAACACGGCGATCCAGTCCTTCCATTGGAGGCGGCCAGTTTGGGTGTTTTGTCGGGAAGGATGGTAGGAGGTAATGACGTAGCGCTTGGTATCAATGGGGTGAATACGGAGATGGCCGAATTCGTGGCGCGGCAGTTTAAGGACTTTTCGTAGGCTATCGAAGGCAATTCGTCCCAAGCACAGGTAAACTCGCGTATTGGATGCTATGCGGAGAATCCTTTCCAAAAAAGGGCGGCAATGGGCGAGATGGCTACCAGTAGGTTTGTTTTTGGGGGGTGCACAGTGGATAGCTGAAGTGATGAAACAGTCGTAAAGTTGAAGGCCGTCATCAGCTCGTTCCCAAGAGGGTTGTTTGGCAAACCCGGTTTCGTAGAGGGCACGGTATAGCCACCGTCCGGAGTCGTCGCCAGTAAACATGCGTCCGGTTCGGTTGGCACCATGGGCAGCGGGTGCCAGTCCGATGATGGCCAGTCGACCATTGACGTCGCCGAAATTGGGTACAGGTTGTGCCCAATAATTCCAATCGCGAAATCGGCGCACTTTTTCCTGGCCTACGTGTTCGATGTATCGGATGAGGTCGGGGCAACGCCGGCAGGAGACGATGTCTTGGTTCAAGCTTTCCCAAGCAGTGGAGGCGTTCGTTATCGTATTCATTCGATGGTTAATCCGTCATAGGCCAGGTGCACGTGTGGGGGGAGTTCCGATTCGACATCCGCATGACATCCCAAAAGGTGGGAAATGTGCGTTAGATAGGCATTGCGGGGGGCCAGCCGTTCGATCCATTCCAGGGCTTCCTCAAGCGTTAGATGGGCAATATGGGATTCTCGGCGAAGGGCACTGATAACAAGCGTATCAACACCTTCGAGCAACGCCCATTGGTCGTCCGATATAGTCTTGACATCGGTCATGTATGCGAAGTTATCGATTCGGAATCCCAACACCGGCATTTTGTAATGATGGGCTTGGATGGGCAGTAATTCGATATCGCCAATTTGAAAGGGACACCCCGGTTCGATAGCATGTAGCGTCACTTGGGGTAATCCGGGATATGTGGACTCAAAAATATAGGCATATTGTTTGCGGAGCTCTTCCAGGACCCGCTGCGAAGCATACAGGGGCATGGGATAGCGATGAATAAAATTGTAGGGTCGAATCTCATCCAATCCGGCGGTATGGTCTTTGTGCTCGTGGGTGAAGATGATGGCGTTGATAAAATCGACATGGTGGGTCAGCATTTGTTGGCGAAAATCGGGTCCGCAGTCGATGACAATGGTTGTGTTGTCCGAGCGGATGAGGAGGCTGGATCGAAGGCGGCGGTCCCGGGGGTCATTGGAAGTACACACTTGACATTGGCAACAGAGCATGGGCACCCCTGTGGAGGTGCCAGTGCCCAAGAACGTGATGCGTAGTGGAGGGTTCATGAAGCGGGATGTACATTGGCCAGTGCTGCTACAAACGATTCAAACGGTCGGGCAGGCCGATAGCGCCGATCGTGAAGGGGTTTGACGGTGAGTCGTAGCTGGTGGGGAATGTTGTTAAGGTAGGTTAGCTCGACGGTAATGGGCCCATACCGTTGGTCAAGGGGAAAAGTCCCTGCTCGGACTTGCGCCATTACGTTGGGTCGAAATGCCAGCCGTTCGATGGTCCGTAGCCACTCCCCTTCGTGATAGTGTCGGCGGTCGGCATGCGCTTGTTGATATCCAATTGAAGGCAGATGCCGTCGGAGCCATTCGAACAGTGACACCAGGAAAGGAGCGTTGATGGTTTCACCGGCGGTTAATAAAAAGCCAGATACTGTGGTGCCTTGGAGTACGAAAAGGGGAGCCCCCTCTTGATACTCTTTTTGGGGGGAGGCCGCTTCTGTTCGTATCCATTGCCACAGTACCGCTAAGTCTTCAATGGATACAAGGGGGTGTTTGGGACGTTGCGGTAGCGGCTCGGCCATGAACGGGTCATTCACCCCCTGTGACCGTCGTTTGAACCATCGTTGAATCTGTCTCCATAAATTCATGAAATCACGCCTAAATCACGTCCTACTTTCGTAAAAGCTTCGATGGCCCGGTCCAGGTGCTCTTTTTGATGGGCTGCTGACAATTGCACTCGAATGCGGGCTTCCCCTTTGGGTACCACCGGATAAAAGAAACCAATCACGTAGATTCCTTCCTTTAAGAGTTGTTCTGCCATTTTTTGTGATAAAACAGCATCATATAACATGATTGGCACAATTGGATGATCGCCCGGCTTGATGTCAAAACCTGCCTCCATCATGGCCTGTCGGAAATAACGGGTATTGTTCATGAGGCGATCTCGCAATTCGGTGGTTTCGCTCAACAGTTTAAAAACTTCGATGGCGGCCCCTACAATGGCAGGCATCAGTGAATTGGAAAACAGATAGGGCCTTGATCGCTGTCGAAGCATTTCGATGATTTCGGCATGGGCAGCAGTAAATCCTCCCATGGCCCCGCCCAGCGCCTTACCCAAAGTACTGGTGATAATATCCACACGCCCTATCACGTCATGGTATTCGTGCGTGCCGCGCCCAGTTTTACCTACGAAGCCTGTGGCGTGGCTATCGTCGACCAGCACGAGTGCATCGTACTTTTCTGCCAAGTCGCATATGTCTTTGAGGGGGGCGATGTCTCCGTCCATTGAGAAGACACCATCGGTGACGATCATACGATGGCGGGCACGTTGGGTGGTCTTGAGCTTGTCTTCGAGGTCATTCATATCAGCATGTTGGTAAACGTGTCGTTGGGCTTTGGTCAGACGAATCCCATCAATCAGTGAGGCATGGTTAAGGCGATCAGAGATCACTGCATCTTCGGGTCCGAGTAGGGGCTCAAAAACACCACCGTTGGCATCGAATGCTGCTGCATACAGGATTGCATCGTCCGTTCCTAAGAAGTCAGCGATGCGCTGTTCTAATTCTTTGTGAATATCCTGAGTGCCGCAGATGAAGCGTACTGATGACATGCCGTATCCACGCCGGTTAAGGGTAGCTTGGGCAGCTTGTAGCACGCGTGGATGCGAGGATAGTCCCAAATAGTTGTTGGCGCAAAAGTTGAGGACTTTGCGGCCATCGGCCAATGTAATTTCAGCCCCTTGTGGACTGGTGATAATGCGTTCACGCTTGAACAACCCAGCTGATTCGATGGATGCTAATTCTTGGCGTAAAAACTCTTTGAAAGCTGCATACATGGCGATAACAATATTTTTTCAGCCTTCAAAATTGCTGAAAATGAAAAGAAGGGGATGCCAGGGGAAGTTGACAGTTATCTCATTTGAAGTGGAATACTTTTTTTGCAGTTCAAAAGTCACCTTGGCAATGCGTGCTTTTTCCCTTATTCTTTGGGTCGTAATGGGATGGACAACATGGGCCCAAGGGTCGTTGTTGTCGAAAATATTTGGGGGAAAGCAATTGCGGATTATTCCAGGTGCCGAACGTTTTGACTTGTACATACCGCAGATTGAATGGCAAAACGTGGCCATTGTGACCAATCATTCGGCGTTGGTGGGTGAACACTACGACCACCATCTTGTCGATACGTTGCTTGCCATGGGTGTTCCTATTCGAAAAATCTTTTCTCCGGAGCATGGCTTTCGTGGGCAGGCCCCTGCGGGATGGGCAGTGCGCAATTCGGTGGATGAGAAGACAGGTCTTCCGGTGATTTCGTTGTATGGCCGGAAAAAAGCCCCCTCCCGTCAGGACTTGGAAGGTATTAATGTGGTGCTTTTCGATATTCAGGACGTGGGAGTGCGGTGTTTTACCTATATCTCTACCCTTTATTATGTGATGGAGGCGTGCGCGCGATCGGGTAAAAAACTTATTGTCTTGGATCGCCCCAATCCCAACATCCATTACGTAGATGGCCCTACCCTTGATACCAATGGCTATCGGTCATTTGTAGGGATGTTTCCCATTCCAATGGTGTATGGAATGACCATTGGTGAGTTGGCGCAGATGATCAATGGAGAATACTGGTTGCCCGATAGCTTGCAGTCTCGGCTCGAAGTGATTCCGATAGCCAACTACTCGCGTACGCATCGGTATGTGGTGCCAGTGCCCCCTTCACCCAACTTACGTACAATGGCAGCCATTTATTTGTATCCATCATTGGTGTTTTTCGAGCCCACCGAGATCAGCGTTGGACGGGGGACCATGGTGCCCTTTGAAATTTTTGGCCGCCCAGGGTTTCCTATTAAGGATACGGTATTTGTGCCTCAATCGATGTCTTGGGCCCCCCGTCCCAAATATCTGTACGATACCTGCCAGGGCGTTATCGCGCGCAGATTTG
This sequence comes from uncultured Sphingobacteriales bacterium, assembly GCA_964452325.1. Taxonomy (GTDB): domain Bacteria; phylum Bacteroidota; class Bacteroidia; order JAADEI01; family JALVCQ01; genus JALVCQ01. Next base: position 23,313 of record CAYVLB010000005.1, on the reverse strand, counting down.
CTCAAGATATTGCTGAAAAAGGGGGTATTCATATCGAGTGGCTCATTTCTGCCTACCAATATTCCGATCATCCCAATCGATTTTTTGAAGTACCGGACTTTTTTGATAAGTTGGCTGGCACAGGCGACCTTCGAAAGCAGATCCGAGCGTTACAGTCGCCTGAAGCGATTCGTGCTTCATGGAAGCAAGGCATCGAATTGTTCAAAAAGCGCCGTGAGAAATATTTGATTTACCCTTGACGTAGTAGCAGGCGCCGGGTAGTGGGGCTAATGACTTTAATATATATTTTCCAGTGGGATATGTGCTGTAAAATGGTTTCGGCTGCTTCCGGCCATTCCACAAACCATATGGGTGTGTTTTCCCATATTTCTTCAAAAGGTGCCCACATGTCTCCTTCGGCATGACGGAGGCGGTATAGGTCGAAGTGGTGGGCAACTTTCCCATTGGGAAGCGAATATTGATGGTGCAGCGTAAATGTAGGGCTGTTGACGGGCTCTATAAAGCACAGCGCTTTTCCAAAAGATTGTACAAGGGCGGTTTTCCCAGCGCCCAGATCGCCGTAGAGTGCCATTCGAATTGGCCGAAGGGATCTCACTGCCCATTGTGTCCATCGATCCAAGTCTGCCAACGATGTTATCTCCCACTCGACCGTGGCTTTAGGCCCTACTGCGAAGGTGGATGTAGGGAATGGCCACTTCCCGAAGTGAGATGCCTCCGTGCTGGATGGTGTTGCCATACAAGTTCATGTAATATTGATGATCCGTTGGAAACACAAAGTAGTAATCGTTTTTGGCGATAATCCACCGTTCCCCTAAGTACTTCCGAGGTAGTCCGTACTTTTCAAGATGGCTGATAAAGAGTACTTCTTTGGGGTTGTACTTAAAACTGCGGGCGGCTTTGTACCGCAGGTTGTGAGACACATCTTTTTCTGACTCGATTCGGGCGGGTCGCCGCACCTCAATCGCGCCATGATCGGTGGTGATGATGACATTATATGGTGCTTCGGACAGCCGTTGAAGGAATTCGAATAAATAGGAATTTTTGAACCATGTTTTGGTCAGTGAACAATAGGCTTTTTCATTGGGCGCCAACTCTTTCATTACCCTTAGTTCGGTGCGGGCATGGGATAGAAAGTCAATGAAATTATAGATCATGACGCTGAGGCGCCGCTGGTGAAAAGGATCCACAGGAATGCGGTGCAGGTAATGCGGCGAGATAACCCGATAAAATCGAAACTTGGGTTTGAGGCCATGGCGCATCATTTGTTGGCGGAGAAAGAACTCTTCGTGTTGGTTTTTAAGGCCTTCGTCTTGCTCGTAGAGCCATCGGTCAGAATATTGTTTGGCGATGTCGACGGGAAGCATTCCTGCAAATAGGGCGTTGCGGCTGTAGGGAGTGGCGGTAGGGAGAATGGAATAGTAGAGCGACTCCCGTTCAATGCTATACCACTCCTCCAGCATTTCACGGATCGATACCCATTGATCATATCGGAAATTGTCAATGACCAAGAGCAAGGTTGGTTCGTCGGTTTTTTGGTAAAATGGAAAGAAGCGTTGGCTTAAGAGGGTGTGGGAGAGGGTAGGGGCTGTATTGGGGTGCTGGACCCACCGCTCGTATTCACGGGCTACGTAGTTGCTAAACTGGTCGTTGGCCAGGTCCGAGAGCTGATCAAACACCTCATGGAGGCCTACGTCGTTTAAATCTTTGAGTTTGATTTCCCACTCGCATAGGTCACGGTACAATCGAAGCCACTGTTCGGGATCGTGGGCGGATTGAGTCATTCGGCTAAGGAAAGGATAGGCTTTCAGGAATCGCTGGCGTGTTTGTTCGGAAATGAGAAAATCTTGTTGAAGGACTTTTTTTAGTGTCAGCAACAACTGCGAGGGGTTTACCGGCTTGATTAGATAGTCGGCGATTTGGCTCCCAAGTGCATTTTCCATTAAGCCTTCTTCCTCGCTTTTGGTAACCATGATAATAGGTAAGTCGGGCTGTCGATGTTTGATGGCTTCCATCGTTTCCAGCCCGCTCAAACCGGGCATTTGTTCATCTAAAAATACCGCATCAAAAAAATCATCTTGAATAGCCTCAATAGCTTCTGCTCCCGTATGAACAGGCACTACCTCATAGCCTTTCTTTTCCAAAAAGAGAATGTGTGGGCGCAGCGTGTCTATTTCGTCATCTGCCCACAAAATCTTGAAGTTACTCATACTCCTTGTTGCTTTTAGGAACTTTGCGGCGGATGCAAAAAAACGAGATGGGTCGTCTTACATCGCCCTCAACTATCTTTAACGATCCAGTGCATGGTTTCGTTCACGTCTTTGATCCGGTAGCCCTTACGGTAATCGAGCATCCTTACTTTCAGCGGCTACGACGAATCCTGCAATTGGGGGTTGCTTTTTTGGTATATCCTGGTGGGACGCATTCCCGCTTTTTGCATGCATTGGGGTGTTATCATCTGATGGGCCGGGCATTACAGGTGTTGCAAACCAAAGGTGGAGATGTTTCACCTCAAGAAGCTCAGGCTGCGCGTCTGGCTATTTTGATGCACGATATCGGCCATGGTCCGTTTTCGCATGCCCTGGAACGTTTCTTTATCGACGCACCTCACGAACACATATCACTGGCCCTGATGGAGTTAATTAACGAAGAAGTAGATGGTGCCTTGTCGGGGGCGATTGAGGTGTTTCGTGGCCAAAGCGGACCGCCATTCTTGCGTGAATTGATCAGTAGTCAGTTGGATGTTGACCGCCTCGATTATCTTATCCGCGATAGCTTCTTTACGGGTGTATCCGAAGGGGTGATAGGGTTGGAGCGTATATTGACCATGTTGACGGTTGTGGATGGTCATTTGGCCGTTGAAAAAAAAGCGATTTATTCCATTGAAAAGTTCATTGTGGCTCGACGCCTAATGTATTGGCAAGTGTACTTTCATAAAACGAATATTGCAGCAGATGTGGTGCTGATGAAAACCCTTCAACGGGTAATTGACCTTTTTGAGGCGGGTGAGAAAGTGGAAGTGCCGCGCATGTTGCGGATTCTTCTGCGCCATCGGTCGTCTACCTTTTGGGAACATTCGGACAGAAAAAAGCTCCTCCATGCGTTTGCCCATTTAGACGATTATGATATCCTTTACTACCTCAAGATATGGCAGTCAAGTGCGGACCCCGTTTTATCGCGCTTGGCACGCATGTTTGTAACACGGCGCCTGATGCGTGTAAAAATTATGCCATCGCCTGTCAGACCAGAAGAAAGGATGCAAATTTGCCGACAAATTCGGGACCGGCTCGGAATCTCGGAGGAAGAATCACACTACTTTTTAGCGGCAGGGAAATTGAGTAACGAAGCGTATGTGAAAGGAGAATCGGAGATTCGGATTGCGGGGCCTGAAGGTGTAACCGACTTGGCTACCGCCTCTGATAACGCCAATATTTTGGCATTAGCCCGGCCGGTGGTGAAGTATTACGTGGCTTATCCTAAAGCAATCGAGGAATGAAATTTACATTGCGGGCGGATGAAATTGCGCGGCTGGTGGGTGGGCGCTTGGTAGGTGATGCTACCCTGCTGGTGAAGGGACTTGCTCCCATCCAATCAGCAGGGTCCGACGCAATGGTGTTTTTAAGCTCACCCCACTATGTTGAGCAATTGCGGGACAGTTCAGCGCAGGTTGTGCTGGTGGAAGAGCGACTGCTTGATACCGCTCGGAACATCTCGCGCCGGCCACGAACGTGGATAATTGTGCCCAACGTGCAAGCGGCCCTCGTCGTGCTCCAAAATAAAATCCAAGCGCATCGTCGGAATTGGCCCACTGGGGTGGAACCGCAGGCCCATGTGGCAGAGGATGTTGAGCTCGACCCTACCGTTTACGTTGGAGCTTTTGCCTACGTCTCATCGGGATGTCGAATCGGACGAAATGTTAAAATATTCCCCCATGTGTATCTCGGAGCAGGGTGCACAGTTGGCGATGATACCGTTCTGTATTCTGGGGTTAAAGTCTATGACTATACTACCATCGGCCGCCATTGTATTATCCATTCGGGAGCGGTCATTGGAAGTGATGGCTTCGGATTCGTTATGGTCAACGGCAAGCAGGAAAAAATCCTCCAGTTGGGGCGAGTAGTCATTGAAGATCATGTAGAGATAGGGGCTAATACGGTCATTGATCGGGCTACGTTAGCCCAAACCCTCATTCGGGAGGGCGTGAAGTTGGATAATCTGATTCAAGTAGCTCATAATGTCACCATAGGACCTTATACTGTCATTGCAGCACAAACCGGTATTTCGGGAAGTGCTCATGTGGGGGCACAATGCATGATCGGTGGTCAAGTGGGTATTGTTGGTCATATACGTATTGCAGATGGATCGAAAATTGGAGCCAAGTCGGGCATTGCCAAGTCGATTAGTGAACCAGGACAGGAATGGCTGGGCACACCGGCACTCCCAGCCCACCAAGCCAAAAAAATATGGTATGTATTGGCCCGCCTTCCCGAAATGTACCGTGCATTGCGTCGTGTTCTTCAAAAAGAGGCTAAGGAATGAAAAAACAACAGACTATTGCCCAAGAAACGCACATTCAGGGAGTGGGTATTCATACTGGCCAGCCCATTAACGTTCGTTTCCTACCTGCCCCTGAAAACAGCGGGATTCGATTTCGTCGCGTGGACCTGAATCCCCCTGTAGAAGTGCCCGGACTGGTTGATTATGTGGTTAATGCTGAGCGAGGGACCACACTAGGGAAAAACGATGCACGAATTGCCACTGTCGAACACCTAATGTCGGCTGTTGCAGGCTTAGGCGTCGATAACCTGATCGTCGAAGTCGATGGTGAGGAGATCCCCATCCTCGATGGCAGTGCCGCACCTTTTATCAAAGTGCTACAGAATGTGGGCATTGTGCCGCAGAATGCCGAACGCCAAACCTTTGTCTTAGATCAGGTGTATCGGTATGAAAATTCTGACACCCAAACCTCGATCCTCGCTATCCCCGGAGAGGGTTATCGGGTCACAGTGATGATTGATTATGATTCTTCTGTATTGGGGTTGCAATATGCCCATGTTCATACGATGCAAGAGTTTGTCGAGCAGGCGGCGTCGGCGCGTACGTTTTGTTTTTTCCACGAATTGGAAATGCTTGTGGATCATGGGCTGATTCGAGGGGGCGATTTGAATAATGCCGTGGTCTTTGTCGATGCACCGGTTTCTTCCCAATCCGTGAACAAGTTGAGAAAGGTTTTTGGCAATCAAATTGTTGAAATCCCTAGCCGGGGGATACTCAACCATCAATCCCTTCGGTATGCCAATGAACCAGCCCGTCACAAGCTGTTAGATGTCATCGGCGACTTGGCCCTCGTGGGGGTTCCCATTGAAGGGCACGTCATTGGGATGCGTCCCGGACATCGAGCCAATGTGGCAATGGCCAGTATCCTTCGTAAAGCCTACCTGGAGTATAGGAAAAAAAGGGGAATCCCAAGATATGATCCCAACCAAACCCCTGCATTTACCTCACGGGATATTTTGAAAATTCTCCCACATAAACATCCCTTCCTGTTGGTGGATAAAGTTATCGAAGTAGGTGACGACTATATTGTGGGTATCAAAAATGTAACATACAATGAGCCTTTCTTTGTGGGGCATTTCCCCGGTGAGCCCGTTATGCCAGGTGTGTTGCAAGTAGAAGCCCTTGCCCAATTGGGAGGTATTCTCATTTTGGGATTTGAAAAAGACCCTTCTGCATATTCGACTTACTTTTTGCGAATTGAAGAGGTACGATTTAAGGAAAAGGTTGTTCCGGGAGACACCATGGTAATGAAGATGGAGCTGACCGCTCCTATCCGGCGGGGGATATGCCAGATGAAAGGCTGGGTGTACATTGGAGATAAATTGGCCACCGAAGCACGAATGACTGCCCAGGTGGTCAAAAACCGGCCCTCATGAAAATCCATCGAACGGCGGTCGTTGATCCATCGGTTCGTATTGGGAAAGACGTAGAGATTGGTCCGTATGCTATCATTGATGCGGATGTTGAGCTGGGAGATGGCGTCCGAATTGAGGCACATGCCATGGTGAAGTCTTATGTACGTGTGGGTGCCCATACCCGCATTTTCTCGGGCGCTGTGGTGGGTGAAATTCCTCAAGACCTTAAGTTTAACGGAGAAGTATCGGAAGTCATTATTGGGGAAGGCGTGCAGATTCGTGAATTCGTTACCATCAATCGAGGGACCCGAGCTTCGGGGCGAACCATTATCGGCGATCACTCCCTATTGATGGCCTATGTTCATGTGGCCCACGATTGTATCATTGGCAAGCACTGCACTCTTTCCAATTGTGTGCAGCTGGCAGGACATGTCGAGGTGGGAGACTATGTGGTGATGGGGGGGATGTCGGCCGTCCATCAGTTTGTCAAAATTGGAGCACATGTTATGATTGGTGGGGGAGCGTTGGTTCGAACAGACGTTCCGCCATTTGTTAAAGTAGGCAAGGAGCCCCTTCGTTATATGGGAGTGAACATTCAAGGGCTGAAACGCCGCGGATTTTCCGAGCAAGATCGTCGACAAATCGAAGCCGTCTACGAACAACTCTTCATTCGCCACTCCAATATTCAACGGGCGATGGAAGCCATCGAAAAGCGCCAACCGGAGAATCCTTGGTGGCCCATCATTAAAGCGTTTCTCATGCGGTCTCGTCAGGGTGACCGGGGGATTATCAAAGGCATGCACAATTATCGAAATGCCTGAAATTACCGTAGTGGTATCTTTTGAACTGTTGGATTAATGAACCCTGTCGGGATTGCCGTCCGCGAAGTCACGTTTTATTATACTGAGCGTGAAATAATTTTTCGGCGTTGTTCGTTCGAGGTTGCCCCTGGCGCGACATGTGCACTTGTTGGTCCTAACGGAAGCGGGAAATCTTCATTGCTGCTGCTGATTGCTGGGTTTTATCAGCCAATTTCTGGTCAGATTGTATACTATACTGGAAGTCAGATCATAACGACAATGCGGCCTCACATGGCAATTGCAACTCCCTTGTTAGACTTTCCTCCTACGTTAAGCGTCGAGGAAGTTGTCCGCTTACATCATGCCCTTAAGCCCGTCCGTTGGGATCTGTGGTCCGTGTTGTGGAAGCAAAGTGCCTTGGCGCCGCACCGGCACAAGCGCATCGGCTATCTTTCCTCGGGTCTTTACCAACGTTTGCGACTTTTGCTGGCTTTCGGAACGGATGCGCCCTTGTTACTACTGGATGAACCTACCTCCTATCTCGATGCCGATGGCCGCGACTTTTATCATGCTATGTTGCAAGAGTGGCGACAGGCTCGAACAGTGATTATTGCCAGCAATGATCCTGACGAATATGTCCCGTATGCTCAGTCGCAAGTAACCCTTTTGGGAACAAAAGCCTAATTTTGCGGGCCCTGTCGGAGAGGTGGCCGAGTGGTCGAAGGCGCACGCCTGGAGAGCGTGTACTCGGTTAACGCCGGGTCGAGGGTTCGAATCCCTCCCTCTCCGCCGAATATTCATGCCCTATTGGAGAGGTGCCGGAGTGGTCGAACGGGGCGGTCTCGAAAACCGTTGTACGCGCCAGCGTACCGAGGGTTCGAATCCCTCCCTCTCCGCCAATTGGTATTCTGGGGGGGAATTTAAAAGGGCATGATAAGCCGATTTTCCCTTCAAATATTTTTTACCTTTGCGTGCGAAGTACGCAGGCTAAAAGCGGGCTTTTTCTTACCTTGTACGTGTAAAAGTTTGCGTGCTGTCATTTTGAAATCGGCAAAAAGGAATGGAAGATGGAAACGGGGTATTATTGCTGCAGTTTATCGGAAAACCATTTATGGCAATAAATTTATTCCCGAAAAAACGACATCAAAATAAAAGTGCTCAACATAATGACAGCCCAAGGTATGCCTGCCGATCCGCCAAGAAAAATGACTTGATTTAAGAGGAAATTAGCACTAGCTATGTGTGCTCGATTTATGCAACAAAGCCCTTTAAGAACGACGAATCTTACTTCTCAGCACTACTGGGAAAAATATTATAATAGCTCTCAAATCCATAGGGACCAAATTATTCGTTTAGGAAGCGTGTACGATCCAATATGGCAAACTTTCATAGAGAGTGCCTCTCCGTTTCCACAAACCATTCTCGAAATAGGTGCCTACCCAGGTCGTTATTTAGCTTATTTAGCATCTAAATTTGGTTTACGACCTACTGCGATTGATTTCAATTCTGATCGGACGAAGATCCAACAAGCCATGCAGGAAATGGGGGTGGAAGACTACGAGATCATTCAGGACGACTTTCTTACTGCTACTTTAGATCAACAATTCGACTTAGTTTATTCCATGGGATTTATCGAGCACTTTGAGAATTTCAATGAAGTGATGGATAAGCATGTCCAACTCGTGAAACCAGGTGGTGCATTGTTGATTATGGTGCCCAATAAGCGGTTTTTGCGAAAATGGTATGGCTATTTATGTGATTATGAGAACTTGAAAGTTCACAACCTAAAATGCATGTCAAAAACAGTCTTTAGGAGATTTGCTCAAAGAAATGGCTTGGTGGTTAAACATCTGGAATATTGGGGAGGGTTTCCGTATAGTGTACATCAGGAACTCAATTTGTTCCAGAAAGTGATTTATAAGGTAATGAGGGGAGTGTTTCGTAGAATTAATCCGATAATATCCCGATTGCCTAATAGATATCTTAGTGAGAAGCTGATAGGGGTATTTAAAAAGCCTTAGTATTGTGATGCTTATTATTCCAGAGATCAGGAAAAAAGAGATTTATACGCCTGGCAAAAGTGGGCGTGTCAGAATTAAAGAAGTATTGCTGTATGAGGAGGGTGAATGGCTTATACTCAAAGCGATTTGATTTGGTGAATAGTTGAAATTTGTGGCCGTGAAACTTAAGCTAAGCATAGAATAAGATCTTATTGGCAGATAAAAGACCTATCTAAATTTGAAAAAGAATTCGCCGCCAAGCTCGGCGAAGCCGAGCAATCCGCCCTTGGCGGATTAGAAAAACTTGAAATCGGGAAGTTCAAAGGTCGCCTTCCGCGGGGCGGGCTTAAAAGGCGAGGTTTCAAGGGGAATGCCACCGGCCCCATAAGTTGGATCGGTTTTGGCATTGTTTTTTTGCAAGCCATTATGCCTTGGTCTTAATTTCTGTGCTCCCTACTTTTGCAGCTGTTATGCGTCTGAAGACGAATGGGCGTTGGAAGGGGCTATGGGAAGTGATCCAGCAGGTGTGGGATGAATTGCCGACATCGTGCCGTCGGGCTTTTTTTTCTACGGGGGGAGGACTGCTACTTGTTGCAGGAGTTGAGGTGGTCAGTGTGGCTGCGCTCTTCCCTTTGTTTTATGTTGTGTTGCATTCTGAACAGGCATCCTCCATGCCGGGAATGCGGTGGCTGTATGCGTGGCTAAATCCTACCAATGAGGCGGTGTTTGTGTTGCAATTGATGGGGGGCGTGGTTCTGGTCTTTTTGATCAAAGAGCTGATTGTGGTATGGGCGCGGCATCGACATTTTCGACATATATTTCAAATTGGCAACACCTTGGCCCGTAGTCTATTGAGAGATTACTACCGCATTCCTTACGAGCGCGTGGTGCGGGAAAATCCATATCGGTTCACCACCATGATTATGAATTTGGCCTATTCTTATGCACAGGGTATCTTGTTGCCATTATTGAATCTTTTTACAGAGGCTGTGATTTTAGTGCTATTGGCGGGTATCGCAATGTTGATTAATCCTGAGTTGTTTATGGTGTTATTGTTTGTGGTGGGGCCTGCATTGTGGGGCGGTATGTTTTTGTTGCGTCGGTGGGCACATTACCTTAGCCGTCGGACGCAGCGGCTTCAACCGACAAGCTATCAGCGCTTGCATGATGCTACCCGACATGTATTTGAAATTAAAACGTTTGGTGCGACTTCTTTTTTTCAAGAACGTTTCTTGCAACGGCATCGTCAACTGAGTAGCGTTTTTGCAGATGCTTCTACCTTGGCTACATTGCCACGTCATTTCATGGAAGTTGTAATGTTGATGGGAGTAGGGGTCCTGATTATCAAAGCCCTTGTAGCCCAAGATATAATACCGACGATCACTTTTATGGGCCTTTTTTTAGCAGTTTCTTATCGATTAGCTCCTTCGATTAACCGCATCATGAATAGCGTTACCCTACTCCAAAAAAACCAATATATTCTCCATGAGATGGCATGGTTTCGACGGAGTGTAGCCGATGAAATGAGAACCTCTCCGTCCATAGGTCCCTTTGAGCGCTGCATTACGTTTCGTAACGTTGCTTTTTCGTATCAGGACTCGACGGCCCCCCTCTTTTCGAACGTCGATATGGAATGGCCGCGTGGCAAGATTACTGTACTGATTGGCCCGTCGGGAGCGGGGAAAACCACGTTGTTTAGGTTAGCGGGGGGATTTGTGTTCCCTCGACGAGGGGCGGTTTTGGTAGACGACCGGCCAATTACGCCGTATAATGCCCCGTCTTGGTATTCCCGTGTTGGCTACATGCCTGCACGGCCGCTCTTTTTTGCAGGATCATTATTGGCGAATTTAGTATTGCATGAGAAGAACTATGATCCAGCCAAAGTATATCGGGCTTTGGAAGCGGTTAACTTAATGGAGTTGGTAGATCAAGTTCCGAGGCATCTTCACTACTACATTGGTGAAGGTGGTGAACGGCTTTCCGATGGTCAACGTCAGCGCTTGGCATTGGCACGCCTTCTTTACTTTGACCCCGATGTGTGGTTCTTGGACGAACCCACTGCTTTTTTAGACCATCACCTCGAAGAGCGTATTTTCGAGGTATTCCGACGCCTACGGTCGCGTGGCAAAACCCTTGTGATTATTAGCCATCAAGCATCGATGGTTGCTTTGGCAGATGTCGTGTATCGAGTTCAGAAGGGAGGGGTAATCTATCTGGGGTCCGGTCAGGAAGTTCTGACCGCACCTGATGACAATCTTCGGGACATCCTTAATTGGGGGTAGGAATGTGGCAATGGTGGCGTAAGCGGAAACGCTCATCCCTTGAGGGGATGGACCTATCCGAAAATCCCATTCGAACCGAACTCCACAATCACATTTTGCCAGGCGTAGATGATGGCGTAGCCAGTCTGGAAGAGAGTTTGGCTGTGTTGGGTCGTTATGCTGAGTGGGGTTATCGACGCGTGATTATCACTCCCCACATCATGGCGGGATACTATCCCAATGAGGAGTCGGATCTTCGAAAACGGCGGGATGAACTCCAAAACGCAGTGGATGCGGCCGGCATTACTATTCAATTGCGGGTTGCTGCTGAATATTTCTTGGATGAAACCCTTGTTGAGCGAGCTCAAAACCGATCTTTACTTACGTTGGGTGGCAATTGGTTGCTGGTGGAAACGGACTTTCTTTCCCGGCCGTTTTCATTAGCCCATCAAGTATTTGAATTGCAAGTTCGGGGCTATCGCATTGTTTTGGCCCATCCAGAACGCTATCTTTACATGCATCGCGAACCTTCGATTTATCAGGAACTTCGGGATAAGGGAGTGCGGTTTCAGCTAAATCTTTTCAGCTTGATTGGTTATTATGGTCCTGAGATCCGGCATTTTGCAGAATATCTTGTTGAGCGGGGATGGGTGGATCTCATTGGCAGCGACTTACACGGTCAGCGTCACCTCTCCGTTATGGAAAAAGCATTAACCAGCCCCATGTATCGAAAAGTTGTTGAATTGGGGCTTGCGAATGACCATTTGCCATGGGAGTAAAGTATATGGTCTTTGTTCGGGTTGAGCCAATGATTCGGGATGATTGGCGTCGTTGGATGCAGTCGGTTCATATTCCCGATGTTATGCGGACGGGATGCTTTCAGGCCTATGAATTTGATTATGACCCCGAAGCAGATGAGCATCTCATTTGCTATCATTGCCCTACTTATGCGGCATATGAACGTTATCAGACACAGTACGCCCCTCGACTACAGGAAGAGCATACCCGCCGGTATGTCGGACGTTTTTCTGTGCGTAGGTACGTGATGGTACCCATTTGAAAAATTTCAGTCTCATGAAGGTGTATACCCGTAAAGGTGATGATGGGAAGACCCATCTCTACGGTGGGAGTCGGGTCCGCAAAACCCATCCACGTCTTGAAGCCTACGGCTCTCTTGACGAAACCAATAGTTGGTTGGGATTGCTGCGGGATATATGTGAAGAAGAGTGGCTGGGCCAGATCTTGCTAAGACTGCAAAGTGAAGCCTTTGTAATCGGTGCCCACCTGGCAACAGTGAAGGAATCCCTTCGGTCCAAACTACCAGCGGTCGACTTGCAAGTCGTCTCGGCAATGGAAACAGCCATTGATCGAATGGATGAAAAACTTCCTCCCCTCCGGGCATTTATACTGCCCGGTGGACATCCCTACGTCTCGTATGCCCACATTGCTCGGACAGTATGCCGACGGGCTGAACGTCATATTGCTTTCCTGGTTGACCAGGACGAGTTTATTCGTATGCATGCTTTGCCGTTCTTGAATCGGCTATCCGACTTTCTTTTTGTGTTGTCACGATATCTTGCTTTCAAGATGGGCGTTAAAGAATTGGAATGGATTCCTCGCAAATCTTCATCGGACTGAGTCTCTCCCTATTGTTGATGGGGGGATGTGAAGTGCCTTCTCGTCCGTCAGAACCGACTATTGATTTCGGGGGATATGAATGGGTGACAGCATCTAATTCGACGGATTCGGCGTTGTCGTTGCTGATTCGGTTCGAAGATGGCGATGGGGATCTTGGATTGGATCCGGTCGACACCTTCCCTCCCTTTAATCTGGGATCACCTTACTATTACAACATATTTGCATTCTACTACGAAAAAGTCGATGGACAATTTCAGGAAGTGACCATCAGTGAATTTTCAAACGATACCATCCGTTTTCATGGGCGTTTCCCACGGCTGGATAAGCAGTATCCCCGTCGTTATCTTAAAGGAACCATTCGATATACCTTGCCATTATTTACCACTCGCAAAAGCGATACCATACGCTTTCGAATTCGGATTTACGATCGGGCCTTGCATCCCAGCAATGAAATTCTCACGCCACCATTTATATATCGGAAATAATAATACCTGAATGACCCCACGTGCGCGTCTTGTCGAAACCATTCGTCGACGACGGTCAATGTTGTGTGTCGGACTTGATCCCGACCTCGACCGCATTCCTTTGCAGTTTGGGACAGGGCTGGATCGCGTCATCCCATTTCTACGGGCTGTTATTGAAGAAACCGCCCATTATGCCGTTGCCTATAAAGCCAACACAGCTTTCTATGAGCGATGGGGAAGGCGGGGGTGGGAATGGTTGGAAGCCATTAGTGAAATGGTATCACCTGACCATATTCTCATTGCGGATGCCAAGCGCGGAGATGTGGGACATACTGCTTGTCAGTATGCTGCTGCCTTTTTGGAAAGTGGTCGATGGGATGGAATAACAGTTAATCCGTTGATGGGACTGGATACGCTTGCTCCCTATCTGGCCTATTCTGATCGTTGGACCATCGTTTTGGGCCTGACATCGAATGCGGGGGCATCCGACTTTTTGTCGGCTTCCCTACGCCAACCGCTTTTTCGGAGGATTTTGAGAAAAGTTGGGGCAATGGGCTCCCCTGACCATGTGATGTTTGTGATAGGAGCTACACAGCCAGGCTATTTTCAGCAAGTCCGGAAAGTGATTCCCCACCACTTTCTTCTGGTGCCGGGCGTTGGTGCACAGGGAGGAATGCTCCAACCAGTGTTGGAGCATCTTGTCATCCCCGATGTAGGCGGCCTATTGATTAATGCTTCCCGAAGTATTTTATATCCTGATGTGTCGAAAGGCAAACGCTGGATGGATTCGGTGAAAACATCTGCCCGACATTTGTGGGAAAAGATGCGGAACTACGTTTAACGATTGGATAGGTAGTCTCATGGCAACACCAGTCCGGCTCAACAAGTTTATTGCTGCTTCGGGGCTATGCTCGCGGCGAGCAGCGGACCGTCTGATTCGGGAAGGCAGAGTGCGCGTCAACGGAAAGGTGGTCACCGAACTGGGAATGCGGATTGTGCCAGATCAGGATGAAGTGTATGTGGGAAAGCGGCGGATTGAACCGCAGGTGGAAAAGATATACCTTCTTTTGAACAAGCCCAAAGGCATCATCACCACTCGCCACGATGAACGGGGGCGGCGTACTGTGATGGACCTATTACCTCCTTCGATGCGGTCGAAGGTATTTCCCGTTGGCCGATTAGACCGAACTACTACTGGCGTACTTCTTTTGACCAATGATGGCATTCTTGCCCACGCACTGATGCATCCGTCAATGGCAGTGGAAAAAATTTACCGGGTAGTATTGGATCGGTCGCTTACCCATCGAGATCTGCATCGTCTCATTGAGGGGATCGAATTGGAAGATGGCGTGGCAATGGCTGATGAGGCAGTAGTGCTATCCGCTGATCGTACGGAAGTGGGTGTGCGATTGCATTTAGGACGCAACCGAATCATTCGCCGAATGTTTGAGCAGTTGGGATATCGGGTACAGCGATTGGATCGAACCGTTTTTGCAGGATTGACCAAGAAAAACCTACCCCGGGGCAAATGGCGCCCCCTATCACCCAAAGAAGTACGCCTCCTTTATCGACGGATTCCTAAGGCGTTGGGGAGGCAGAAGAAGTAGTCACATTCTGGTATAGTTGAGTGTATTGAGGGGCAATCTGTTCAACATCAAATTGTTCAGCCCACTGTCGAGCATTGCTTTTCATCGATTGTCGGCGCGCAGCATCATGCCACAGTTCAACGGCATGATGGGCGAGTGCGTGCCTGTCTCCCAATGGTGCCAACATACCTGTTTGGCCATGACGGACTACCTCCGGAAGGCCACCCACTGAAAATGCCAATACCGGTGTGCTACATGCCATTGCCTCGAGGGCGGCCAGGCCGAAGCTTTCGGTTTCAGATGTCAGCAAAAAAGCATCCGCAATGGAGTAATAGGGGGCTAAATCCAGCATTTTCCCTAGGAAAAATACTTCTTGTTCCCATCCCATGGAGCGGACATAATTTTCGGCCCACCCTTGCTCAGGGCCATCACCGATCATTAGCAAGCGGCAGGCAATATGCTGACGAATCTCACCGAATGTGTCCAACACCCAATCAATTCGCTTGACCGGCCGGAAATTGGATACGTGAATCAGTAGCATCACATCATCTGGGGCATAGCGACGGCGGAGCTCCTTTGAATATCTTGGGCGGAAGATGTTAAGGTTGACAAAGTTGGGGATAACATGCGGCGAACGTTCCAGGCAAAAGGTGCGCTGGCAATCTTCCCATAGAAATTTTGATACCACTGTTATGGCATCGGCATGGCGGAGGGTGTGGGTAATAACGGGATGATAGCTTGGGTCCTTACCTAACAGGGTCGAATCGGTCCCATGAAGGGTTACAATGAACGGGAGGTGAATTCCTTCCTCGTGGAGGATATTTTTGACGGATAGTGCGATAAAAGCATGGGGAATGGCGTAGTGAACATGCAACAAATCCAAATGATGATGGCGAACTACTTCAAGAAGGCGTGAAATAAATGCTAACTCGAAAGGAGGATGCTTGAATAACGGATAGTCCAATGGGCGGACCTCATGAAAGAACACATCTGCACCGTTTTGAAGCAAGCGTACGGGGTAGTCGTGGCTAAAAAAATGCACTTCACATCCTTGGGTTGCTAGATAAAGGGCCAGTTCGGCAGCAACCACACCACTTCCACCATAGGTGGGGTGTCCCACCATCCCAATACGTAACGATTCAGCCATGAGCTACGGCTGTTGCGATCATTGGGCTGAGCTGGATAGGTAATCCTTGCATGCGTAGCTTGCGCCCCAATAGCTGGGTGGGTGAAGATAGTAGAGCGGGATTATTCCTTACGCTTAACAGCCGAGTAGTTGATCTTCAACGCATTTGCCTTGCGCAACTCCTGCTTGACATCAGTGACAATTCCCATCGAGGTTTCCCGATCGACCTTCAGCGAATAGGTAAGGAATGGACGCACCCGTTCGTCTCGTTGGGAACGCTCGTTTTCAACAAATTCAATAATCTGGTCGACCCGTCCAAAGGCATCATTAAGCTGAATACGGGGTGCAGTACCGTATAGGTCAGTCCGTACCGGTGGCCCAATATAGATGTATACCACCCACGATTTTTTCTCCAGCCGAACGAGCTCAGTAGCCTCCGGCACTTTCGTTCGTACCAATGGCGTTTTCTCCCGCATCACCGTGACCACCATGAAGAAGAACAACAACATGAAAATAATGTCCGGCAACGAAGCCGTCGACAGGGCCGGTAGTTCTTTTCGGCCGCTTTTCTTTTTAGCCGTTCCAAACATAAGATCCCTTATTGATTGCCGGTTTCTTCGGGTTCGGCTTCCGATATTTTCATGGGATATTGCTTGCGAATCTCTTTCTGGAGGTGCTTGGGCAAGGCATCATATGGCTTCCCGTATTGTTGGATGGCGTATTCGTCACGGATTTCGTTGTAGGCGGCAGTTAGTTCGTTTTGGACGGAAATATACATTCCATAGCTAGTACCTCGGTCGCTTTTAAGTGATACCACGGCTTTCTGGGGACTTTCAGCCAGTTCTGGACTACCGTATGGGTTGAGGATAAATTCTTTGGTGCGTTGTTTGAGTTCAGTTACCGGAATAACATCCCCTTCGACCATCAGTTGATCGAAAGCATTGACACGCACTACCAGGACATTGCGGTCGCGGACCTCTACTTCTGGTGGTGGCCCTTTGGGCATGGGCGGCAATTTGCGGATGATACCTTTATCGGTATCAATAGTTGTTACCAGCAAAAAGAAGATTAACAGAAGAAACGCAATATCCGCCATCGAGGCGGCATTAATTTCCGGTACTTTTTTACCCCGCTTGCTCATATCAGCGTACCCAATTGACCAATTCGCTAATTATCAATAAGGCAACCCCTCCGATAAAGGCCACATACGTTACCCGCAGCAATGCCTCGATAATCCGAAGGACAGTTTCCGATGTTTCGATACCACTAACTGGGGTTCCTTCGGCCGTTGCATAAGCTATGAGAAATACCACCACCAACACGCCCAATCCAATCAGGCTACGTATCATTTGGCGAGGGCTGCTGATCACTTGCTTGATCATGAACAGCATAATTGCAAAGATGCCCAGCCCCAATAACCCATAGGCTATGTAGAGCAGCAGGTCAATGGTTCCTTCGTTCATGGGGATGATCGATTTTAATTCTTGAGAATCCCATATTTGATCAACATGTCTACAAATGCAATGGAAGCATCTTCCATTTCGGTGACCATTCCTTCGATCTTGGCCAGCAAGTAGTTGTAAAATACTTGAAGAATAATCGCAACAATCAAACCGGCCACAGTAGTGAGAAGGGCCACTTTGATACCTCCCGCCACAATTGAGGGAGAAATATCACCCGCAGCTTCAATCTCGGTAAATGATTGAATCATCCCAATAACCGTTCCCATAAATCCAAGCATTGGGGCGATTGCGATAAACAGTGAAATCCACGTTAATCCCTTTTCCAGACGACTCATTTCCACAGAAGCAGTAGCTACAATGCTTTTTTCCACTACCTCCACCCCTTCGTCTTTTCGCTCCAATGCTTGCAAGAAGACTGAAGCAATGGGACCTGGCGTTTTTCGGAGCAACTCTTTGGCACTTTCCACATTGCTGGATTGCAAGGACTTATCCAGTTTTTTGAGTAGCTTTTGGCTGCTAATGTCTTTGAGGTTAAGCGAGATGATCCGCTCGATGGCAATGGCCAGCCCCAGGATAAGGCAAATCAATACCGGGGTCATAAAACGCCAGTCTCCTTCCAAGAAGTAGCGCTTGACAATTTGGTGGAACGATTCGTTAGTGGGAGGCTCTTCCTTTTCTGGATTGGTAGCTGTTTGCATGCTTTCTGCTGGGGGAGCAGCCGCTTCGGCAGTAGCTGGACTGTCTACGTTATCACCTACCGATTCGGCTACCGTATCCGGGGCTGCTTCTTCTTGGGCCCGTACCGCCACCGGCGCACTCAATTGCATTAAAAACACCGTCAAGAGTAAGGTTGCTTTTTTCTTCATTGCCTCCATGAGGTTTCGTTTTTAGAAAAGGAACAAAGATGGGGGCAATAATAAAAAAAGAAGCCTGCCTGAAAAAATTCTAAGCAAGCTAAGGGAGAGTAATCTGTGAAAAATATCCAACTATAAATGCAAATACAAAAAAGGTATAAATAGGGTACCAATGTGAAAGGACGCCTTGTAGAAGGGTTATTTTTGAGGTCCCAAAGGAAGGCATCTTATGAAGCGACTACTGTCTGCTTTTTCTTACTCAGTAGGGCGAAAGGTGGTTATGGCATTGACCGGTCTTTTTCTAATTGTGTTCTTGGTAGAACACCTCATTGGAAACTTTTTACTTCTAAAAGACGATGGAGGCGAGGCATTCAATGCCTATTCGGCATCAATGGTGCATAATCTGTTGATTCGTGTGGTGGAAGTATTGCTGTTTGCATCTATCATTGTCCATGTGGTGGATGGGCTTCAATTGGCGCTTTCAGCTCGTACCAAACGGAATCGGCGCTATGCGGTGCGTCACCGTTCCGGCTCATGGACTGCCCGCAACATGATCATAACCGGAATGGTCATTTTGGTGTTTTTGGTAGTACATCTCTATACCTTTTTCGTGCCCTATCGCATTGTTGGTATTGATGGCACATTGTACGACCTGGTGGTAGCTGCTTTTGCTTCGCCTGTGTATGTGGCGTTTTATGTGGGTGCATTTGTTTTTTTGGCGTTACATCTCAAGCATGCCTTTGTCAGCAGTTTTCAAACGTTGGGGTTGCGTCATCTCAAGTATGATCGCCTAATAGAAGCAGTGGGGACATTATATGCGGTGTTGGTCCCTTTGGGGTATGCGGTGATTGCCATAGCAATATATCTTAAAACGATCTAACTGCCATGAAATTCCGAGAAGGAAATCCGATTATCGACTCGAAAATCCCACCGGGATCTATCGAACGAAAGTGGGAAGGTTATCGGTCGAAGTGTCGATTGGTTAGCCCCGCCAACAAACAGCGGCTCACCGTTATTGTAGTGGGAGCAGGACTGGGGGGAAGCTCTGCGGCAGCTACATTGGCCCAACTAGGATATAATGTGAAGGTGTTCGTGTATCATGACAGCCCCCGACGTGCCCATAGCATTGCTGCCCAAGGTGGAATTAATGCTGCCAAAAACTACCAAAATGATGGCGATAGCATCTACCGCCTTTTTTACGATACCATCAAGGGCGGCGATTACCGTGCGCGTGAGGCAAATGTGTGGCGATTGGCAGAGGTTAGTGCCAATATTATTGATCAATGCGTGGCATTGGGTGTTCCGTTTGCCCGTGAATACGGTGGGTTGTTGGCCAATCGTTCATTTGGCGGGGTACAGGTTCAGCGGACGTTTTATGCCCGTGGGCAAACAGGCCAACAATTACTGTTGGGAGCGTATAGTGCCATGATGCGCTGGGTGGATCGCGGCAAAGTGGAATATTTCCCCTACCATGAAATGTTGGATGTGGTGTTAATTAACGGGAAAGCACGGGGAGTGATCGTTCGTGATTTGGTCACGGGAAAACTTTCCCGTCATAGTGCTCATGCAGTGGTGTTGGCAACCGGTGGCTATTCGAATGTGTATTATCTTTCGACTAATGCCATGAACAGCAATGTTACGGCGGCATGGCGGGCTCACAGGCGTGGGGCATATTTTGCCAACCCTGCATTTACGCAAATTCACCCTACGTGCTTGCCGGCGGAAGGGAAATATCAATCGAAGCTGACGTTGATGAGTGAGTCGCTCCGCAATGATGGGCGGGTATGGGTTCCAAAGGAAAAGAGCGACCTTGAAGCGATTCGGAAGGGCTCCCTCCGCCCTGCTGAAATTCCTGATGATCGGCGCGACTATTTTCTCGAACGCATGTATCCTGCTTTTGGCAATCTAGTGCCGCGGGACGTGGCAGCCCGGGCCATCAAAAAAATGTGCGATGCCGGATTTAGCGTCATCGCCGAGGGGGATGCGGTCTTCCTTGACTTTCGAGATGCCATCCAGCGTTTGGGACGTGATGTAGTGGACCAACGCTATGGCAACCTGTTTGAGATGTATGAAAAAATCACCGGTGAATCTCCATGGCAAACCCCTATGAAAATTTACCCTGCGCCTCACTATACGATGGGGGGATTGTGGGTCGACTACGAATTGCAAACCACCATCCCGGGACTCTTTGCAATCGGAGAATGCAATTTTTCCGATCACGGGGCTAATCGGTTGGGTGCCTCAGCATTGATGCAGGGTTTGGCGGATGGATATTTTGTGCTACCATATACCATTGGTAACTACTTGGCAGATGAAATTCGGACCCCACTCCCCAGCACTTCACACCCTGCTTTTGAGCAAACCGAGAAAGAAGTACGCGAGTTGATCTCGAAGATATACAATGTGCAGGGCAACACGACTGTGGACGAATTGCACCGCGAATTCGGACGTATAATGTGGGACTATTGCGGCATTAGTCGTACTGCCGAAGGGTTGGGAAAAGCCCATGAGATGGTAGAAGAAATGGCCGAGCGGTTCTGGAAAGAAGTTAGAGTGCCCGGCCAATTGAACGAAAAAAACAGCGAATTGGAAAAAGCCCAACGGTTATGGGACTTTATCCAGTTGGGCCGACTGATGATCATTGATGCGTATCATCGCAATGAAAGCTGCGGTGGCCATTTCCGCGAAGAATTTCAAACGCCTGAGGGTGAGCCGCTCCGCAAAGATGATGAATATGCTTATGTGGCGGCATGGGAATATTCCGAAAATGAACCGATCCTCCATAAAGAGCCGCTCAACTTTGAAGTGGTAACTCCTTCGGTCCGAAGTTACAAATAAAACTTACCGATCATGTCGAATACGATCAACCTTACCTTAAAAGTTTGGCGTCAGGATGGGCCCGAGGATGCAGGACGATTCGAAACATATCAGCTTGATGGTGTTTCTACGCGGATGTCGTTTTTGGAAATGATGGATCTGCTGAATCAGCAACTTATCCGTGAAGGAAAGCGCCCGGTTGAGTTTGAGCACGACTGCCGGGAGGGAATTTGTGGCGCATGTAGTATGGTTATTAACGGATATCCGCACGGCAAACAATACCGTACCACTACATGTCAGCTTCATATGCGCCATTTCAAAGATGGTGAAACCATTTACGTTGAACCGTTCCGAGCCAATGCATTTCCAGTGATTAAGGATTTGGTGGTAGACCGGAGTGCCTTCGATCGAATTATGGCAGCTGGCGGATATATCTCAGCCAATGTCGGCGCTCCCCAAGATGCCAATGCGTTGCCGGTGCCCAAATCAGATGCCGATACGGCTTTTGATGCTGCCGAGTGTATTGGATGTGGGGCATGTGTGGCTGCCTGCCCTAATGCTTCGGCGATGCTGTTCGTGGCCGCCAAGGTCTCGCATCTGTCCTACTTGCCGCAAGGACATCCAGAAAGAGAACGTCGCGTGCAACGTATGATTAAGGCAATGGACGAAGAAGGCTTTGGCCATTGTACCAATGTGGGAGCATGTTCAATCGAGTGTCCTAAGGATATTCCGCAAATGTTTATTAATCGATTAAATCGGGAGTTTTTACGGGCAGCCTTTGCGTCAGAACGGTCTGTTGAAGAATAGAACGATCTTCAACGAGGAGGCTGTGCCATCAACTGGGTATAGAAGCGGTCAAAAGCCGCCGACTGTTTTTGAATGGAAAAATGAGAAGTAATGCGTTGGCGCCCCGCAGTTCCCATTCGCTTCCGTAGGGCTGGATCCCGATAAAGTATTTCCAGTTTGTCAGCCAAAGCATGAGGATCGCGGCGCGGCACCACAAAGCCAGTGATCCCATCTGCTACATTCTCAGGAAGCCCCTCAGCATCCGAAACTACAGGAGGAACTCGCATGGCTTGGGCTTCTTGTACTGCATTGCAAAAACCTTCCGATACCGAAGCGTGAAGCAACACATCCGCCCACTGCAGTTGTGTAAGCACTTGCCTGTGTGGCATGGCACCTAACAAATGCACTTGTTGGGAGAGCCCCAGTCGATGGCGTAATAGATAAAGGCATTCGCGCATTTGCCCGTCGCCAACGATTCGGTATTCGAAGGGGATGCCTTGATTTTGCAAGGCTTTGACGGCAAGTAGTGCATACTCATAGCCCTTTTTCCATTCCAATCGCCCGATACTGAGAATGCGGAGGGGATTTGGGGGATGGGTATATTTTTTGGGTATGGATGGAAATTTTCGAAGGTCCACTGCTGGAGGAATGATCATGTGGAATGTGTCGTCGGCACGGAACCCTCGATGTATTGCTCGATTCAACAGATCTTGACCCAAAAAGTGCACTCCATCAACTACGCGCCACAAGGGGTTGTAATAATGAGGATCAGGAAGCCCCACATAACTGATGTCATAGCCTCGAAAACTAACTGCCAAGCGGGTGGGTATAAGTTGTTTAAGATAGGCTTTAGGCTGTGCCAATGCACCAAACTCAAAATGTAGGATATCTGGATGGATGCGAAGAAGGACGGAATCCAAATAAAAACGCTTTAACGATTGTAGGTTTGGAGGCTGGCGGCGAAGGTAGCGGACGCAACGCATCGGATGACGTAAGGCGACATATCCCATAATCGGGGCTGCCGATAGGATTGCTTTCCATAAGGGCGACGAAGGTGGTTCGATGTGAATGCGTTGTTTTAGGCCAGGTTGGTTGGCCAAGGTATCAAAGGCATTCCAAGTATGGCGATTAAATCGGGTGGCTAGAATGTGAACGTCCCACCCGATAGCCAACAGATGCACAAATTTTGATACAATAAACGTCTCCGACAAGCGGGGGAATTGGGACACCACTAATAGGATGCGTCCTTTATACTTTGGCGGCATCACGGAAAAATTGTGCAAATTGACGCCCTTGGTCGGAAAGGTTGAATTGACGAAGGACACGCTGACGGGCCGCTTGCCCCATTCGTTTCCGTAAGTCAGGATTTACTGCCAATCGATACAATGCTTTGGCCATGGCATCAGCATCGAGCAAGGGTACGTCCACGGCTATGCGCTGCGCATGAAAGTGCAAACCGACCATGCCGCCTACGGCGGCGTGCACACCGTCATCGCCCCCGGCCGGTTGGGCATGGAAGCGCGGGCCGTCGCCGTCACCCACGCCTGGGCCCACAGCAACGGTCATCGCGCCCCCGGCGCCGAAATCGTCATCGACGGCTGGCTGCGGT
>CAYVLB010000004.1:16273-38748 GCA_964452325.1 uncultured Sphingobacteriales bacterium | reverse complement strand
GAGGATGTTGATACATGTATCCTGTTGACAATCCGCTGCCGAGTCGAACACCATATCCCAATCCTGGAAGCCACTGGGGCCACATCCAATTGGATCGGTTTCCGATAAGTCAACCGTCAGCCAATATTGCTGAGCACCCGATGATACACACGCTTTCTCCCCGCCAAATATACCTCCCGCTGTGCCAAAAAGAAGACCTCTTCGCGGTACTGCCGGATATGGAGGAAGCCCCCGCTGCAGGTTACGATTAAGGTACGTGTAGGATGAATCCCAACCTGCATCAGGTGCTTTCATCGGCAATAAAAGTTGCGTTTCACTTTCACAGCCGGTCACGGAATCATACACTTTCAGCGTCACAGTGTAGCATCCCGGATCGACATCCTTGTAATAATGAGAAGGTACACGTTCAGTAGAAAACTGGCAACTATCGGAAGGATTATTCACCGTAGAGGTACAGTTGTCGCCATCCCCAAAGTCCCAGAAATAATACAAACTATCACTGGCATAAGGATAGCTGGGATTATCATCACATGTATCGGGAATACCTCCGGGAATTCGAGTACCGAAGGGGCTCAAGGTATCATCCCACAGTTTGGGGAAATCATCATTCATGTTGTAATATCGATATCCGCGCCACTTGATACTGACATTAGAAAAATGTACCAAGTTCGGCGTGTCACACTGATAAAGGTCGGTATCATGAATCCGCAGTGGATTAACGCTAAATGGGGGCTGCTCAAAAACCTGATTGTTGTTGGCCTGGGTGAGTAGTCCCGGAGGAAATACTTGATTAATGAGTGCAGTACCACTAAGGTGGCCCCAGGTTGATCTGGCGGGGCGATTCCACACGAAGGGCTGGTAGGCATATTGAAGGGTATCGGTGTCCTGCGGAATCAACACGTAGGTGGGACGGAGCCAGACCCGCTGGTCGATATCCGGAGAGTCGGGACAATCTTTGAGCGTATCCCATATCGGCATCCAACCACCCGTATCGGCATCACACCAATAGTATTTCATTACATAGGGCACGGAATCACCATAAGGACCAAAGTTCAATGCAATAAATACATCATCGGAATCAATCTGCGCTTCTTTATAAAGACATTCGTTATAGAGCGTCTGATAAAACGTATCTACATCCAAAAGATCTCCCTTCGGGATAAAGTTGTTTGGCGGACCTTGTGGCTGAATAACAGCTACAGGCCCCAACAACCGAACAATAAAACAAGCCACTGTATCCGCAGGGGGACAATTGTATATCGGCTGGAACTGGACACTTAAAAATACATGGTAATAGCCGGGTCCCCCGCGATATACGTGCGTGGGACTCCACGTACCAACTGCAATATTTTGATTGCCACTGGCCGGATCGTCAAAGTTCCACACCTGTATTTGAGTACCGGCAATGGGGGGTTGATAAAACTGAACTTGATTGTCGGTATAACAGGAATCATACTGCGCCGTAATATTAAAGTCCGCCTCAATGTTAAGCAACCCACTCGACAGCTGAAATGTATCCATGCAGCCTTCTGCAGTACGTAAAATCAGTTTCGGAAAGAACGTTCCGCCTTTGGTATACACATGGACGAAATTGTCCCAAGGCGCATTGGGTGAAGAATCAACTGTTCCATCATCAAAATCCCACATCCACCAGACGATATTTTTGCCATTGGAATCGGTTTGATTGTCAAACAACACTTCGGTGGGGTCATCATCACATCCGATGCCGTTGACGTAACTGGCAGTAAAGATGGCTCCCAGGTCTGGCAAAACATGAATTTTTCGCTCAGATGACTGGGTCACCACCGAAAGACACCCATTGGCATCTTTGACCTGAAGTTGGACAACAAAGTCACCACTGGCGTTATAGCTATAGCAGGGATTTTGCTGGGAAGAAATATCACCAGTACCAAATGCCCAAAACCATTGGGTAATGGGTGAATTATTTGCGCCAGGGGTCGATTGATCCTGAAAACAGTATTGATTACCCGCAAAACACTGAGTATCACTATTGAGCAAAGTAAAGCTTGCATTGGGTAGGTCATAGACCGTGACTACGATCGAATCCGTACAAGTACCACCGCCACTAAGGGTGGCCGTTGCAACGGCGGTGAACACTCCATGCGTACTATAAATGTAGTTCGTAGTGGTAGTGTTGGTTACTTGGGTTTGGCCATCACCAAAGTCCCACGCAACACTGACCACCCCTGTAACGCCCGTAAGGTTGAATGCCACATTGAGCGGACGGCATCCATGATCGGGTGAGACTTGGAGGTCACACGTCTGGGCCCGAAGCCACGAAGGAGCCATGGCTACCCACAAAAAGGCCATTATCCAACGCAATTGTGGCGTCCCATACATCGAAGAAAAAAAGCTTCTGTTCATCGGACGTTTGCTTGGAGCGAACAAATATAGCATTGCCATGTTGCTTTTAGTTTTAATAGCGCAAGGTGATAACACCTTGTCGTACCTGCCATTGATGATCCTCAGCAAAACGGTACCTTACCACATACACGTAATAGCCTGGCGGACAGGAGGCATCCCCACAAGTTCCATCCCATATTGCATCGCCCTGCTCCGCCATAAAAATCCGACGTCCTTCTGCGTCCCATATCTCCAGCCTCACATCTACAGGAGCCGTTTCCCCCCACAAAACTTTCCACACATCATTTCGTCCGTCGCCGTTGGGCGTTATGATATTAGGGATCTTCACTCCAAAAGTGGCAACTCCCGTGATCATTCGAACCGCAGTATCACGGCATCCCCATGTATTTTCCACCACGCGTGTCAGCACATGAGTTGATGCATCATCAACCCGCACGGAGCGCCATCCTTCCGGCATCATTTCACCATCCCACAACCACCATTCACGGGCAGGTTCAGCCAAAAGGGTGGCTACTTTCACCTCGCCCTTGGCGTTCACCTGCACATCAAACAATGCCGATGGACGGGGATATACTTCGATATACCATCGAACTGTACCATATGCTCCCTTCATTTCCACATCATAGTTTCCCTGGGACAATTCTATTCGTCTACCCTGAATTAGTTCATCCGTTTTCTTACCATTGAGATAAAGGTCAACAGTGCTTCCCAAATCATCTGGCCATTCCAGCGGAATGGTTCCTTCACACACCGCAAAAGAGTCGGTTAACAAAAGGGGGCGTACTTCGGATGTGGGGGGAGCTGAAGGAAGGGTTTCGCTGACAGCAAGGGGATGCCGAAGGGGTACCGTAGAAAGTGGCGTTGTCACAGGTATTCTGTGTGCTGTTACCGACATTTCACTTATTCCTGTATCCATTTGGGGAGTATCCACGGTGACATTACCATTGGTCCGATGATGGGCTGAATCTCCGGTTCCATGTGTTGACGGATGGGCGCCTGTGGGGTTGGGGTCGGACGAAATTTGCGAAAAGTACCACCATATTCCCCCTCCAATGATCACCGCCATTAGTCCCACCATCCATTGCTTCCCTCGCCAGTTTCGTCGGATGACACTTTCCCCCTTATCCACAATTCGTTGCCACATTCGTTCCCGATCGGCAGGGGTGGGTTCCACATGGTAACCTTCCGCCCACACCCGCAATCGCTGTTGCCATTGGCTATCCTCCAATGCCATGTTGTTTAAGCAAGCGTTGCATCATCTTTCGGGCCTTTGCCAGTTGCGAGCGCGAGGTGCCCTCACTGATATTCAACATCTGAGCGATTTCATGATGCGAATACCCTTCAATATCGTAAAGGTTAAGGATGGTCCGATAACCATCTGGCAAGGTGGCTAAGCATTTTGCGATGATGTGTGCATGCGAATCAAATACGGTTTCGTGAACAGGCCCTTCCTGACCTTCAGAAAGCACTTCAAATCGGCGCCGTCCCCGCAAAAAGTCAATCGCCGTATGAACAGCAGTCCGACGCAACCAAGCAGGGAAGCTCTCCACATCCCGAAGATTTCCTACTTTTTCAAACACTTTGATAAAGGTTTCTTGGGCTACATCACAGGCATCTTCATACGAGGCCGTATATCGAAGGGCAACTCCCATTACCATAGGCAAAAAATGTTCAAACAAGTGACGTTGGCAATGACGATCACCATTGCGGCAACCGTCCACCCATTTTTGCCACGGGGCTGTTGGGAGATAATTTGCCATCGCCTCACATCCGTAAGGACGAATTGAAACGACCCTTCGTTGCCTGGCCAGCCATTTTTTTCTCAACCAAAAACCCCTTCCCTTGCCAGCAAACGTCCACAGATTGCATCAGCCGTTGCCATGGGACGCTTGCCGCTAAAGTGAATCTCACTTACCTGATATACATATTCCGGCGTTCCGGTCCCGACTTCCAGGTGACGGCCCTTCACTCGAAAATGTCCGGGGAGTAAAGGATGACCCGATCGGCATGGTCGCCCACCCAGAATGCGTACCTGACGCCCCCCCCACATCGTCCATGCTCCGGGCATCGGACTTAACCCTCGAACCATCCGATCGATAAGTTCCGCTGGTTGTTGCCATTGAATCCGACAAAACGCCTTAGTCAGTTTTGGTGCCTTTTTGACGGATTTCATCCGTTGGGGGTGTCTCGGCGCTGTTGAATTCGCAATGGCATCGAGGGTCTTGATCACCAAACGGGCACCCACTGTAGCCAATTTATCATGCAATGAGCCAAAAGTTTCGTCCGGCTCAATAGCCACTTTTTCTTGAAAGATAATATCACCTGTGTCAATGCCATGGGTGATATAAAAAGTAGTTACGCCAGTCCAAGATTCCCCCGCAATGATTGCGTGATGAATCGGGGCTGCTCCCCGATAATCAGGCAATAGCGAGGCATGCAGATTCACCGTTCCGTTGGGAGGCATCTTCCAAATTTGAGGAGGTAGTTTTTTATAGGCAATTACCAAGAATAAGTCAGCTCCCTTATCGTGGAGCCACTTCAACAAGCGAGCATCATGAGGAGAAGGGGGGGTGACCACTTCCACCCCTTTCTGGTGGGCCCATTGGCGCACGGGCGTGGTCATGGGCACGCCCCGTCGAATGGCATCAGGAGCCGTTACTATACCTTCTATTTGATGGACAGAATCCGCAATCGCATCCAATGAAGGCAGGGCAAACTTGGAAGTGCCGAAAAAAATGATACGCAATGCCATGATGTCTCAGAAGCTCTTTTGAATTAGAAGATTGCAAAATAAAAACCCAGAAAATGGGACATCAGCTGTCAACGGATACCTACCTTTGCACAAAAGAGATACCGTTGGGAGCAGTTCGAGAATATTCACACGTCTATACCATCCGCTACACGGGCGAGTATGGGACGAAGCAACGTCCTACGCGTTGGGAAATGATCCGTCGGCTCGAACGCAATATTCAGTCTACCCTCCAGCGCTATTCCCCGGAAACACCGATCAAGATTAAAGCGTACTGGGACCACCTGCTCCTTAAAACGATGAGACCGGTTGATGAAATGCTGACGCATATCCCGGGTATTCAGTTTTTCGCACGGGCAAAAGTGTTGCCATTAGCCGCACCTTCCGAAACATATCCCTTTATTGCTGATTATTTCCGCCCCGCAGTAGAAGGGCGCACTTTTGGGATTCGCGCACGGATTGCATTAAAGAAAAAACGGGCGTTTTTCCCGCAATGGCAACGTCGGGAGGCAGAAGTAGCATTGGGAGATGCGCTTTATTCCATTAGTAAGGGAGTTAATCTCACCCGCCCGGATGTATTTTGCTATGTGGAAGTACGCGATGAAGGCATTTTTTTGTTCACCCGAAAAACTACAGGTACAGGGGGAATGCCTGTCGGCTTCACTGGACATAGCTTGATGCTATTTTCGGGTGGGATCGATTCACCGGTAGCCGCTTGGATGGCCTATCACAGTGGGATTGTCCTTGACTATGTCTATTATGACTTGGGCGGCAACACCCAGCTAGAAAAGGCCCGTCAGATTCATCAGCTGCTGACGCATCGCTATGGGGGAGCCCATGCGCCTGCCCTGCGGGTCGTCGATTTCACACCCATCATTGCCGCCCTGCGCCATCAGCCAGACCGTTATCAAAACCTCCTGCTGAAAGTATTTTTCTATAAGGTGGGTGAATCCATTTTGCAACAAATCCCTACTGCAATAGGGATGGTAACCGGCGAATCCATGGGGCAGGTGTCCACCCAAACCATTCACAACCTAACCCTGCTCAATCGTTTCGTAAACGTTCCCATCTGGCGTCCGCTACTGATGATGCCCAAAAGCGAAATTATCGAACGGGCTCGTCACATTGGTACGTGGGATATGGCATATACTGGCAAAGAATTTTGCGCCTTGGCTTCACGGCATGTCGCCACGCGTACTCATCCAAATAAAATCACGGAGCTCCTCCATCAAATGCCTGTCGAGGAATTGGTGGCAGAGGCCGTAGAGGGTGCGACAACAGGTGTTGCCCCGTCAAGCCCGTCAGTAGATGCACCCAATGATAAAAAATGGGTGGCCATTGATCTGCGTAACTCACCGCATCCCCCTGTCTCATTTGCACGTTCCATCGAAGTACGGCATATTCCGTTTAATCAGGCATGGAATGAGTTCCTAAGTTGGGACCCACAACAAAGCTATCTCCTATTCTGTGAAACAGGTCAGCAAAGTGCCCTCCTGGCAAGGTTTATGAAAGAACAAGGCTTTCAGGTAAGGAACATTCCCGGAGGAGCTGCTGCAGCAGCAGATTTTATACGCACTTTGTTCGATGTAAAAGCTTCTATCTAATGATACGTGTTTGCCCGTGTCTATGGAGAATGATCGGATGGATGATCTTGGGGATCATCAGCTGGTCGTGTCGAGAGCGTACATTGACCGTTGAAGTTCCTTCTCAGCCCCCACGATTGGTTGTCAATTCGTTATTCCATCCTGGCCAGCAACAATGGCGAATCTACATGGGGATCTCACGCGCTGTGATTGGTCCGGTCACAGATACCCTTCGCCGACCCACAGTTCACTATACGCTATATGAGAATGATACTGCCTTTGTGGAGGGCATACTACCTGCCGATTCGGAATATATTCAGATCGCTTATCCACAGCCGAAGGCAGGCCACACATACCGTATTGTCGCAACAGCCAATGATTATCCTTCCGTCGAAGCGGAATCTACCGTTCCCTATGCCGTCAGCGTTCGTGCCCAGATCCGGTCAACCGACACTTCCCAGCCGCATCATTGGGCGATTTCCTGGGATGATTTACCTAATGCGGATTATTACTGGTTTTATCCGTCGGTTCGTATTTACTATTCGTCTTCATTGCCTCAGATTACATACTCCGAGTTTTATTATGTCAAGGGCAATGTACCGCCACCTCCTTCTGAATTTGACGGAATGGATCCAAACGGGTCTTCTCAAAACTGGGTGGAACAAATGGTGTTCTCGGATGCAACTTTTACTGATAGTTCTGCCTACTTGGAGGTTATGCTGGATTCGACATGGGTAGCGGGATGCCGTACACCGGGAGTAGATTCATGTTTTTTGGAGTTTCACGTAATTACACTTTCCAAAGCCGCCTATTGGTATGTGCAAAGTATACTGGCCGATAACAATCAAACCGGTGATTTTTTTTCGGCACCTGTTCAAATTTATAGCAATGTTCGCAATGGCATGGGGGTATGGGGTGGATTTTATCGTTCGAAAACGGTCATCCGACAACGATAAGCCATCCCAATCCCCCCCCAATGATCAAGCCAACGATCAATTCAGCCACAGAATGTCGTCTACATATCCAACGTTGCGCCACCACTATCCCTCCAATACCTACAATGCTCACTTTCAGCACCCATGAGGAATGAGGCATCGGCCAACTTATCAAAAATGCCCACCCGGCCGCGTGTAAGCTTGGACGAAAATGCCGACTCATGGCCACACCCACCAACGTTATCATTCCCACCCCACACCTCATCCATCCTTCCCGACACCCCACTATCAACCACACAACAGCAGCTGTCCCCCACGCTAAGCTACGCCACAATTGTCCCTTCCACGCGTCCACCCATTTGCGCCATCCTTTGACAGCTGCCCCCATCAACATCACACCAACCGCCAATCCTCCATAAATAGCAGCCAGCCATGCCTTCTGAAAACCGATCGCTACCCACACTGGCACGATCACAACCGGATGCACAATGCCTTCCCACAAGTGCACCCAGAAGCATTCACACCGTGGGAATGGCTCATTGCACCCGAAACGGTTTTTCACGACGAGCTGATGAAGAAGGAATTCCCAATTGCTTTCGATATTTTGCTACCGTCCGACGTGCAATATCGTATCCCATGGCTTTGAGTTGCTCAGCGATTTGATCGTCGGTCAACGGATGGATTTTATCCTCTTCTGCTACTATATCCTTGATAATTTCTTTCAGTTGAATCGAAGATGCCACCCCCTGTTCGGACGATATTCCTTCTGAAAAGAGCTTTTTAAGCGGAATAACGCCATAATCCATGTCCACAACCTTATTACTGGTCACGCGTGATACGGTGCTAATGTCCATACCCACATCTTCGGCAATATCCCGAAGCACCATGGGGCGGAGTTGTTTCCAATCGCCAGTGTAGAAAAAATTCCGTTGACGTCGCACGATGGCATTCATAATCTTGAGCATTGTATGCTGGCGTTGCCGAACCGAATCAATAAAATGGCGCGCCCGCTCGATTTTACTCTTATAAAGGTCAAAGTCTTTGGAACGTTGTGCTATCGGTTTTTTGATTTCCCGTTTATAGGCATCCAGATAGGTGGGCGAAACCCGCAGTGACGGCAGATTACCATTGTTAAGATCCACCGAAAAACCATCGCCCTGGCGCCGCACGATAAAATCGGGTACCAATGTAGGAGTATACCGCCCCGATGGTACCAAAGGTGTGGGATTCAGACGGCGGATCATATCCAGTACCGCCTGAAGCACATCACTGGATATGCCTAAGGCACTCATTAAATACTCATAATCCCTCCGCACAAGGGCCTTGAAATATTTACGTAGGATAGTCAATGCTAGATCTCGAACGTGTCCTTTCCAATCATCCCGACTTTCCAGCTGGGCCATCAACGCCTCCTGCAAGGAGCGGGTAGCAATGCCCGGGGGGTCAATCTTGTGTAACCTTCTGATCAACCGTTCGATTTGAGCTTCTGTCATTTGAATGCCATACAAAAACGAAAGCTCGCGCCGAATTACCTCATTGCTTTTCCTCAAAAACCCATAATCATCAATCAGGCCAAGAATATGCTGGGCTGCCTTCAGCTCGATCGGTGACAAAGAGAGGGATCTGATTTGGTCTTCCAAGCTTTCGTAAATAGAAGGTTGATATCGGAGCATCGACCCCAGTGACCGATCATTGACGTCATCCGATCGGGCAGGGGGCGAATAGGCTCGATAGTCGTCTTCATCCCCCAACATTTTTTCCAGTTCTTCAGCAATGGCTTGTTCAGCAGCTGGGTCCACATTCGTATCGGATTTATCGTTGTCGGGGGAGTCTGCAGCAGAATTCCATTTTTCCTCTGCCTCCGCATCCGTATCCAATGCCGGGTTATCTTGGAGCTCAGTTTTGATTTTTTCTTCCAGATAAGGCAATGGCAATTCCAACATTTGAATCAGTTGGAGCTGCTGGGGCGTCAACTTTTGGGTTTGTATCTGAAGTTGACCTAAGGATTGATGCGTTGCCATATCGCCTATTCTTTCCCCTATTGGTTAAACAAAGATACGCAACTTGCCAAGGGAAGAAAGTCCTTGCTAGCGAACTTCAACCATTACCACCTTCGACATTGGCGACACTTGCAAAGGTCCTCGCCGAATCGCCACTGAATAACGATATATCACCCCACCCTGCAATGCCACATCTTCAAATGAAAAGCGTCCTGCGGGAATTACCTTATACGGCCTGAGAAGATCATCATGAACCCCTCGGTAGATGACAAACTCATCATCCGGTCGAATGGGATAAGGATAAGTCCACTCTAAACGAACCACCCCAAACGCTTCTTGATATTGGGCCCGTAAAAAGGCAGGCGATGGTAGAGTGTACGGTGCATAGCGACGTCCTGCGAGTGTCTGTCGGGTGGATGACCGATGGCCAGCACTGTCCTCCGCTACAACTCGATAATGATATACCACTCCAACATCCGCTGAATGATCTGCATAAAATCCCTGTCGAGGAGGCAAGGTAATGAGCTGTTCCCACACAGAAGTATCTCCCCGAGTCCGCTCAATTACCTGAAAAATTACATCTTCACTGGGGCTGGGAACCCAATAGAGCAATACCGCACTGTCAGTGGGCTGAATCTTTTTCCACGCGGGCGGAGCCGGAGGACGACGATCTGGACGACGTAACACCAGTACTTCAGACATCGGCGAATGGTTAAACCGCACATCAACGGCCGAAAGGCGATAGTATACAAAAGGTGTCAATACATCAACAGCAACCGTATCGACAAAAAACGTATCGGAAATAGGGCGATTCGTTCGCTGGATGAAAGGATGAGATGAGTCATTTGCCCACAATACACGATATCCCAGCAAATCCGTTTCGTCATTGGGGTGCCACCAAATGTGTACAATGCCCGCAGTATCAATGGTTCCACTTAATCCAACAGGAACTTTTGGTGGAACAGTATCCACCATTTCTACCCGAAATGGTAACGAGCGACTCACGTTACCGTTGGTGTCGAACGCCGCAACCACATAGTAGGGTTCAGCATAACGGGCTTGCGTGTCGACAAATGTCCAGGTTTTCGCAGGCATTGGCGGAAATTGAATAGGGACAAATCCTTTGTCGGGTCGAGAGCTCCGCAAGATAAGGAAGCCTGCCAAGTCGTCAACATCGGGAAGGGCCCATCGGATACGCACGCGCCGATCGCCTATTTCAACTCCTTCTAGAATACGTGGAGCTGGCGGCGGCGTAAAGTCTTGGGGCATGGCATCAGCCTCGGCCGGCGGGGAAGTCTCCGCAAACGGAGTGATGCCCTGCACCCGATAATAATATCGAAAATAATTGCGCACGGCAGTATCCACAAAGGTTATGAAACCGTTAGCGGTCGAATCGTCATTCAAGCGTAGGTAGGGCATACGTGTAAGTCGATGGTAGGTACGTCCGCGATCGTCCGACCGTTCAATCCAATAGGCAGAAAAAGTAGGGGAGTTCATCCACTGTAACGTGATTTTCCGATCGCCGGGATTGGCTGTCAGTCCCAACGGTGGCATCAGCGGAGCGGCAGACATTACTGAAACCATCACATCTCCAGCTGCTACTTTGTAAAGTGAATCGGGAATCGCCGCAGTCACTGAGTAAAGATACTCCGCTCCAGTTTCCACACTACGATCCACCCAGCGAAGCCCCAATGCCTCTGCAGCCATGGTGTCCATATCCGCTGCATACAATGCCAATGCATACCGATTGTTCAAGGCATCCGATTGGGCACGAAGACCACCAACTCCTTGCCCTGTGGGTACATTCCATCCACCATACAGCGCCTGAAGTGCCACTAACAAAAAAGCATTGGTTGTATCAAGGCGGGCTTCCCATGTGCTGGAATCCCATGGCCAGATTGGCTGGGGGGTAAGAAGTCGTAATGGGCTATCATTCCCAAGTTTCTTGCGGTAAATTCGGTATCCATACCGATTGGCTAATGCCCACGCCCCAGCCGAAGAGGGTGCCCATCGAAGGGTAACAACAGCAGAGTCGGATCGGGCTAACACCCTGATTGTTGCAAACGCATGCACCGATGAGTCTTGTGCCATGACAGGGGCCCTCACAAAGAGACATCCCACGACCAACATCCAGCTTCTGAGGCGTTTCATTTCATGGCATCATTTAAAAAAAATTGAATACGAGAGTTCCGCCCGAAAATCACTGATCCGACGCCCATTATCATTCCATGTATGCCGATAGGCCGTTCGCATCGACAAACGCCCCCACTTGTCAAAGTTATAAGAAGCCGAAAAGCTACCGTTAGCGGTATATGCCCTCCCCAACAGCCCCAGTTGTCGACTAAGTCCGGCACGCAACGAAAGGCGCATTTTCTGCTCCAACAAGGGCATGCCAAAATACTGATTGATCCCGATCAACGTAGTTGGATTCCCCGGCAATGACACATTTCGGATCCAGTAGGCCGACGTAGTGACACTCCAACTACTACC
This sequence comes from uncultured Sphingobacteriales bacterium, assembly GCA_964452325.1. GTDB lineage: Bacteria > Bacteroidota > Bacteroidia > JAADEI01 > JALVCQ01 > JALVCQ01. Next base: position 26,606 of record CAYVLB010000004.1, on the reverse strand, counting down.
AGGACGCATTGTATGGGTTAATTGAATAGAATGCCCCCGAAAACTTGAGCGCGCTCCCGAAATAAGGTTGTGATCCATCATATCGGAGAATGAATATGATAAAAGCGTCGAATGAATCAGCCCCCAAAAGGACGATTGCAGTTGGGGAGAAAAGGCAAAATTCTGAGTGATAATTCGGGTACGTGGCGAATCAGCAACGACGTACGATTGGATGCCATAATTGGAATAGTTTGCACTCATCGAAAGTTGGGGGGTGACCATGTATACTCCCGAAAACGACCCGATCAGTCGCCGACTCGTCTGCTGCCGAGTTCGCAATACATTATCCCGCTCGATACCCACAGAACCACTCACAGACATTTTGCCGCGTTGTAGTATCCCAGAAGGGCTGAAAGTCAACCGCATCACATCCCCAATGAGGTGAACATACCCCAATGTGGCATATCCCGGACCAACCCAGTCTGCCGACACCCCTAGCGTCCAAACTGGGTGGGGGGTAATGGTCAGTCTGTTTTGAAAGGCCATATCTACCGCAGACGAAGTCCTTGGCACAAAAAACCATTCTATCCAAGGATAAGGAAAGGAGTCGAATACTGACGGCATCCGGGTATCACGAGAATAGGCAGAAATCGCTACCTCCGAACTCCACCGCACGATCCGACGCACCGGAATAGCCACATTCAACGACGTAACAAAATTCTCTTGCGGCTGCGGACAAAAACCCGTCCCACACGGTAACGTCGTGCTGTCATCGTAGGCTTTCATCAAAGTTAACAACACCTTGCCACCCGATCGGTTATCGTAGCCCATCTGTACTCCCCAATACCACCGCGCATAAGTACCAAAGAAATAACGGTTGATGTCGGGCAGACGAGCCCGACGCCCCCGGCCGTAAAACACTGCGATTCGAAAGTTTAGAGGACTCAGTTCAATACCTCCTCCCTCTAAGCGAAGGTCTCCAAAAGTGAGCGGAGAAAAACTAAATGAAAAAAAGCCCCCATGGAGGGTCAGCCACTTCGCCAGCCGAAGGCTAGCCCCAAACTGATTAAACGGCTGATCGTAGCTAACCTGACCATTACCCAAATATAAATGAAAAGGCAAGTATATCTGATCAAACAAAACCACGGTGGCATTCAACATCAAACGCTCTGCATGATAGTTGAGTGGTTGCAAGGAATACGAGGAATGGTCCGAACGCATCACCACTTCAGAGGTAGCCTCCAGTCCTCCCGTAATTCGAAACCAACGTTTCCCCACTCCCGATGAATCCGCAGCACTTCCAAGTACCCATACCCACAAGACAGCCCCGTATCCTACGAACCATTGAATCCATCGGAAGTAACGCATCATTACTACTGGCTAAGGAGCCGTTTCAAATTCGATTGTGGCCGGAGCAGGAGTCCAGAGTAAATCATAGAACATATCCCCAAAACGATAAGCGGCCGCCCTTCGATACCAGAAATCAAAACCCACTCGACGTATAAATGAAGGCACAACCAACGGTTCATTCAACTGGCGCAAAGCTCGCTGCAAACGCCGACGTTCGCTGCCACTTAACGGCCGATCTAAAATCCTAGGGAAGTGAGCAGCGTCTAAGCCCAATTCGTCAAAAGAATGAAAGTGGCCCAAATGATCGGATACCCCAGTCAACTCCACTGTAATCAATCGCATACGTCGCTTTTCATTATTCGGGCTCCATGCATGTCCTACCTGCTGTTCAAAGGATCGGATAAAAACATCCTCCCGCAACACCCGGGCAATCCGATGTCGCAATGCCAATCCATCCATAATAATATCTAGAAAACATAACGACATAATCCGATAGGTAGGATGCTGAACACCCAACCCCCCTTCCAAGCCTGCAGGCAGCACCCCACCTTCCCAGATAGAAGCCGATGCCCCAGACAACGCAATCCCCCGATCGCCAAAAGCACGCCGAATCTCCATTTCCGATAACGGACGTTCAACTGGCGTAATCACCAATCGATGCGATGTAAAAGGCGATGAACGAACCCGCCACCCTAATAATCTCCTCCATGGATCTGTCTCAATGTACCGATATATTCGGTTATATATCCGTCGATACCACCCTCCCCGACGCGCCAATGCCGTCCGAATATTCCCCCGTACTCCAAATACGCCACTCCCACCAAATAAACTCTGTGAGATATCATATTGGTCAAACCATTCCGGTGGATTCTCTACGGTAACCTCTAAGCCTAGGCATTCCTGCCCGCATATAAGGTGGGCTCGACGTCCTCCAAATAAGGCATTGACCTTGTCGGCAAGCGTTTGATACTGGCTCGTTGCAAAATAGTGATAATAAAGCCGCCGCTCTCCAGCCCGGTACCGCTGATGAGGCAATACCTTTCGACGGAGATAGACTGGCTGATCTGCCAACACCTGCTCACGGATTACCACCATCCGATGATCCGCCAACACGTCTCCAAACCTATCGGACTGTACAACATCTCCCAAGGAACGGCGGGCCACCGATAGCACTTCCAAAAGATACATTTGATTGGTCTGCAATCCCTCCAGCGGAAATTCAAGCCGCCGCCGGAGGGCATCATAATGGGCTGTCACTATGTGTTCCATTCCGCCCGCATCCACAACGCGTACTTTCACTACCCGATCGGAAGGCGCAAGTAAATCCGGCATCCCCCGACGCAATGCAATAAATCCTTCCGCCATCTCACCTGGTAACACATAGCGCTGTCCGTCTTGGGGATACATGGCAGCTATATTGGATGGAAGGATTACTTGGGGGGCATCGCCGGTGACAAACTCCACTTCCTTGGTTTGCGACACGGGCCGCCCCGCATCCTGAGCTACTACCCACCGACCGGTCGAAAAATCATATTCTTCACCGCGTACCCGTACTCCCCATTCATATCGGGTATGCCCCTTCAGCATGTCATGCGGCTCGAAGACCACTAAGTCGGGCGACTCCAGTGTCCACGTACCCCGCACCGTACGCCCCGATTCCCGCAGATAAACCTCATCCAATACCACCCGAAAACGACGAATCACAGGTTCATCTGATCCTTCCACATATTCTTCTACTTCGAAAGGTTCGCCAATAGAAAAGGTAAATGCAGCTTGGGGTGCCACCATCACATCAACCCCCCGATCACCATTCGTTGGTGACATGTCTGATATCAAAGGCATGGACAGCGGACCCGATACTGGCGGACGACACTCTGTCCCTACCGTAAAACGAAAGTTGACGTTCCCCTCAACCAGCCCGCCCAATGCACTAAACCGACCGCCTACTGCTCCTTTGAGCCAAGTCGGATTCGGCAAGCCGGCCTGCAAAGCCGCACCAGCTTCACAACTGAGAATTTCCACATCACCTTCATAGAACCATACGTCCACGTGCATTCCCAAATCCGCCGCCGCATAAGCATATACTTGCCCCATGCCATACCATCCATTCATTCCAATGGGTGGAAGCACTCCTGCACAACTTATACCCTCCGTCACCCTGCGCAACGTTACATCGTAACCCGTCAGTAGGCGAAGTCGTCCATAAAATACTAAAAATTCGAGGCGTCCGGTGTTGAAGTCGAGTTGTTGACCAAAAGCTGCCCCACCTCCCGTACTGAACAGTGCCGGCATACGCAGGGAATGCTTAGCGCGTCCTCCTGTAATGGCAACTACTTCCGGCGGCATTGGCGGTGGCGGATCCAGGCGCGACCCCAACTGAAGATAGGAAGCCACCTGCGCCAAACGAATATCTCCAATTTGCAAAGTCACTCCTACCGGTGCCCCACTGCTCCACGGACGTCCTACCCATATGTACCAGTCATCTGGACCAAAATGAATGAAGAGTTCTCCTTCTCCACATACCACGCATGAAGATCGCGGAACGGCTAAATTTATCGAAAACGTCCCGTCAAACACGGGTGCCCGTCCGTCCTCCGTCCCAACGTATGTAAAGGTCATCCGAGATGCTCCCCAAAGCGGCGCTTGATTGCGGCCATGCTGGGACAACCCTTCCAAGGCAGTCCGTCCTTCCGCCATCATCCACATATCACCAGCGAACTGGGCCCGTTCCAATCCACCCGTACGTCCATTGAACGTAGCCGAAAGTTCAGCATCGGCATTGAAAGGCCTGGGGTCTCCGGGCAAGCCCAAAGTAGTCATGGCCTTGACACCAAATGCCCCATCCTCATCGGGAACAAAACGATAACATGAAGCCGATGCTCCGGGATTCGCTCCCGCCACTCGCGTAACCGATGGAGCCTCACATGAAGGCTTGGGATCAACGCGCATATGATACCAGGCACCCCCCCCAAACCCATAAAAAGCAATCGGACCCGCTGCAATACCCGTGGGAAATCGAAGGGCAGCATCTACATACCAATACGAAAAGAAAGAACCATCCCCCCTGCCTTTTCGCCCAAATTGAGCAACTGCTTCTCCTTCAGCCAATTCCATCACCGAAGCCTGGACTTCTCCACGGAATCCATTCCCATAGACAGCATCGTTAGCATAAAGCCAGAACTTCCCATTAATGCGGGCCGCCCCTAAATCTGCACTTAAATAGATAGTATCCAGTTGAACTCGGTCAAATCGCGGTCGTAGCCGACCTTCCGATGCATCCCATGCCACCTGTCCCCACAGGGAAAGAGTGGTGCTTCCACCAATACCAGTACCCGCATCACCTAAGTTTTCCACCAGCTGAGCACTAAGGGTAATCTGCAGGCCTGCTTCCAGCCCACTACCCACTACCAATGGTCCCACAATGTCAATATCCTCTACCCCCACAGGGAACCCTGCCACCCCATGTGCAGGACTCGCCAGCGACCACGCCCCCCGATTGAATCGGTGGGCATATGATTTCGTTCCATCTGAATGTTCCGTAACATCAGTTACCCACCCGAAACGTTCAAATCGAATGCCTCGAAAATCAAGCCCCGGAATTTCTCCCACAGCACCGGCAATAGTTATCGTTCCATTTAAGAAGGCATTCATTTGGCGCAACTTGCCCCCTACCACTTCAACACCAATCGTCGAAGAAGGATCTAGGATCAGTTGCCCTACATCTGTAAGGGGAAAATTCATCATACCACGTGGATCAACTGTCAATACCAGGCTATCAGTATCTGCCCTCGCATAAAGGGCTTGATAATGCAGGGCGGAGTCCGACACTGGAATCCACAAACGCCCCTTGACCGATGCTTCCCGTAGGCTGCCCCGCAGCATGGCCAATCGAACCGTATCCACACTTCCGCCCCACTGTGCCAATGAGATAGAATGGAGGATTCCTGTCGCTTCTAAGGTAAACGACAACGACCCATCCACCAGGGCATTTTGCAATTCAAGTCGGGGGACCGTTCCATCAGGCCCTGACCAAAACGCAGGCATCTCAATAGCAGCCCGTGGTAAATACACACCCATCCACTGGGTACCCATCGAATCGACCGCATATTCCGGTGGCGGGGCAAATCCAGGTGGATTAGCTATCAGCGAACGATCAACCATCACGCGGATACCCCCATCAACTCCTCGGAGTTTAAATTCGGGATTAGCGGCAATGGCAGCTTCATTCAACGCACCCTCAAAAATGACTCCGCTTCCCGTGCCCGACGTTCGCGATTGCCAGCGGGCCGTATACCGGAGATGTACAAATCGGTTGGGGTCATCAATCGGCTTACCGTCTGGTCCTATGGGCAACAATACGTCACGTCCAATGCGCTCTTCTACTTCCAACTGAATAACCCGAATCCCCCCGCAATACATTTCCACATAGGACCCCGAATCGGTTCCTGGTTGCCATTGCTTAAAAGTCTTTGCGCCAAGAGAGATATCTCCAGCCAATCCCAACAGCCAACGATTGGTGGAAATCCCTGTTGCTGGCAACAAGCACACCCGGCCAGCTGTCAGTCCCAAGCCCTGCCCTGCAGAAAACAACTCAGGAATTTCCACCCATGTAGTTGCAGTAAGTTCTGCGCGCTGCGGCGTCCAACGTATACCCACAATACCAATTGTAATATGGCGTCCATCCACTTGCTCATCCACCCCAATGGGTAAATCAATCGGCGGTAACGAAGCCATTCGGTCTGAGAGACGCCGCAACGGGTCACCATCAAACCACTCATGAAGCTGATGAATTTCTGATTCCAACAGCTCTCCACCTGTCTGAATCACATCCCTCAGTCGTTCTTTCAAAGGCATATCAGCCCATTGGGTATGGACTACCCCTTCATATACTTGATGCGCAGCGTTAACTTTAATGCCGTCAAATTCAACCGCCACCTTGACCAAAGGCATCCCCCGAAAAAAACGTACATAGATAAATCCCTCACCACGCAAATTGCTTGGACGTCCCCGCACAGAAGTAACAACCATCTGATAGGATCCAATTTGCAACGTATCGCCCCTTCGAATTCTATCAGATGCAGGGGTTTGATCGGTAGGCAGCATTGCATCCGCACATCCACTACACCGTTCCGTATAAGGCAAATATGAAAACACAACAGGATCCATTACCAGCGAATCCTGATGACATCGCACCCCATCCTCTCGAACGGTGAGCGAGTCGACATAGAGTACCAGCTGCCACACATATGCCCCACCAGCTCGCGGCTCAAAACGATGGGGCGCACCTCTCCTGTTAAGGGAGGTTAACGAAAGCCGATGCACATCGGCAGCATACGCCATCAGCTCAAAATCGGACGCGTCGGAAAACCGAAACTGATGAACCGGCGGGCGGCGCATAAGAACAGAAGGGTTTATCCCTACGGAGTCCGAACGCCAGATTCGCAGAATACCTCCTCGGATCCCTTCCCGACGCACCCGAGGCGTTACAGTTACTGAAAACGTTGGGGATGTACGAGTCTCTCGTCCTACCGGGCTTAACCCCCTCATGCGTACACATTCGGCTGCCGACACCGTATCACCGACTTCTTCTCGCACTTCAAAACGCCATACGGGCCCTACAGAATAAGCGGTGTCTACGCCATCATGCAAATACTTAACCCGCCAATAATAAGTCCCTGATGAATCCACATCATTCATTATCGCTTCCTTCCGGACAAACAAGTCGGCACACGCATCGCCTTGACGGCATAGGTCAGTGGTAGGTACTTGAACAGTGCGCCGCCATACGACATGGCGAAAGTCCGCATCAGCAGCAACCTCCAGTTGCATCCGTTCGTGGGCCCATGGGAAATTGATTATTGTCTGTCGCCTGATAACCGACAACAGATCGGGCGGAGAAAAGTTGAGGGCTTGAGGTGGGGGTACTTGCCACTCCAACGGCACATCCGCCCCTATTGGATATACTTCACCGTCTGCCGGGAAGCGGCGTTGGGGTTTTCGCAAACCCAATGTAAAGGCATGCCACGGCAATCGGGCAACCGATTCGCTACCGTCCGCCCACTGAAACCGAGCCTCGACCCGCCAGCGATATTGTCGGCCACGTTCCAGTTGTGAGCTCCAATCCAACGGATGACCAGCATCATCCACGTGGGTAAGGATGTGCAGCACCGCTCGGTCCGTATCCCCATGCGATAATCCCTGCGACCGAATCGGACCTCGTGGCCACCGCAAAGTCCGCCGATTAGATAATACAACCCGTCCGCTCCGACCCATACCTTCTACTTCCACGGTAAAAATCACCCCCCTCAATTGATCAGAATAAGGGCCAAAACGAATAACCAACAACGGATGACGCCATGGAATGGTATCGCCATCCAATGGCCAGTGTGCCCATAAATGCATCCGCTTGCCGCTCTTTACCGTATCCGGCGGCACCACATCGCCTATTACAAATTGACGTATTTCCGAACCATTCATCCTACTACCGCACGTCTGCAACGGCTCCTCCTTTTCGGTGAATGCTTCGACACGCCATACATACTTCTGTCCATCACGCAAGGGAGGATCCGAAGGCTGATATTGATAGTAAGGCGTCTCGATGAGGCGATCCAACAAAGGCACATCTTCAATGGCTTCACGCGGAGTCAACCCATCCCGCAACGGAGCGATCCGCAACCGATACTGAATACCAAGTTGAGGAGGTGCATTATATACAGGGCGCCATACAAATCGCGGATAACTGCCAGCAGGATAGCGTGTTCCTTCCAACGGATAAATTGCCACCGGCGGTGTGGGCCATTGAATGGATAATGTGATACAAGGATCCGTATGGCCTACCTGCCCACCGTTGGCATCGTATATTGTTATGCATAAGTGATACGTCCCTGCCGGCAGACAGCCCGACCGCACCACATCCCGTAACATCGCTTCATCATAGTCCAGCATGGCAGCCGTAAAGCCTGCTTCCTCCGCCCGAATCGTAACCACTTCACCGGATGGAAACGTAAAACGGGGCAAACGGGCATTAGGTCGTGTACTCAATATCTGACGCCCACCATACGCCAGAGAAAAACGGATGGTCGCGCCCGCGATATCCCTGCCAGTCGGGTTATAAATATTGACGAGGAGCAGGTCGGGACTTCGCTCCCATTCCACCCATTGCGGTGGTAAGGGATTCCGAACGTGGGCAGAAATCTGCAGCTGTGCTTGGACAGCAAGCAGGCCCATCATCATACCAATCCACAGCCCAATAAAACGTCGCATCAGACCACACATCGTTGAGGCACATTACCTGTCAGGACATGTTTGCAGATCGCTTCGTATGAAGCCCACCCAATGACATGCATCGCATTCCGTATTGTGTGAAAGTTAGCTTAAATTATCTAACGGCAGCCCAATAGTTTTTTTTACCCCCCGTTGGACATGGGATGTCAAAGATAGTCAGTTCTGTAATTAAACTGATAACCGGGAAGAAGCTCATACTTTCGTCCCACCTAATAAAACATGCGTCAAATTGTTTTCAATTAGGGCACCCGCTCGGTTATGCCTTGATCATCCGGTGCGCCTGCCTCCAAGTAAAAGCATGCTAATTCGGGAATATGTTCTTCGCTATGCTTATCAATTGCCCTTTCCATCGCTTCCGCCGGAAGCGATGGAAATCGCCGATGTAAGCCGAATGATAGAACTACTTTCCCGTCTCCAGCGGAAAATGCCCTTCCTCAACGCATCCGATGCAGGAGCCGTTGCCAGATTCACCATCGCCTTGGCTGCAGTTTCCCCCGGTCAATGGACGATTGACGGCACACCCCGGTTACGACAACGGCCCATGGCACCCCTATTGGATGTCTTCCATCAATGGCAAGTGCCTATTACCTACCATGACCGCCCCGGCTTCCTCCCCATTACCATCAATGGACGTCCCCAATGTAATCACTCGAAAGTTGAAATGGATCTATCTCATTCCAGCCAGTTCATCTCTGCGTTGATTTTGATAGCACCACGCTTGCGCCTTCCGCTACACATCCTGTTTAAGAATCCACCTGTCTCATCACCCTACATACATATGTCCCTTCACCAAGCACAACGATATGGTCTTCAATATACTCAAAAGGCTAATGGAGTGGTTCTAGAACGAATAGTGCCACGTGCAAACCCATCCTGGATTGTAGAAGGAGACTGGTCCGGAGCCCTATTTTTAGCCTTAATGCCAGTGGTGATCCCTTCCCTCTCGATAACGCTTTTTCCCCTTCGTATGCAATCGCTTCAAGGAGATGTCCAGGTGGTTCAGTGGCTTAGATCGCATGGCCTATTGGTCACGAAAAATGACAACACTTCGATCTGCTTTTCCGGCACTACTTCCGACGTACGGAATCACCTAAATTATAACGGTACTCCCACCCCCGATGCGATCATTCCGTTGGCGGTTGCGCTCACCCTTCGACAAGTCCCGTTTACCATCCGTGGCATAACCCATTTAGACTACAAAGAGAGTCCCCGACTTGTTTTGCTATGCCGACTCCTTCGTGCATTAGGGGCCATCGCAATATGTTCCAAAGGAGCCCTGGAAGTGCGTCACTTCGGTAACCTTCCCTCATCTTTGCATATCGAATCCCACAACGACCATCGGATTGCTATGTTGGCAGGATTGATCTCGTTGAAAGTACCCCAGGTAACGATATCTCGGCCCACTTGTACGGCCAAGTCCTTTCCGGGATATTGGTCAGTTCTTCGACAATTGGGCTGGCAAGTCATCCGTCATGAGTAGCTCGTTTGGTAGGCTGTTTCGGCTTACTACTTTTGGGGAGTCACATGGTTCAGCGATTGGAGGCATCATTGAAGGGTGTCCTGCCGGTGTTCCAATAGATATTTCATTTGTCCAACGCCAATTGAATCGCCGCCGCCCGGGTCAATCAGCTTTTACCACATCTCGCTGGGAGCCTGATTCCATCGAATTTGTCAGCGGCATTTACGAAGGGAAAACCTTAGGTACTCCCATTGCTTTCTT
>CAYVLB010000004.1:0-16263 GCA_964452325.1 uncultured Sphingobacteriales bacterium | reverse complement strand
ATTCGGAATCGCAACGCCCGTTCTTCCGACTACACGCCCATTCAAACAGCTTATCGCCCATCTCATGCTGACTACACCTATGCCCAAAAATACGGCCATACTGATCGTCGGGGTGGCGGGCGATCTTCAGGCCGTGAAACGGCTGCCCGCGTAGCGGCAGGTGCCATAGCTCGATTATTCCTTCACCACGTCAGTAATATCGAACTGCAAGCCTATACTTTTCAAATCGGGCCCCACCGCCTACTGGAGACACCACTTACGTATCCACCCCAAGCCATCGAACGGAGTCCCGTGCGTTGTCCCTCACCTCAGGTGTCCTTACAGATGGAGCATCTCATTGATACGCTCAAATCGGAAGGTGATAGTGTAGGGGGCATGGTCCGATGTGTGATCCACAACGTCCCAGCAGGATTGGGAGAGCCCGTCTTCGACAAAGCCGAGGCCTTACTAGCGCATGCCATGCTTAGCATTCCGGCCGCTCGAGGGTTCGAAATTGGGAGCGGATTTTCATTGGCGGAAAAACGGGGTAGCGAAGCCAATGACCCTTTTGCACTGAGCCCCGATGGCAAAGTAATCACCACAACAAATCACTCCGGCGGCATCCAAGGAGGGATTTCCAACGGCATGCCCATATACTTTACTGTGGCGTTCAAACCCCCCGCTTCCATATCCCGCCCTCAATCAACCGTAACTACTTCCGGGTCAGCTACACAGATTACCATTTCGGGACGACATGACCCTTGCATTGTCCCACGCGCAGTACCCGTAGTGGAAGCCATGGCTGCCTTGGTAATTGCCGACCTCTGGCTGATGCACACTACGAATCGTTGTTAAAAGTCGACATCAAACGCATACGCTCACCAATAATATACACCACTATTCCCAAAATAGCAACTATCAATGCGGTGAGAAGCGAATCATTGGTATATGTTTCCGCCAGAATCACCCATGCTAAATAAAGGGACGCGAACACCATCATTGCAATGCCCAGTGGCGCTCCCCATTTTGCCATTACGTTCATAAGATCTTCGATTTTAAGATGCGATTATATGCTGTGGTGGTGAGTATCTCAAGCGCACGGCGCACATCCGAATCGTACAAGTTGACCACTTGGAAATATCCATTCATCCCATACAAATGACGGGCTAATAGTGCCTTAACTTGACGCTTCCCATAACGATAAAAAGCCCTTTTTTCATGAAATGCAGGTGATGCCAAGCCAGCTGCCTTTGCCGCTTTCATCAAGTCGATCATTAGATTCGTAGTGACCCGATACGATTGGATAAAATCTGCTACCGACGGGTATTGTTCAAGTAAATGTTGGCGTTGTCCATCCAAATAATGAAGCACAAACTCGGATAAAATGCCCTGCGCAATGAGCTGATTTACATACGTTGAAACCTCCGATGTATCCAAAGGAACAAATACATCCGGCATGATGCCACCCCCTCCATATACAACCCGACCACCCACAGTAAAATATTTTAGCGAATCGGGCACCGGAATACTATCGCTTGAAAAATACTCCCCACGTTCCCACCGCCGCAACATCTCCATCTCATATTCCAACATTCCTTGACGGCCATGCCGATAAGGCCGCTGAATAACCCGTCCCGATGGCGTATGATATCGAGCTACTGTAAGGCGTAGCACCGATCCATCCCTCAGATAAAAATCTTCCTGCACTAATCCCTTACCATACGACCTTCGCCCAACAATCACGCCACGGTCCCAATCCTGAATGGCACCACTAATAATTTCACTGGCCGATGCCGAGCCCTGATCAATAATCACTGCCAATGGTTCTGTCTCCAACATACCCGACCGAGTTGCCGTATATTCTTCCCGAATCCGTGCCCGACCCTCCGCGTACATAATAATCCGTCCTGCGGGCAGAAACTCATCCGCCATCAATACCGCCGACTTAAGGTATCCTCCGGGATTACCTCGAAGGTCTAAAATCAAACGCCGCATTCCCTGATGTTTCAGCTCACGAATAGCCTTTGCAAACTCCCGGGGCGTAGGTGCCGCAAACCGAGACACCTTCACATACCCCACCGAGTCATTAATCATGTAGGCAGCATCAACACTGTATAGGGGAATTTTACCGCGAGTGATTACAAACTCCAAAGGGTCCTTCACTCCGCTCCGGACAATGGTAACCCGAACCTTCGTCCCTTCCGGGCCCCGCAAAGTCTTCAACACCATATCCGTCGTAAAGCCCACTGCCGACTTTCCATCAATCCGAACAATCTTATCACCCGCCCGGATACCCACTTCTTCTGAAGGTCCACCTACAATGGGAGCAACCACGACAATTGTGTCGTCCAAAATATTAAACTCAACCCCGATACCCTCAAACGATCCTGTCAACGGCTCATTGGCATGTTGAACGTCCCGGGCAGCAATATAGAGCGAATGCGGGTCCAACTCCTCCAATAGCCCGCGAATCGCATTTTCCACCGACCGTTGATCATCGACAGAATCTACGTAATTGGCCACCACTATTGACATCACCTCGGCCAGCTTATCCACCGGAGAAGCATCTTCACCCAATCCACCCTTCAATAAGTGATATCCACCCACCATCGAAACTACCGACCAAAAAAGCACCCACAAAGCTCGCCGCATATACTTCTTGCCGAAAACGTTTTTTTGCGGCGGTAAAAATAACATTCGTTGCTTGTGTCATCCTCACCCATTGATTGGGCACGTCTCGAACGTGCAATCATTCCTTTAGCACGCAATGCTGGTGCATTTATACAATGGGCACGTGAGCAGTTACACCGATCGCACATCCACGAAAAAGAAAGGAATCAACTGGTTACATTAGCCGACGTCGAAGTCGAAAATTTCTTGGTTGAAGGACTGCGGGCATTGCTACCCAATAGCCGTTTCCTTGCCGAAGAAACACACCATACCCAACTCTCCGACACCCCCACATGGATCATCGACCCCATCGATGGAACCACCAACTACATCCAACGACTTCCCTTTTATTGTATCAGCATTGCCCTAATGGTCAATCAGCAAATCGTGTTAGGCATCATCCATGACCCCATTCACAATGAAACATTCCATGCTTCTGAGGCTCATGACAAAGCATTCCTCAACGGACAACCCATCCAGGTAAGTCATACCTCCTCCATGGAAGAATCGGTCATTACAACCGGATTTCCGTTTTCCGACTTTTCACTGATCGATACCTACACCGCCATCCTCAAGGAACTCATGCAGCAAACGCGGGCCTTGCGACGTCCTGGTAGTGCCGCATTAGACCTGGCCTATACCGCATGCGGGCGAATGGATGGATTCTACGAATACGGACTCAGCCCCTGGGATGTAGCCGCAGGGGCCTATCTCGTTTTGAAAGCCGGAGGTAAAGTTAGTGATTTCCACGGAACCCATAATTATTTATTTGGGCGTGAAATTGTAGCAGGCCCCCCAACAATACACGGGGAGCTACTCCGCACCATTCAGCACCACCTCACTACACACCGCTAGTCATTACCCAGCAAATCAGGCATCCGTTGGCGAATATATGCCACCGCCTGATTGAGTTGTTCCTTAGGAGTCAGTGACGTCGTATCGATATAAAACGCATCGGGAGCTACCCGAAGCGGGGCTATCGTTCGTGTTGTATCGGACTCATCTCGGGCATTGATATTTTTAAACACCTCTTCAAATGAAGGTGCATCTTCCCCAGAATGCATCATCTCCTGCTGGCGTCGGCGGGCCCGTTCACGAAGGTTACAGGTGACGTAAAACTTAATCGGGGCATCTGGAAATACAACCGTGCCAATATCGCGCCCATCAATGACCAATGGATAATCTCGGGATAATTTGCGCAATTGCCAATTGACAAACTCGCGCACTGCCGGATGAGCACTCACGCGGCTCACCCACTGAGTGACCTCCCAGCTGCGGAGGTGATCCCCCAACGGCTCGCCATTCAGCTCTACCGGGCCAATCTGGTTGCCGTATGGCAACACTTTCAAGCAAATCCCTTCAAAGAAACGGGGGTCGTCAAACAAATGCTCGCCTTTCGATTCAAAGCCGTTTTTCAAGGCATAGTAGGTCACTGCCCGATAAAATGCACCGCTATCCACATGATACACCTTCAGCTTCCGTGCCAAATCCCGTGCAAGGGTACTTTTGCCCGCCCCTGCAGGCCCGTCCACCGCAATGACAGTGACCATGCGGGATTCAGGATGTGGTACGGACGAAAAAGTCATATTAAGCGGATTTTTCACAAAAATTATAAGAATCATCTATATTTGCCCTGCAAATAAAATACTTGAGTTATGAACAAGTCAGAATTAGTAACCGCCATTGCAGCACGATCAAAACTTACGAAAACCGCAGCAGCTCGTGCATTGGACGCTTTCCTTGACGTGGTGGAAGGTGAACTTCGAAACGGGGAAAAAGTCTCCCTCGTCGGCTTCGGAACCTTCCAAGTCATTAAACGGAAAGCGCGGACAGGCGTTGATCCCCGCACCCGGAAAAGAATTAAAATCAAGGCAAAGAAAGTTGTCAAATTCAAGCCGGGTAAACGCCTCTCCGAAGCGGTGAATTAACGACAACACAAACCTATCCAGTAAAAACGCCTCCTTTTCGTACGGAAAAGGAGGCGTTTTTTTTGAGTGACAGAAGGACATCCCCTTGTTCGTCAATTGACAAGAAACATGCTTAAGACTCAGGCCGATATATCAAACGAGAAAAGCGAGAAGGTTCCAAGTAACGATGGACAAACTCCCATAGGGATGATGGCGTAAGTTGATTGATGGCCTGCAAGCGGATGTGCCGAGGCCGTATCCGACCATATTGCATCCACTCCCATGCTTGCCAATATACGCGACGGGTAACCTGCTCGTCACTCCATATGGTAGATGTCTGCATCTGGCGGCGCACCTCCTCCATCCGAAGCGGTCCAATTGGACGGTTCCGTAATTGACGGAATGCGTGCTCAATGGTTCGTATGACGCGCTTCAAGCGTGATTCACGGGTAGCCCAATAAATGTAAAATACCGAAGCATCCTCGAAAAAGTGTGTATGAGCCGATACGTGATATACATCTCCATATCGTTCCCGCAAAGTGTGCCATAGCACTGACCGCATACTCCCTCCCAAATAGTGTGCCAATGCCATAAGATGTAACCGATCATTCCATGGCAATGTCGGTAAAGAGATTCCCATCACCCCATGTACCTGATGAAAGTGCGTCCGCAATTCATCTTCAAATACGGTTCCAATCGGTGGGAGCGTTCGTTTCATAGGCTTTCTAATGCCCCGTTCAGGAGTGGAAATGGAGCGCAACCATTCCCGCACATGGAGGATATCCACGCCCCCAACAATACTCCATATCCAATGCCCACTTAGGAAAGTCCGGCAATGAAAATTGATCAGGTCCTTCCGTTGATATCGCTGAATATGGGATGGGCTACCCAAAATATCACGACCCAACGGATGCCCGGGAAATAACCGTTCATAAAACCGGGCAACAATATCATCGTCAGGAATATCATGATACATGGCAATTTCTTCTAAAATAACGTTACGTTCTTTGTCCAACTCATCCTGTGGAAAACTTGGATGAGCCAGCATTTCTTCCAACACTTCTATCGCATAAGGGCCGTGCTCATCAATCCCATGCACGTAAAAAAACATATGATCCCGTTCGGTAAAAGCATTAAGCTCAGCCCCACGCCCCTCAATGCGGCGCAACAGTTGCACAAAGCTCCAGCGCCGTGTACCCTTAAATAACATATGTTCGACAAAATGGGCAATGCCTTGCTCGGAAGTATGCTCATCCCTGGAGCCCACCGGCAGCAACACCCCCACGCTTAGCGACTTCACCCCCTTATGTTGGGTAAATAGCACCGAATCTCCCCAGGAAGTTCGCTCGTTATAGATGGTACATTCCATCAAGTCGTCACACCTTCCTCGTCTGAATATAGGCTTTCGAATACCGCATTCGAAAGGGGTTCATTAACCCCTGCAAAACCGGGCAACGCCTCGATCCGATACCATGCCGAACGATACCAAATCGTTTGTGGCGGTGCACCCGTCGGATTCAGGCGGCCGGCACGTGTATTCTCATGATATTCCCAATTCTGGTAATGATTAAAGTCCTGGATAATGTCGGTTATTACCATCCCCAGATCACCTACCAAAGCCCGCTGGAATTTTTGCCACCGATATAATGACGAATCGCGTAGTGTCAACCCAAAATACCCACTACTTCCAACTTCCCTCAAAGAAGCCACCCCTCGGGCAATAAAAGCTTGGAATGCTGCCAATGTCTCAGGCGGATCCGTAATAAAAACATCAAATGCACCAACCCATTCTGCCGGAAAGGGCTGGCGAAGGTCAAAGACCTCAGCCGTTACATTTCGAATGCCTTCTTGCGCCAAAACATCTTGGTCAAAACGAATAATGCGCTCATCGATATCTAAAATAAGGACATTTCGCGCCTGGCCCGTAAGGGCAATGGCCAACCCCATCAGGTCGTCTTCTGCTCCCATTACCAACACATCTTTCCCGGCAAGATCACCCCATTGCTCAATGAATGCCACCCGAGACAGTGTAGTTGAGGGCGTAACACTCCCTTGGTCATACTCCTGCCGGGGCAACGGACGCTGCCGCTCATACCGCATAAACACATTGACCCACTCTTGACCGTCCGGGTACCGAATCCCTCGACCCTCGCACGCTGCGCATGTGTATGTAGGCAACGAAGCAATGCCTAATTCCTCCAGTACTTCACGGCCACTATCGGTCCACTCTAAGGACTTATTTTCCACATCTACCCATCCTTCCTTCCGAAGGGCCTCTACAATTGCGGCAGCAAACACCACTGGAATATTTGCCCGATCAATCATTGACCAAAAATCCGTCGTTGCATGCATCGCCCGCATCACCCGTTCAACCAATCGGGGATACACCGGAGAAGGTGCTATCGTTGATGCCTGCTTGGCCACCCACTCCAACAAGTTCGCAGTCACCATCGCATCCGATTAAATTATGGGGTGGGCAAAAATAGCTCCCATTCCATTCTTAGCTAAACTGACCCCCTTTTCCCCACAGGTGGCTGCCTATGACTTTCGATCACGCATCCGGCAGGGAAGCCCGCTGTGGAATCCGGGCCAAATCCTTCGGGTAATCAACACCTTCCGGTAGCAATAGCAAATGACACTTCCCACGATGTGCAATCGTAGTAGCATCGGTCAGCATGGTCGCCGTCTTCATATACCAAGCCCGGTATCCTACATCATCACACCACTCTAATACTTTCTGGGCATTTATCTGCATCGGCAATTCCGGTGGACTATGCATCTCCACCATAACCCATGGACGATGGGTACAAGCCGTCATCCTCATTCCCTCCAATACCATGTGTTCAGCACCTTCTACATCAATTTTGATAAACCCCGGCACCCAGGATCGCTCCTTCACGAGCACATCCACCGTTGTAGTTGTCACTTTTAAGCGACTTCCTATGGAAGCCGCCGTTTTCGCATGGCCCGGGAAAATACTCCCTGCTGCACCCGCACCTATCGTATAAAACTCTACTTGCCGATCGGGTGCATCTCCTACAAACGAACACACAAACTCACAATGGGCAGACAACCCGTTAATTATCAAATTCTCAGCAGCAATTAACAATGCTTCCGGATTGGGATCCAGCAATAACACATCCTTATCTTGTCCTTGAACCTTAGCAAACAGGGCAGAAAGTCCCATATTAGCTCCTACATCGTAAATTCGACGAAATCGCTACCAACCAAAAAAGCCAAGCATCGTCTTGATCCGGAGTGGCACGCAAAGTCCCCCTGACCGCTTTTACGGAATATTTTCCAATATTCCCTTGCTCATATCGCGCCCCACACAACCACGAACGAATACGATGTGCCCATTTCAAGTAAAATGCTCCTTTTCTCATTTGCCGCTGATTGAATTCAACCAAAGTGAAGCGACAAAAATAGCCGCCTTACCCTTGGCGGTTTGCTCTTGCCCATCTCTTTTATAAAATCTTACAGACCAGATTCTAAATTCTTTCTAAAATCTTTTAATCTCCAGAGCCCATTTGCCGGAGTTATACTTTTGCGCCGCCATTAGTATAAGCGCATGGGAAAAACCTTTCGTCTTCGGCGCGGCCTTGACTTGTGTTTGGAAGGGCAACCCTATAACTTGCTGGATGAGGCTCCGCTCCCCCGCCACTATGCCATCAAGCCATCCGACTTTAAGTTCGTACGCCCTAAGTTGATCAAACGAGTAGGTGATCGGGTACTGGCAGGAGAGCCTGTCGCTTTCGATCGCAAACGACCTGAAATCAAGTTCACTTCACCGGTCAGTGGTGAAATTATCGAAATCGTTCGAGGCCCCAAGCGCCGGATCGAAGCCATCCGAATTCTTTCAGATTCAAGCATTGAATATATCGATTTCGGCACTGCTGATCCCCGCTCCCTCAGTCGAGAACAAATTATTCAACGATTACTCGACAGCGGGCTGTGGGCATTCATTCGACAACGCCCGTATGGAATCATTGCCAACCCTACCGACCAACCTTCCAGCATATTTATCTCCGGATTCGATTCGGCACCCCTGGCATTAGATCTCCACTTTGCCATGAGTCAACATCCTCCCGACCTCTTCCAAATCGGCCTGGAAGCACTCCGTAAACTCACCAACGGTCCCATCCACCTCAACGTTGATGGGACCCGTCCCCTCCCCCCTGCATATCACAATGCAAAGGGCGTCGAAGTCAATACATTTTATGGCCCCCACCCCGCAGGTAACGTCAGTATACAAATCCACCATATTGACCCAGTCATCGCCGACAAAAAGGTATGGCATATTGGTCCGCAAGATGTGGTCACCCTCGGACGCCTCTTCGCCGAAGGACGGGTCAATCCCCAACGCATCGTGGCCGTAGCTGGCAATGCCGCCCGCGTACGCAAATACTACCGTACCCTTTATGGCACATCTGTGGAAACCCTGCTCAATGGCAAAATCGCCAACGACCATCCCGTGCGGGTAATCTCCGGCAATTTATTCAATGGCACACGCATTGAACCCGACGGATATCTGGGATTCTATGATAGCCAGATAACCGTTATTTACGAAGTAAACGAACCCGAATTCCTGGGATGGATGATGCCTGAAAAACCCCGTCCAACAGTGTGGAATGCTTTCCCATGGAAAATACTCGGTGATACATGCTACGATGATTACGATTCCGCCATGAACGGAGAAGAACGACCTTTTGTAGCATCCGGGATTTATGAGCAATACCTTCCCATGGATATCTTCCCCGAATTTTTAGCCCGCGCTATCATTGCCCGAGACTTCGACAAAATGGAACAACTAGGAATTCGGGAAGTCGTAGAAGAAGACCTGGCAACGTGCGAATTCGTATGTCCATCCAAACAACCCTTGCAACAAATTATCCACAACGGCATCGAAATGATGCTTCAGGAAGAGGGACTACTATAAACCACACCTTTGAACTAACTGACAATGAAACAAAAACTGCTGAAACTCTTCCGTGCGTTGGATCCTAAATTCCAGGAAGGCGGAGAATTTTATCCACTCCATTCCCTCTATGACGCTGTCAAGACTTTCCTCTTCGTGCCAGCCCACCCCACCCCCCCTAACCTAGGTGTTCACATCCGCGATAAGATGGACCTAAAACGCCTAATGGTTACCGTAGTCATTGCCCTGATTCCCGCCACCCTCTTCGGTATCTGGAATATTGGCCATCAACATTATTTGGTAACCGAGCAAAACGCAACGTGCCTTGATAAAATCGTGTTCGGACTGGGAAAGTTTTTGCCCATCTACCTTGTAACAATGATCGTGGGAGGCACCATCGAAGGAATTTTTGCCCAGATCCGCAAACACCAAATCAACGAAGGATTCTTGGTAACGGGGCTCCTCATTCCCTTGGTCATGCCACCTGATATTCCGCTATGGATGGTGGCAGTCGCCACCGCTTTCGCCGTGATCATTGGCAAAGAAGTATTGGGGGGTACCGGTATGAATATTTTCAACCCCGCGCTCCTTGCCCGTGCTTTCGTCTTCTTCTCCTACCCGGCACATATTTCCGGAGACAAGGTATGGATTGCTGGCCTGCCAGATGGAGTCTCCGCCGCCACGCCATTGGGACAAGCAGCTATCCATGAACCCTTTGGTTACTCCCTGTGGGAAATGATTATAGGCACCATCCCCGGATCGATTGGCGAAACCTCCTTCATTATGATTGCATTGGGAGCAATCATACTTATCCTAACACGTGTGGCCAGCTGGGAAGTAATCTTTTCAGTGTTCATAGGTGCCACTATCATGGGCCTAATATTCAATGCGTTGGCCAGTAACCCCTACATGGAAATTCCTTTCTACTATCACTACTTCATGGGTGGGCTGGCTTTCGGAGCGGTATTCATGGCAACGGATCCCGTAACCTCCGCTCGTACCCGAACGGGAAAATTTATCTATGGATTCCTTATCGGCGTGTTGGCCTTACTGGTGCGCGTTGTTAATCCAGCCTACCCCGAAGGGGTCATGCTTGCCATTCTCTTGATGAATGCTGCCGCCCCCCTAATCGACTATCTTGTCATTGAACGATCCATCAAAAAACGTTTGCGCCGTGTCTCGCGATAACACTTCATACATGCTCTTTTTTGCCCTGGTCGTAACCGTAGTATCAGGGCTGGTATTGGCTGTGGTAGCCAATGTATTGCGTCCTTACCAAGAGCGTAACATCCAGCTCGAAAAAATGAGCTACGTACTCCAAGCAGCCAATTATAACGGAAACGACATCGAACCCGCTTTCAATCGATACGTCACCCCCTTGGCAATTAATGCGCAGGGAGAAGTAGTAATGGATGGGACCGACCCCGCATTACGCGAGAAAATACTCAAGATTAACATCCTCTCCGAACTCAAAAAGAAACCCGAGCAGCGAGTCTTGCCCATATACCACTACCAACACGACAATAAATCGTGTTACGTCTTCCCCGTTGGGGGTAAAGGGCTATGGGGACCTATATGGGGATATGTAGCATTAGAACCCGACCTCAACACCATCATGGGGGTGGTGTTTGACCATAAGTCCGAAACACCCGGCTTGGGAGGAGAAATCACCAAGTCATGGTTTCAACAACAATTCGTTGGCAAGAAAATTTTCAACAAGGAAGGAGATTTGACAGGCATCGTGGTGATGAAAGGAAAAGCTAACAACAATGACCCCTACAGCGTGGATGGAATTACAGGAGCTACCCTTACCGGAAAAGGTGTAACCGCCATGTTCCACGACATGTTCCAGTGGTATCTGCCCTACATTCAAAAACTCAAAAAACCAACGGCATATTCATTCAAAATGTATATCTTCGTCCTTGCTGCATAAAATGAATTAGGCCATGGCACGAGGCATCTTATCGACTGTTATACCCAAACGCTATCAGCGGGTTTTGTTTGATCCGCTCAACGACAACAACCCTATTACGATCCAAGTCTTGGGGATTTGTTCGGCGCTGGCCGTCACCGTTAAACTCAAACCCGCCGTTGTAATGGCATTGGCTGTTATTGCCGTCACGTCTTTCTCTAACCTTATCATTTCGTTACTCCGCAATGCCGTGCCGATGCGGGTACGTATCATCGTCCAATTGGTCGTCGTTGCTACTTTGGTCATCTTAGTCGACCAAGTCCTCAAAGCTTTCGTCTACGATGTAAGCAAGCAATTATCCGTGTTCGTGGGGCTCATCATCACCAATTGCATCATCATGGGACGCCTCGAAGCATTTGCAATGGCCAACAAACCGGTACCCTCTTTTCTCGATGGCCTCGGCAATGGACTTGGCTACGGGGCAATCCTCATTATAGTGGCTTTTTTCCGCGAACTCTTCGGTTCAGGACAGCTATATGGCATTCCTATCATCCCCGACTTTGTTTACCAACTCGGATACGTTAACAACGGCATGATGATGGTCCCCGCAGGCGCCCTTTTCACTTTGGGCATTATTGTATGGATCCAACGATACTTCACAAAATATTACGAAGAAGCTTAATCCTTTTTCGTCAAAAGACCGCAAATCATGGAACACCTTCTGAACATTTTCGTCAAGTCCATTTTCATTGAAAACATGGTCTTGGCATACTTCTTGGGCATGTGCTCCTACTTAGCAGTATCAAAAAACGTCAAAACAGCAGCCGGGCTGGGAATGGCCGTCATTTTCGTCCTTACAATCACCGTACCACTTAACTGGCTGATCAAACACTTTTTCCTCGACCCCGGTGCCCTGGTATGGTTGTCACCAGCACTAGCCGATGTTGACCTCAGCTTCCTCGAATTTATCATGTTTATTGCAGTCATCGCATCAATGGTCCAGCTGGTCGAAATTGTCATTGAAGCCACTTCGCAAGAGTTGTATAACGCCTTAGGTATCTTCTTGCCCCTCATTGCAGTCAACTGTGCCATTCTCGGCGGAGCATTGTTTATGGCTGAACGGGACTATACATTCAGCGAATCCATTGCTTTTAGCCTGGGAGCAGGCATCGGATGGGCCCTGGCAATTGTGTTGATCGCTGCTATCCGTGAAAAAATCCGCTATGCCCATATCCCCAAACCCCTACGGGGCCTGGGGATTGCATTCATCCTAACAGGACTGTTGGGAATCGCCTTTATGAGCTTTGCCGGAATTCAACTCTAAATCAAGTGGGAATGACCTTTGTAGCAACACTCACGACCATTATCATTGCCAGTATCATCATTATTTCAGCAATCATCATCGGGCTCGTACTTCTTATCATTAACGTCCGCAAAAAAATGTTGCCCAGCGGGGCAGTCAAAATCACCATCAACGATCAAAAAGAAATCGTAACTGTGCCCGGTAAAAATCTGCTGGCTGCCTTGGCCGAAAATGGCATCTTCCTGCCATCAGCATGCGGCGGCGGTGGAACGTGTGCCATGTGCAAATGCCGAGTATTGGAAGGAGGTGGCGAAATCCTACCTACGGAACTGACCCACATCAGCCGAAAAGAAGCCCGCGAAGGATGGCGCTTAGCATGCCAAGTGAAAATTCGATCCGACATAAAAATTTGGGTACCTGAAGAAGTCTTCGGTGTCACCAAGATGGAGTGCGAGGTAATCCGCAATCCCAATGTCGCCACCTTTATCAAAGAATTCGTGCTCGCCGTTCCCGAAGGAGTCAACTTTGACTTTGAACCAGGCCAATACATCCAAATTTACGTCCCTTCCATCACCCTGAATTATAAAACTGATATCTGCCCCAATGTCGAGGAGATCTATCTCGACGACTGGCATAAAATGAACGCATGCGAATTGGTAATGGAAAACGACGAAGAAATCTTCCGGGCCTATTCAATGGCAAACTACCCCGCGGAAGGAAAAATTATCATGCTCAATGTCCGAATTGCCCTCCCTCCATGGGATCGCACCAAAGGTAAACTCATGGAAGTCCCCCCTGGAATATGCTCTTCGTATATCTTTTCCCGACGGCCCGGCGATCGGGTTACCGTCTCTGGGCCCTACGGAGATTTCCTAATCAAGCCAACTGACAAAGAAATGATCTACATTGGGGGAGGCGCAGGGATGGCCCCCCTACGCGCCCACATCTTTCACCTTTTCAAAACCCTTAAAACCTCACGAAAAGTCTCGTATTGGTATGGAGCACGCTCCCTCCGAGAAGTTTTCTACGAAGAAGAATTCCGGGAAATCGAAAAAGAATTTCCTAATTTCAGCTTCCACTTAGCCCTATCAGACCCACTTCCTGAAGATAACTGGCAAGGACCTACTGGATTTATCCATCAAGTCCTCTATGACAACTACCTCAAAAACCATCCCGATCCCGAAGAATGCGAATACTATATCTGTGGCCCCCCCCTCATGCTTCAGGCAGTATTGCGGCTCCTTGACGAACTGGGTGTACCAGAAGAGAATATCGCCTTCGACGACTTCGGTGGATAAACCTAACCCAGGTCCTGTTCTAAAAACATTATCAAAGTGTTTCCTTGCCTGAAGGCAATGTTGAAGCAAAGAATACTTGCTATTTAGATATTGTCTAAAGTAATTAATGCGTGACAAAAAAACCTCCCCACAACGTCAATTAGATAGTTTTTTTACAACCCTGCCTTTCCTCAAATCAAATAAACTCTGTTTTAATTTCCCTACATCCCGCACTAGCAGGCAATTATAGGATAGTGTAGTTTTTTTCTCAGATCCCACTTTTTTAAGTTGACTGTTTGTATATTTACACTAAGTAAAAAGATGACAACAATGAAGAAAGCAATGGGATATTTGATCCTCGGGATCTTCGTGATCATCTGTATAGATAATCACGTAGCAATTGCGCAACCTGCCCCAATTGAAAATAGCCACGCTTCTGCCTTCACCCTCCAAGCAGAAGGGTTAAATAACGAAATGATCACTTTAAATGACTTTGAGGGTAAATTTATTATCGTAGATTTATGGGCTCCATGGTCCCCCACATGCAAACACCACTCTAACACCCTCAAAGCATTGGCAAAGCGTTTCGAAAAGAAAGGCGAAAATGCAGTGATCCTCAAGTATGCATTGGAAAGTGACCGAGACCGATGGGTATCGACCGTTTCGACTCATCCGATCGAAGGCAACGTAGTGCAGGCACGCGACCCGCTCGGGCATGCTTCGCCCATTGTATCACAATTAGGAATTGTAGGGCCCCCATACCTGTTGGTGTTTTCTCCTGAAGGAGACTTATTGTATCGGGGACCCAAAATCGACGATGCCTATCGATCCCTTCGTAAAGCAATGAAACGATACCATTAACCCCGTGTCCTTTTCGGGTAACGCCGAAAGAAAAGGCACGGCCCGCGTCAGGGCCGTGCCTTTTCTTTTTGCTACAAAATTGAATTTTTTTGCACTGACCATCCCTAAATATTAACCGTGAAGTTCCAACTACTTCTCGCCTATCCTTTACTATTTATACCGCACCTAAGCGCAATTGCTCAAGACTCCAACGCCACTCTATATGCCACATCCTATATCATTACTGGCCTGCCAAATGATTTGACCCATCAACTCCGCAACGAACTACAACTTAAAGGCACTTCACTATGGCGTCTTAAGTGGTGGCAAAGCCGTCCCCATATTTGCCGACAAAACCCCGCACCCCGATGGTGTCGAATCTGGGGGACTTCCCCCAAGCCTTTCGAACCCAAATCATTTAACCGATCCCTCGAAGCCATTCGACGGTGGCTCGTTTATCATGGCTATTTCAAGCCGCTGATCCTTGCCAAACAACATCAACGTGGCAGTCAACAACTATCCATTATCATTCGAATACAACCTGGTCCCCGCGCCCATATCCGAAGAGTGATTCCCCTCGTCAATGATTCATTTATCTTATCGTACATTCAAGATTTTCTTCAACAACATGCTTTGAGCGGCCAGCCTTTCGATGCCGACATACTCGATCAGTATCGCCATCAGTTAGCTAATTTTCTGGATTCTCATGGATTTTGGGGATTTACCCCATCCCGAATTCAATGGCAAGTAGATACAATGGGAGGGAATCCGATGCTTTTTGTCCACATTCCCGATTCGATGCATTATACCGCCACCATCGATTCGGTCGTTCTACAAGTACACCCCCCCTCCACCACTTCGCATTATCGCTTCGATTCACTGAGTTATTACCACACCCGACTTATCTTCCCCTCATCTCACCTGCATCCCCACGCCCTAAAACCATATATCCGTCATCCACACGCCCGATGGACCCGTGCTGCATTCAACCTGTTAATTCAACGTTTAGAGCACCTTACTGCCTTTCAATTGGTTCAACACCAACTCGTCCCACACACTATCGACTCTACCCAACGACGCAAATCTTTTATTGCGCACGTCGATGCCATGTTAGCTCCTCGATTTCATGTATCACCATCCTTTGAACTCCACCTAGCAGAAGAACAAACCACCCTGGGAATTACCCAAGGCCGATTTTATGGTATTGGAATGGCCCTGAACTTTGTCCATCGAAACTTGGGACGACGACTCATCCAATGGAATACCCGAATAGAAGTCTCATTGGAAAGTGCATTACAACGCCGACGTCAGGTAATATCCAACCTCCGTGTTGAACTTGCATCCGGATTGCTATTCGATCGTGCCCTGGGCTTTGAGCGGCTCGGAAATGCTTTTCATGCCAACCAAGAACAAACCCTGATGGAAGTTGCCCACAGCCAAGACTTGAATATTGCCTA
>CAYVLB010000003.1:0-39198 GCA_964452325.1 uncultured Sphingobacteriales bacterium | reverse complement strand
GTAGGGAAGCTCCATCCGATACAAAGGTGCGTAAAAAATCCCCAAATACCGACTCATAGCATATTGCCGGTGCAATACTTATGGAATCTACCCACAGCGGCCACATGGGGCCTTCGCGTCCATACGCCCCAGTAACTCCTCCCAAATTAGCCATCAATGGGCGAAGCACCGACAGCATGTGCGGATATGGAAGCCATTCTACGCCGGGTACTAATTTATGCTTATGGTATATCTGAAATGAGCGTTTCGGCGATAGGGTAATCACTGAGTTGTAATAATCGATATATTGCCCTGGTCCGGCAGGGCGGGCACTGGGTGTCGGGGGTTCTTCAGCATGGTACACTTTCGATGTCACTGCCCCAGCAATTAAATGGGCATCGGGATGGCGATAAAGCCATGTGGCTGCTTGCCGGAAATAGGGGTTATCATTCGGAGAATGTTCGGGAATGACTCCTGGAATAGATGTTTCTGGCCAGATGATTACACGGGCCCCCCGGCGATAAGCTCGGGATGATAATGACAAAAGGGTGTCCATTTGTCGGGTTTGAGTGGCTGGATCGAACTTTTCTTCATAAGGGTTGATATTTGGCTGAATGCATCCGACCATTACATCACCTTCTGTGGGAAGGGGTACCCGAAGTAGCCACATTGAAATTGACCATGGGATGATCAGAACCATGCCCAATCCTACCCATTTCCAGACCGATCGAATGCTGTTAAGGTTTTTGGTCAGTGATATCAATTGATAGGTGATCCACCAGACCCATAGTGTTCCTCCCAGCACTCCCGTATAGGCATACCACTGGACCATTTCGGGGCGGACCGAAAAAACATTGCCCAGCGTTAGCCATGGCCATGCCAATTCCCATTGGAAATGAAAACGTTCCCACACTAACCACATGATGACAAATGCCCCAAATCCGAATCGGGGGCGAAACACTTTTTTTGATACTGCCAATCCCCACCAGGGAATGGAGAAAATCAGTGCGTTGGCGGTTGTGGCAAATAGGGCACCGGGAAGGGTTGCATGCCGAATCCAGAAGGTGGTAAGAAGGTTCCAGCCCAGCATTCCCCCAAATGCTGCTACGGTTCCACGTCGGACGGAAGCGGATTGTACATACTGCACCATTGGTGCCAGTGCCAACGGAAGCAGAAGTGGCCAGGAGCGCGGAGGCCATGCTATCCATCCCACGATGGCCAGCCACAAAGCGACTGTGATCCCCCGAAGGAATTTATGATCTTCCCGCCACCACCAATACCACTTCACCACGGACTGGATGCTGCTCATAATGGGCGTATAGTTCCATCAGGGTGCCGCGACGTACCTCCTGGTGCACCTTTGTTAGTTCTCGGATTACCGCAGCTTGTCGGGAACTCCCCAAATATTCTAATAAATCCCGGAGGGTACGTAATAAACGGCGGGGTGATTCATAGAAAATCATGGTACGTTCATCGTCTCGAAACGCCTCTAAGCGCTTACGACGTCCTTTCTTGGGAGTTAAAAAACCCTCGAATGCAAATCGATGAGCCGGGAGCCCAGAAAGCACCAATGATGGAATTAAGGCAGTGGGGCCGGGTAAACAGTCGACCAGGACTCCCTGTCGATAGCACTCCTGCACTACCAAATATCCAGGATCGGAGATTCCCGGCGTACCCGCATCGGTAACGACTGCTATTGTTTGGGCTCTACGAGCAACTTTAGCCACCCATCCAGGTAACACGCGATGCTCGTTGTGCTGGTGAAGAGAACGAAGGGGACGTTGGATGTGATATCGATTCATTAATGCTTTGGTATGGCGTGTATCTTCACACCATACTTCATCTGCATTTCGTAGCACTTCTAATGCCCGCAACGTAATATCTTCAAGATGGCCAATGGGAGTCGGGACAAGGATCACCCGTCCGTGCTCGCTGGGGGCCATGGGGTCCTCCACAGCCTATTTTTCGTCAGCGGATTCCTTGCGATCTTCTTTCGTAACCCTCGAATAGGTTACGCCTTTGTTCTTGGCTTTACGGGGGCGATATTTCCCAAACGAACCATGAAAAATCTTCCCCCGCCGCGTTCGCCGATCTCCTTTACCCATGGATGCGTGGCAATTCTCTTTACAGGGCGCAAATATAAGAAGAACCATCCCGTTGATCTGCCTTGCGATGGTTTAGCACAGGATGCATTACCTACCAGTGCTTTGGGAGGGAGTAGGCCCTTTGCCGAAGAAAAAAGCGCGTTTATACCACTTGCCATCATTGCCAAGGATATAGTAATCATAAGTGCCATCCGGTACGAACCCGTCTTCACCGGTAGGAATTCGTTGGTGCACTAAATGATCGAATACGATGGCTGGCTGCCCGTCTTTGTTGTCGAACCGAAGCGTCAGCGTTGCTGTGGGATGATATTCCAACATTTCCCGCATGTGGACTCCCCGTTGGTCGACCAATACAGGTAGTCCGAATACTACCGTATCACCTTCCCAGTGAATGGGTTCAATAATTCGACGACGTAGTTTGTGGGGGGAAGTTCCGTTCCATCCCAGCAGCAAACAATAGGATTTGCCTGCTTCTGAATCGAAGCATCGAATGTCGTAATAGATAGCACCTGGCCACTGCTGGCGGCCTACTGATGCGGTAAGGATGTTATGGGCATCCACCAATTCGGAAAAATGGTCATAAAGGGGTAGTACTTGAACACTGTCTTTGGAATGGCGCCGTAAGATGACGCCATAATGCCGAAAAGAACCGTCATTGAAAGGTATGGCCCAGGTGAAAATCCGGAATTGGCGATGGGGGGCCATTAACTTTTTCAGAAATGGCAGGGAATCAAATGCATAATTAAAGGCCTCAGGATAATGCAGTGTGCTCCGAAATAGAGGGATAAAGCGGGTTAATGCAAAGACTCGAATACCTTGCGTAGAACCATGGATCATACTGTCGCCATATATCTTGAGCAACTGCTCTGTCTCCTTCAATACTTCCTGGACATAACGATCGGTGGTTTGTGCCTGCAATACCATCGACGCTCCTGTAAATATTCCCAACAGCCACCTCACCACCCACCTCACCACCCAATGCTGTTGCATCTATATAATCAGGTTTTCCACTAGTATCGCCGTAGCGCCACCACCCCCATTGCAAATGCTGATGGCTCCTAAGCGAGCTTTCTTCTGACGAAGGATGTTTAGGAGGGTTACCAATATCCGTGCCCCACTGGCTCCTAAGGGATGCCCTAATGATACTGCACCCCCAAAAATGTTCAATCGATCCAACGGAATATTCAACTGTTGCTGATTGGCTAGTGCCACTACTGCGAAGGCTTCGTTGATCTCAAAATAGTCGATGTCTTGAATGGATAAGCGGGCGCGATCGGCCAACTTTTGAAGGGCGATGGTTGGTGAAGTGGTGAACTTGGCCGGCTCTTGTGCGGCATCAGCGTAAGCTACAATCCGTGCAATGGGTCGAAGGCTTTGCTTTCTGACCACAGCATCAGTGGCCAATACCAAAGCTGCGGCGCCGTCATTGATCGTTGATGCGTTTGCCGCCGTTACGGTGCCATCTTTCTGAAATACTGGTCGCAATGAGGGAATCTTGTCGAAGTTGACCCGTTGGTATTCTTCATCTTCGTTCACAATGACTGTGCCTTTACGACTTTTGACCTCCACGGGAACAACTTCGTCTTTGAACCATCCATTGGCCCATGCTTCTGCGGCGCGTCGGTAGGATAAAGCGGCATAGTCATCTTGGGACTCTCGCGGAATGCAACATGCTGCAGCACATTGCTCAGCTGCATTGCCCATATGGAAGTCATTGTATACATCCCAAAGACCGTCTTTGATCAATCCATCAACCACCTGGCCATGTCCTAGTTTACGCCCTTTTCGCATGTCGGGCAAGTAGAACGGTACGTTCGACATGCTTTCCATGCCACCTGCAACGATTATATCAGCCTCACCTAGCTTGAGTGATTGAGCTGCTAAGGTGACTGCCTTGGCACCCGAGGCACATACTTTGTTGATGGTAGTAGCCGGGACAGTATTGCTGATTCCAGCAAACAATGCTGCTTGCCGGGCAGGTGCCTGGCCAACATTGGCCGATAAAACGTTTCCCATTAATACTTCGCTGACTTCGCCACCTCGAATACCGGCTCGATCGAGTGCAGCCCGAATAGCCACTGCTCCCAGCTGGGGGGCACTTAGGTCCGATAAAGATCCCAAAAAACTACCCAATGGGGTACGCACTGCAGATAAAATATAAACTTCGTGCATGATGCGGAATTTGGATAAGCGGGGGCAAACATACTTCATTCAGCCAATTGAATTGGCAGATTTGCCCTTTAATCGGGCGTTGTATGTTTGTATCTGTTTCACCTCTACAATTGCAATAATGAACGTGTTCTGGAAGCCTTGCACCTTTCGAATGGCTGGATTGTGGATAGCGGCTTGGATAGGGTGGGGTGGGATGGCCCAGCAAATACGTTTTTCAGAGGATATTCCCTTTAGCTATCAAGCGCATCGAGTTGAACGAGTGGGAGTGTGGGATGCTCACTATTATGTGGTGCGTTCGAACTTTTGGCGCACTTCCCATGAGGTGGATCTAATCAGTCGGCGTACGCTTCGTCGGATTCGGTCATTTGAGATAGCGTGGCCCTCCAAGATATTGGATTTTCGCCCGGTCGATTCAGTATTACGGGTATGGGGTGTCGAAATTGCTGAAGGAAAGGAATGGCTGGTTGTGGGAACTTACGATCTGAAAGGGCACCTTCAAGATCAGGATACCTTATGGCAGCATGAATACGTTTCATGGGGATTGCGATCGAACTATCGGATCGCTCCTTTGCCGGATCCCCAAGAAGACGCCGTATTTGTTACTTTTCCTGCGCGTTTAAGGAAAGGTGATACGCTCCACATCGGCATTTTTAGCAACCGGACACTTCAATGGCAGGGTAAGAATGCCTGGGAGTGGTCGCAGGCTGGGTCGTTTGATCTTCAGGCATATCGGGATGATGTGATTGTGGGTCGGTTCTTACAAAGTCGAATCGTACAGCGAAGTCAGCCATACCTAACCTATATTCGCATTCCCCAAAGTCCGATATTGGTTCCTCTTTTTTCCGATTCTTTTAGAATGGTTCAGGGAAAACCAACTTGGCCGTGGCGTCCCGATTATTCCGCAGGGGTGGGATGGTTAGCTGAGAATGACCTGTTTCCCTCCCGGCGAATTGGCTACGGATGGATCCCCATTGGGGACAAGCATTACTTGCCGCATTCGGTTTTCTTTTATCGTTGGCCAGACGAGTTGGTTACCGCGATTGAGGGGGCGGATGCAAAGAGGAATTACTTGGAGAATGTATCCTTATTACAACTGCTGTCCCGCAAAGACGGAGGGGCGATTTTCTTGATGGAAATCAACTACAAACGTACGGAAGTATTTCAGCAAACTTCGGCCTTTGGACATGTGCAGACTAATCGCCGTACCTATTACTTTTCCGATGAGGTGATTTTGTTTCCTGTTGACTCGGTAGGAAAAATGCAATGGTTTCGAGTGTTGCTAAAGCATCAAGCCAGCCAAGAAGACGATGCCTTGTTTACATCGGTAGGCTACATGGTGCAGTCACAACGGGTAATAATTTTGTTTAATAACATGCATCAACGTTATTGGAACAGTGAGGTATGGGAAGTGGATGTGTGGGGGCATACCCATCGCCAAATTTTATTTACCCAGAAAGAACGTCCGTTGGATGTGAGTTGGCGGGTGGGACGTCAGATCGACTACACTACATTTGTAGCACCGGCCTATTTTCAACGAGGTGACAAATATTGTCTGGTGGAACTTGTTTTTCCCATCGATCGTTCAACCCGCTGAACGTGCTTTCCTGACATTTTGACATCCAAAGCCCTACCTTTGCACTTCCTGATTTGGATAAGTAGTGTTGGGGTATGAAAAATGTTGAAGAATTGGCGATGTTAGCCCAAACTCCCATTCGTCCGGCGGGTACGTTTTATCTTGAAACATATGGATGCCAGATGAATGTAGCGGATAGTGAAGTGGTGGCAGCTATATTGAAAGAACATAACTTTTATCCGGTAGATGACCCTGAAGCTGCGGATATTATCATGGTTAATACATGTGCGATCCGTGATAATGCAGAACAACGTGTGCGCGGGCGACTCCAGTATTTTAACGCATTGAAGAAAAAACAAGGGGGGCAAAAAATTATTGGCGTGTTGGGATGCATGGCGGAGCGGTTGAAAAAGAAGTTGGTGGAAGAGGCTATTTCGGATATGGTCGTTGGTCCGGATGCTTACCGTTCGCTGCCGCAATTAATTGAAGCTGCTCAAAGCGGGCAATCTGCTGTCAACGTGATTTTGTCCAGAGATGAAACATATGCTGACATTCGGCCAGTGCAATTGCATTCCAACGGCGTATCGGCATTTGTATCCATCATGCGGGGATGTAACAACATGTGCACATTTTGTGTGGTGCCTTTTACCCGAGGACGGGAACGCAGCCGCTCCCCTCAGTCGATCGTTGACGAGGTCCGGTGGTTATACCACAAAGGATTTCGAGAGGTGACACTGATTGGTCAAAACGTCGATTCGTATCGATGGAATGGAAATGGGAAAACGGTTGACTTTGCCGACCTGATGGCGGCAGTAGCAGAGGTGGCATCGGATCTTCGCATCCGCTTTTCTACATCTCATCCCAAGGACCTTACCGAGAAAGTGGCCCAAACCATGGCCGCTTATCCCAATATATGCAAGTTCATTCATCTGCCAGTTCAATCTGGGAATAATGAAGTCCTTCAACGAATGCGTCGGGGCTATACCCGTGAGTGGTATCTCGATCGCATTGCCATGATCCGAAGTTATGTGCCAGATGTGGCACTGTCGACTGACATTATTGTGGGGTTTTGTGGAGAAACAGAAGCTCAATTCCAGCAGACCCTTGACCTAATGCAAAGCGTCCGATTCGACCATTCCTATATGTTTATGTATTCCGAGCGTCCCGGAACCTATGCCGCCCGATTCCTTAAAGACGACGTTCCACCGGAT
Source organism: uncultured Sphingobacteriales bacterium (assembly GCA_964452325.1). Lineage (GTDB taxonomy): Bacteria > Bacteroidota > Bacteroidia > JAADEI01 > JALVCQ01 > JALVCQ01. The sequence goes on along the minus strand of CAYVLB010000003.1, from coordinate 32,158 downwards.
GAGAAGCAGCGGCGCCTTCAACAGGTCATTGATCTGCAACGTCGGTTGTCATTGAAAAGCAATCGGCAGGATGTGGGAAAAACATTCGAAGTGTTAATCGAAGGACCCAGCAAACGTAATCCTGAGATGCTGCGGGGGCGCAACTCTCAAAATAAAATGATTGTGTTTCCCAGGGCAGATCATCTCCGCCCCGCAATGTATGTGGATGTTCATGTTGACAATTGTACCAGCGCTACCCTCATTGGAAAAGTGATAATTCATCGTTAATGCCTCGCATCACACCGGAACAGATTGAACAGGTAAAGCGTCGTTTTGAAATTGTCGGGCAATCTGTAGCCCTCAATCGGGCATTAGAGGTGGCCATTAAGGCTGCTCCCACGGATATTACCGTTTTACTCAATGGTGAAAGTGGGGTGGGTAAGGAGAGTTTTTCAAAAGTTATTCATCATCTTAGCTACCGGCGGCATGGTCCCTTTCTGGCAGTTAACTGTGGTGCGATTCCGCCGGGTACCATCGATTCGGAGCTTTTCGGACATGAGAAAGGTGCCTTTACGGGAGCTGTTGAACGACGCAAAGGATATTTTGAAATTGCCAATGGGGGAACCCTTTTCCTGGATGAAGTAGGAGAGCTACCTCCTAATACTCAGACCCGGCTCCTGCGCGTGCTCGAGACCGGTGAGTTTATTCGTGTAGGAGGCACCAAAACCCTCAAAACAGATGTACGCGTCGTCTCAGCTACCAACAAAGACCTCCGTAAGCTGATGCAATCGGGGAAGTTCCGAGATGACCTTTATTACCGACTCAGCATTATCACCATTCGTATTCCGTCCCTTCGAGAGCGCCTCGAAGATATCCCGCTGCTGTTTGACAAGTTTGCCCTCGATGTGGCAGAACGATATCGAGTCCCTCCGCTGGAATTAACACCATCTGGCCTACAGGTTTTTCAGCAATATCATTGGCCAGGGAATATTCGGGAACTTAAGAATGTCGTCGAAGAAATCTCGATCCTGGAAGAAGCCCGTAAGGTAACGGAAGAAATTGCCCTCAAGTATCTTGACCTTACAGAGGCTACCCCTGCTGTCGAATCGGGTATCCGCTTGGTGGGAACGCCGGTGATGGAAGAACGCGAGCTGATTTTCCGCTATTTGGAAGAAATCCGGAAAGATGTGCTCCTCCTTAAAATGTGGATGATGAAAGGCTATCCGAAGGGAACGTTTGATCGGATAAGCCCTCCTGAGCATGGTGTAACTTCGGAATTTCGAATTCCCATATCTCGTGCACTTCCCACGCCCCAGCAGACCCATACTCTCCCCCATCCAGAAGAAGAATTTTCGCCTCCGAGTGCCAAACGCTGGGATGACTTTGATGGGGAAATTCCTTCAATTGAAGAGATGGAGCGCCGACTGATCGAAGCCGCCCTTAAAAAATATGGCGGGCGGAGAAAAAAAGTAGCGGAAGTATTGGGAATCGCTGAACGAACCCTTTATCGGAAAATCAAAGCATATAACCTTGAAGATATTTAACCCGACATGGTGCCTGCCGTTAATAATCCTAACGGCATGTCGGATGTATTCCTTTCAAGGAGGCAGCCTCTCGCCCGAGATACGCACTTTTGTTGTTTATCCTGTGGAAAATCAAGCTACCATAGTGAATCCATCGTTGGCTCCTGATCTCGAAGAGGCCTTGCGAGAATATTTGTTGCGGGAAACGAATCTGACCGAATCGTTGACCAATCCTGATCTTTCTTACCGCGTGACCATCACCGACTATGTAGTACGTCCCCTCACGGTTGGAACGGATCAAGCTCAAACCAACCGACTGACCATTTCCGCACGTGTCCAGTTTCACAATGCTATCGAATCACAATATGATATTGACCGAACTTTTACAGCATATGCCGATATCGAAGCAAGTCAGGCGCTATCCGACGTCGAAGATCAATTGGTTGGTGAACTGATTCGTCGATTGGTTGAGGACATTTATAATGCAACGATTAATGCGTGGTGATGACTTCGTTTCGTCAAATATTTGAGCAGGCAGTCCGCCAATACCCAGAAGGACTACAAAATCCTGCCGTACAGGAGGCGTGCGAGGCGATGATTGATCGATACCCATATTTTGTTGTGCCGTATGTGATGCGGGCAATGGCTGCCCATTCTACCGACGATCTATCCAAGTGGGAAGCCGTAATGGAAGCTGCCCTACGGGTGCCGAATCGGGCTACTTTCCGACGCCGCCTCATTCATATGGTGGCGGGAACTATTCCTACCCCCGAGATCGATGAGAATCACCCCTCCTTGAATGAAATGATCGATTCATTACGGCCACCTACTAATTCTCCCTCCATAGGACCAGACGATTCGTTGGTGACAGAGACGATGGCCCACCTTTTCGAGATTCAAGGCGCCATTGACGATGCGATTCGTTGTTATCAGATCTTGATGAAAAAAAATCCAGAAAAAAGACGTTACTTTGCCGAGCGAATTAAAAGCCTTGAAAACAACAAAAACAACCATTCACAATGATCGTTCTGTTAAGTGTGATGGCAATACTGGTGGCTGTGTTGTTGATGGCAATTGTGCTGATTCAGAATCCCAAGGGGAGTGGGCTTAATCCTTCGTTTCAGGGAATATCCAACCAGCTGTTGGGTGCTCGTCAAACCGCTGATTTCTTAGAAAAGGCTACATGGTATTTAGCAGTAGCCATCGTCGGATTATCGATTATATTCAACTTGATGCTTCCCTCTCCTTCTTTAGATGCTGAGGCAAACGAATCGCTGATTCAAGAGCAGGTTGAGGCGTTACCCATCCCTCAGCTTCCCACGCCGAACCCCCTCGAACAATCTGCTGCCCAACAAAATGCACCTGAACCATCCCCCAATTCTGAATAAAACAAGCGGACAAGGGGCATCTTACAACGGACTTTCCATATTTTTACAATAGATGTTCATACAGAGTATAAATTTGCCTCACAACTAAATGGGACGACGTCGTGCCAGCTCATAATTCTTTGGAATTGCATCGGGTCTTTGAAAACATTCTTAAAAGGAAGGGCCTCCGGCGTACTCAGGAGCGTTTTTACCTCCTCGATGAGATTTACAATATGACAGGGCACTTTACTGCCGATGAGTTATACCGCCTTGTCAAAAACAAAGGGTTTATGATTAGCCGGGCCACCGTCTACAACTCGCTCAACTTATTTGAAGAACTGGGTTTGGTTATTGGTCATCATTTTAATAAGGGAGGCAAAAAATATGAGCCTTCGCTGCGCAAACAACATATTCACTTAGTATGTAGCCTATGTAGTAAGGTCAGTGAAGTATGCCTTCCTCAAATATACCAGCTTCGGGAAACGGTGGAAGAAGTCTTACCTTTCAAAGTAGACCACCACGAAGTCGTCTTGACGGGAACACCAGAGGTGCACGATGGGACGTGTGCTTATTGTGGCAAGGAAGTGGGTAAGCGAGGTCAGGAAGCTTTCAAAGGACCTAAGGAGGCCAAAGAGCAAGTATTAACGCCCCTCTAAGCTGGTCCAATGCCCCTCGATGTTGTCGTGGGTGCCCAATGGGGTGATGAAGGAAAAGGAAAGGTCGTTGATTGTCTTAACGACCAATTTCGGTATGGGGTGGTGATTCGTTTTCAGGGAGGAGCTAATGCGGGTCACACCATCGAAGTCAATGGTCAAAAACATGTTCTTCACTTGATCCCTTCTGGGATCCTTACACCCGATACACTCAACTTGATGGGGGCCGGTTTGGTGGTTGATCCAATCGCCTTACTTGACGAAGTACATGCCCTTCGATCGAATGGAATAGAAATAAAAGGACGCCTTTATTTATCGGCGTTGGCCCATTGGATTCTTCCTACGCATCAGTACCTTGACAGGGCCCTTGAACAATCCCGAACAGGCCGCCATATTGGATCTACTATGCGAGGGATCGGGCCAGCTTACCAAGATAAAATGGCCCGGATCGGACTTCGGGTTGGGGACTTTTTGCGATCAGATTTTATCACCCGTTATCGTCGCTTGAGGGACTATCATTATTCGTTACTTGAGGTGTTGGGTTATGAGGAAGTGCCCACCATTCGGCAAGAGGAAGAATGGTTCGAAGCCATTCATCACCTGCAAGAGCTTATACGGGTGGATGTCGAACAATTATTGTGGGAGCAATTGAAAGAGGGAAAGTCGGTATTGGCGGAAGGAGCCCAAGGTGTATTACTGGATGTGTCGTATGGAACGTATCCATATGTGACTTCATCGCATACCATTGCTCCTTCGTCTTTGGTTGGAGCGGGGGTGTCTCATCGGTTTGTTAGAAATGTGATCGGGGTTTTGAAGGCGTATACGACGCGGGTGGGAGAAGGGCCTTTCCCTACCGAGCTTCATGGGGAAGCCGCAGAACATCTACGACAAGCTGGTGGGGAGTTTGGGGCCACTACGGCCCGACCCCGCCGGGTGGGATGGATTGATTTGGAAGCCCTTCGTTTCGCTGTAAGAATCAGTGGATGCAACCAGCTGGTAATGACCAAAGTAGATGTACTGGCCGGGCTTCAAGAGGTTCCTGTGGGGGTAGCGTATCTGCGCAATGGGCAAGAAATTTCCTTTGGGGAGTTTTTGATAGGGCAAGAAGTCGATAAGGTAACCTATCATTATTTGAGTGGGTGGGACTCGGTCACCGCTGATAATCACATGCTAGAAGTCTATATCGAATATATCGAGCAGGCAATCGGCGTGCCAATTGTTATGGTATCAACTGGTCCTGAGCGGGAGTCTTTTTGGCGTCGGTAATATGTCAATTAGAAACTGACATCATAACTTTGCAGCGCCTTAACTAGCGGGAGTAGCTCAGGGGTAGAGCACAACCTTGCCAAGGTTGGGGTCGCGGGTTCAAATCCCGTCTCCCGCTCGTTCTTCCCTGGCTTTCTATCGTGCAAAGGGATTGTGCCCAGGTGGTGGAATTGGTAGACACACAGGACTTAAAATCCTGTGGGCCGTAAGGCCCGTGTGGGTTCGAGTCCCACCCTGGGTACGTATATCGAGGGGGGTTGTCATTCTACCGTGTTTTATCTTAAGTAGGGGTGGGGGAAGGCATAGATGCAATTTCTTGGGGATAGTTGGGTTTGTTTTTGGCAGCAATTTTGTTCTTGTCTGCCGTTGGTATTGGCTTGTTTTTGATATGATATGCCTTAGGTTAATCTTCCATTTAATGTGGCGGGAGGTATGTCGTCGGGTAGCCTATACCGCGTTGGGTGCGGTGAGTGAACGATGATTGTTGGGAATCTAATTCACCGTTTTTCGTTTTGCGCTGTCGAGGGTTCCTACTTTTGCCGAGCTCGAAAATGTAAAGTATAGATTTCTGCCATGCCATTCAAGTATAATTTTTATGCGGGTCCGGCAGTTTTGCCTCAGGATGCCATCGAGCAAGCGATTAAGGGGCTTCGGGACTTTGAAGGAACCGGTCTTCCGGTGGTTTCCGTCTCGCATCGGTCGTCGGAATGGTCCGAGATAATGAATGAATCACAGGCGATAGTGCGTCGTTTGCTGGATGTTCCTGACGACTATGATGTATTGTTTTTACAGGGGGGGGCTCGTCAGCAGTTTGCCCAGATCCCGTACAATTTTCTTCCTGCTAACGGAAGGGCGGCTTATTTGGAGACGGGAACGTGGGCGAAGAAAGCCATTGCGGAGGCTCGGCTTTTCGGGTCGGTAGAAATCGTAGCTTCTGGTGCCGATGAAGGTTTTCGGCGTATTCCAAAGGATTATACCATTCCTTCAGATGTGGCCTATTTTCATTGCACGTCGAACAATACTATTTATGGTACGCAGATGAAGCACTTTCCGGAGTCGCCTGTGCCGATGGTGTGTGATATGTCTTCGGATATATTTAGTCGTCCGATTGATGTTCGACGCTTTGCTATCATATATGCCGGTGCGCAAAAAAATATGGGGCCCGCGGGTACAACGCTCGTTATAATTCGAAAAGATATGTTGCCCACTTCGACGCGTCCAATTCCCGAGATATGGAATTATCAAAAGCATGCATCAAAGGGGTCAATGCTAAATACACCTCCTGTTTTTGCGATTTACTTGTCTTATCTTACGCTGCAATGGTTAGCGCAGCAGGGCGGGGTTGCAACAATTGAACGTCACAATCGGGTCAAGGCGGAGATGCTATATGGAGAAATTGACCGAAACCCACTTTTTGAAGGGACAGCGGCCAAAGAAGATCGGTCGCTGATGAACATTACCTTTGTTATGAATGATCCTCGATTGGAACCTGCTTTTCTTGATGCTACACGTTCAGCAGGCATTGTGGGGATCAAGGGACATCGGTCGGTGGGTGGATTCCGGGCCTCTTGTTATAATGCGCTTTCAGAAGAGAGTGTCAGGGTATTGGTTGAAGTAATGCATCATTTTGCTCAAAAATACGGATGAACATATGGTTAAAATTCTTGCAAATGACGGTTTGGTCAAGAAGGCTATTCATTTATTGGAAGCCCAAGGGTGGGAAGTGGATGTAGGCCCATTGCCGGACGAAGAGCTATTACAACGCCTTAAAGCGTATGACGTTCTCATTGTGCGGAGTGCTACGAAGGTTACCGATTCGCTCCTTCGGGCCAACCCCCACCTTAAAGTGATTGCACGGGCTGGGGTTGGCATGGATAATATTGACCTGAAGGTGGCTGAGGAGCTTGGGATTCGAGTCATTAATACGCCTGGGGCCTCGTCCTCGTCAGTGGCAGAACTGGTGATGGGCCATATGTTGGGGCTGATGCGTTTCCTGCATCGATCTAATCGGGAGATGCCGGATGTACGCGAGGGTAAAGATTTTAAGATACTCAAGAAGAGCTATTCTAAAGGACGGGAAGCTGCTGGTAAGGTATTAGGACTTATTGGGATGGGTAAGATTGCTCGGGAAGTGGCGATGCGGGCTTTGGGCCTGGGGATGAGGGTGCGATATCATGATCCGTACGTTCCCGCAGTCAACTTGAAGGTGGAACTATGGGGGATTCAACCGGTGCCGATTATTAGTCTTAGCTCTGATCCGATTGACGAGGTGTTGGCGGGTTCGGATGTGGTATCGGTGCATGTGCCGTTGGTTGCGCAAACTCAGATGTTGTTAGATGAAAGCCGCTTGCGAAAAATGCGCCCTGGCGCATACCTTATTCAATGTGCTCGAGGTGGTGTGGTAGATGAAGAAGCGGTGGTACGGTTGTTGGATACAGGTCATTTGGCGGGTGCAGCTTTCGATGTCTTTGAAGATGAACCCACCCCACGGCCGGTGCTATTGGGACATCCCAAGATATCTGTAACACCTCATATCGGGGCTTCCACGGTGGAGGCCCAAGAACGAATCGGGCTGGAATTGGCCCGTCAATTGATCGAACTCCTTAGGGATCGTTAGAACATATGGTGGGATTTGTCCCTATTCAGATGTTGATTCCTAGCCAGCAGCGGGTGTCAACCTTTACATCCGTCAGTTATGAGCAAGGCGTTGCCGCACATCCACTTCGTCCGGATGCTTACCATCACTTGTTGTTTCCCCAACTTTACACACCGAAACTTTCTCCAACGACAGTTGGTGAATATCGCCGACGTTTGTTCAAAAAGTGGGAGAGGGAAGGTTTCTTTCAATCCCAAGATGCACCGGTGGCATGGTTATATCGGCAGGAAGGGGATGGATATTACTTTGAAGGATGGGTTGGCGGGTTCTTGGTGGAAGATTATCGGGCAGGGCGCATCCGCAAACACGAAAATATTTTGTCGGATAAGGCACACCACATTGTGGAGTATTTTCAGCAAGTACACCTTAATGGCAGTCCAGTATTGGTCATCCATGCTCCGTTTTCGGAGGAAAGGGGCATTCGATCGGCTGTGAGTAATCGGCCGCCTTTCCTTTCGTTTTTGGATGAAGTTGGTATTCGCCATACGATATGGTCGGTAGGTTGTGAGGAGCTAAAGGAGCTTCAAGAGGCGTTTCATCGGATTGCCACGGTTTACATTGGGGATGGTCATCATCGGTGCCATGCTTATGATCATTACTATCGGGGTAAGCATGGCAAGGCAATTATGGCCTTTGCGGTATCTTCCGATCAGGTACGGGTTTTCCCATTTCATCGGCTGATCCATCCTTTGAGTCGCCTGGAATATTCTGTATTGGAAGCACTGTTTGCTTCGTATTTTGGTGCTGCTGTTGATGACGATATTCCACTGGGTGCGGTCCGATTGTCGGGTAGTGAGGTGGGTATTTGCTGGGATGGGAAGGTGCGCATCTACGATGTAACTTGCTTAACGGGGTTGCCAGTCGAGCAAGTCGATGAAGTATTGGGGGAATTCCGAAAAGGGACGGCTATTGGAGTGTCTTATCTTAATGGGCGATTATCTGCCGATGAGTTGATGCGACGTACAAGGGATGCCCAGGGTGCATTGATAATTTTACCACCTGTTGCTATTCAACGGATATTTGAATATGCCGATCGGGGAAAAACCCTTCCCCCGAAAGCGACGTGGATCGAGCCTAAAATGCGAAGTGGATTGTTTCTTCACCGCCTTTAGGGGGTGGTCTCATCATCGGCTATCCACAGAGATATTGAACGATCTTCACTCCCTGCCACGAAAAAGTGTTGGGTGCTTGCCAGGGCATTAATTGCGTATTGATGTGCGGATGAGGAAAATATTGGATGGATGGTTCGAATGGCTTTCCCGGATGTGGTATCCCATATTTTGATGCTTTTGTCTTGGCTTCCACTGATGAGCCATTTTTGCCACTGTGTCACTGTGAGGACCCCTCGAGTGTGTCCCTGCAATTGTTTGGTGAGTTTGGGGGCTGATTCGAAGTGGGGGTCCCACAACTGAATTTGGCGGTCGTGGCTGGCACTCGCAACGAATCCGGGGGTGGCATGAAAGGCAAAGATGGCTTTTTGATGAATCCTGCCTAAAAATAGTGGTTTTCCATTTTGGTTAATGATGAGCAATTCTCCCTGACTATTTCCTGCCCATATTGTATCATTCACCACTTCCACGCTTCGCCAGGAATGATTACCTACTTGATAAATTGCTGCGGGTTCATGGCTTTCAAGGTTCCATTGCATCAGATACCCTTGGCTCATTCCGATCCATAGGTGTGGCCCGACGGGTTGTGAGATGGCAAATACTGAAACACGCTTGTCCCAGTAGGCGATCAGTTGTGGGGCTTTGGCATCAAGTACGACGAGTCCTCGTCGGAATAGTCCTGCATAGATTTCTGTACCGACACTACGCACGACAAACGGTGCTCCCGAAAAAGGTCCCCATTTTCGAATGGGCTGTTGGCTTTTCAGATCCCATCGGATGACTAAGCCATCACCACCTCCCGATACGAGCTCGCCATTTGGCAAAATATCCAGTGAGTATACAGCTCCTTGATGAGCCTGCCAGTGAGCGGCGCGCTGCACTACCATTTGACAGAGATTCCCAGGAGTACGTGACGTTGTGGCATATATCGAGCGGGATTATCGGGTGGCAGACCCCATGATCGGGGGTCGCGTGGATCTTGATATCGGTAATCGAGCCATTCGCTGGGAACGGGGTCGCCATATTCATAAGCACGTCCCGTGACAGGGTTGATAATGGTGGCGTTTTTATTATTCCACAAGTTGGTTATTTCCAATGATAAGGATAGCGACCATTGCTTTATTTTCCACCACTTACGGAATGTCATATCCATCCAGAACCAGTTTTTGCCGATTTGCCCGTAATAATCATCGGGACGGTTACTTCGTTCGTAGATTGGTCTTCCCGAGATGGGTTCGTGGCCGGTCAGTAGGTATGGCGTGTATCGCAACCCTGAACGATAAGTGGCTTCCACATACAGGCTATAGTTTTTCAGCCAAGGTAACCATGTAGACTTGGGTGGTCGGATCAGTATGTTGGATTTGAGGTCGAGGGGTCGGTCCCAAGGCAAGGGATATTCTCGGGTATCTTCCCGACTGCCAGTGCTTAATATTTGTTTGATGGTTTCATTGGCTGAGGCGCTTTGGCCAGTGACGCTGCTGTATGATGCCGACAATTGTCCGCTGAGCCATTTTCCTATGCGCTTGTAGTAACTTAACTCAATGCCACGTACGCGGGCATAGTCAGAATTGATGCGGATCGTACGAGTGATTTCTCGGCCGGTGGCATCTTTAATCTGAACCTGCGATGAGGTGATGAATTGATATTTATCTTTCCAGTAGGTGGAAGCGGTTAATGCATCATCATCAGAGAGTTGAGATTTTAGCCCCAATTCGTAGGAGATGTCAACTTCGGGGTTGAGGGCAGGATTGCCCACGAAACGAAGGGTAGATCGATCGGCATAGTATGGGTCAAGTCCGGTGTAAACGTAGGTGGGATGGGGCAGGATGGTTGAATGGGCATAATTAAAGAACAGCACTTGATTTTCATTGACGGGAAACGAAACTCCCAGTCGAGGGAGGAGAAAAAACTTGGTTCGCCGGCCGAACACATTCAAGCTTTCGTTCAGATATACTTGCCGAAAGGCTTCGGCAATGGGGGCAGCGCTGTCTAACACGGCCTGATCTACGAAATGTCCTGGCATCCAATATTCCAATCGAATGCCTGCATTGAGAATAAATCCGAAATGCCGAAAGCGATATGCCATAAACAATGCCCCATTGGCGGGGCGTACCCGCCAAATGTCCGAGATCTCACCCAGCCGGTATGATTGGGTAATGTTTCCGTTAGGGAGTCGAATGGGAGCTCCCACCCACGGCCGCCGAATGTCGATCCACTGAAAAAACTGTTCTTTGTGCTCCCATCCTACCGTCAGCCGATTTTGGCCATTGTTGGAGTAGAAATTAAACACGGGTTTAATAGTGTATTCGATAACCACGTGATCGTGCCATAGGGGTGCAATTCCTCCGTTGTTATATAATGCGGGCACGGGCATTACGAAAACGATGCTATCATCCGGATTAAAATACTCAACGGGATATGGCACGATGACATCGGGGTCAAGTTCTTCTTGGATGGTATCAGGACGCCAGGGACGTCCGTTAGCATCTCCTCGGAGGCGTACGTAGAGACGGGATAACAAGACCTTGTAGGTCCATTGGGGCGAAGGGGTATGTTTCCACTGAATGGTTGTGAGGGTGGAGTGGTGTGTAAAAGTGGTAGCTTGGTCAGGCATCAGGTGAAATCGGAATTGATATCCGGGTCGGTAGCCTACTTCGTTGCTGGTGATGCGCAACATGTTAAGGTCCTGATTGATGGTCAACGTGTTGAGGTATGATGCTGACAATTCGTGCGTTGCATCCAAATGATAATTCCATTTTGAGAAAACGGACCATCGATTGTCCTGTCGGGGGGACCAACGGGGATTGTTATCAAGCAATGAGGAATAAAGTTGGCGGGCGGGGTTTTTAAGGTAAAGGTCGGAAAAGTTGAATTGTCCCGAGAGATGGAATCGGAGTTTTTTTTGCGTCCTTGGAAACGGTCCTGATAGGGAAACGGATAAAATATCTTGCCCAAACGATGAAGGCCAGTGGTCATTCAACTGGAAGTGATCCCGTTTCCATCGGATTCTTCCGGAAAGGTATTCACCACCACTTCGGGTGCTAGCTTTGACAATGCCGGCAGTGGCATTGCCGTATTCGACGTCAGCGGCCCCAGTGGTTACTTCAATCTCTCCCAACATTTCAGCGGCCACGTCCACGCCGAATCCTGTTCCTGCCAAGGGGTCCTTGGCGGATACTCCGTCGATAAAAAAGCCCGTTTCATAGGTGCGTCCTCCCCGAATGTGTAAGCCAGCGGGCGAGGTCACAATACCTGCTTGTGTGTTGAGAATGCCTTGGATGGGACGTACGGGGGCGGCTTCGATCTTTTCGATGGAGAGGCGCTGGGTGGTTCGAGCTTCTTCGACATCGACCAAGGGTTTTTCTCCGACCACTACTACTTCTTCTTCGATGGTGAGGGCGGTGGGCTGAAGTTGGATATTGAGTATTCGGGTTTGGTGGGCCTGTAAGCGGATGCCGGTTAGCAGGACAGATTTATAGCCAAGGTAAGAGATCTCGATGTTGTAGATTCCGGGTTTAATCCCTTCAATTCGAAAACTGCCTTGAAGATCGGTGGCAGTACCGATCGTGGTGCCTTTAAGGTGAATGGTGGCGCCGATGAGGGGCTCGTCGCTCGATTGATCAGATATCGTTCCTTGCAAGGTTGCGGTTTGGGCATGGCTCTCATATAGAAGTATCAGGGCCAGCCATGTCACGAACAGTCGTTCTGTCAGCACTTTCATGGCTTGGCAAAGGTAGCAATATCATTACAGGAAAAAAGTTTAAAAATGCCAATAGTATCCTGCGGCCACAGCCAGGCCAATGGCAGTAATCCAAGGGGTACGAGCCGCTGGTGAAAGCACTGCCCGAACCATTGGATGCATTCCCATAACCGTAATAATGAACACTGGTAGTGATAATCCAGTTGCGTAGCCTGCCATGAGGGCTGCCGCTGCCGGCCATTGGCCTTTCAGCATCCCCCATCCGATTATTGATATCGTCAGTGGAATAGTACAAGCTGGTATCGTTAGGCCGAGCTGGAGATATAGTGGGTGGGATTCCCCTTTGCCCCACAATCGATACCATCGAATATGAGGTATCGGAATCCATGCATACCGTGATATAGTATAAGCGAAGCGATCGCGATCAGCCTCCAGGGTATCCATTTTTCTCTCGGAATCGGATGCTTAACGAATAAAAAAAGCCATTCCCAGTAGTTGGGCAGCAAACAGTGTGTGCGTTCCGATAGTACACGGTTCAAAAAAGCCAACAATCCCTATCATCAGTCCTTGAAAACACGATGATGCAATCATTATTCGGATGCCGATTTGATCACTTGACGCAACTGAGAGGGTGTTGGCAGGTCAGTAAAAACGACTTGGCCATTGATAGCTACCGATGGTACTGCCCTAATCCCTATGTGGAGGGCATATTCCACTTCTTCAATGATGTTTACTTCTTGCCATTGAACAGGATAGCAATGTGCCATCTCTTCTAATAGTGATGGAATGTGTATCCTTGGTAGTGTTCATGCCCGTAATTTCAGCATGCTTAATGGATTCCCCGTTGGGTCAAGGCCTGTCGGTAACGTTGGGCATTTCGGAGATGTTCGCGATAAGTACGTGCAAAGGTATGGTATCCGCTAAAGTCGTCCCGTGCGCAAAAAAACAGGTAGTCATGTTGGGCGGCGTTCAGGACTGCGTCGATGGCACGGGGAGACGGAATGGCAATAGGTCCTGGTGGCAAGCCTGTGTTTAGGTAGGTGTTGAAGGGCGAACGAATTCGTGTATGTCGGGTTTTTAATCGGCGCTTCCAGCGACGCAGTATGTATTGTATGGTGGGATCGGCCTGTAGGGGCATGCCTCGACGCAACCGATTGAGGTATACGCCAGCAATAATGGGCATTTCATCAATCTTATTGGTTTCTTTTTGAACAATAGAGGCCAGTATTGCCACTTCGATTAATGATAACCCAATGTTGTGTGCTGCTTCTCGACGGCTACTGTTCCAAAAGTTGAGATACTCTCGATACATGCGTTCCATAAATGATGCGGCAGGGGTGTTCCAGTAGAACTCGTAATTGTTTTCCATGAACATGGCCAACACATTCGTCGGTGTGAATCCCTTGGCGGCTAAGTATTCGGAATCTGACAGTAAATTCATTAGTTCGATCGAATCGACTTCAAGTTGTTGTGTGATGGATTGAACCAGTTCATCTGGATAGGAGATGTTGTGGATGACGACGACCACTGGCTTTTGAAGTCCTTTACGTAGTGCATCGATCAGCTCTTTGTAGGTCCATCCGGAAGTGATGAGGTAGTGTCCTGGATGTACTTTTTCAAATTTTAAGAGGCGAGCAGCCCATCGAAAACGCACTGTGTCATGCACGATACGTTTATGGTGTAGGATTTGGAGAAGGTCCTGGAGGGTACTACCGGTCGGAACGTATAAGTGGACTTGTGGCGAATCAAGGGATAGTTGTTCCCACCATAAAAACCGTGCCAATCGGCCCACCGTCAGCATTGCTACGCCCAACATTAGTATGCCGATGATCAATACCAAGCGGCCTATTGAGGAATGCTTTCGAGAGCTTGCCATACTTGTGGAAATAGATTTTCATTGGGAAAGGCTTCACGGAGCCAATGTTTGAGGGATTGATATTCGTTCATTCGTCCTTGCAGAAAATGTAGTTTTAGGAGGTTGGCCCAGGCATGTGGATTATCGGCCGATAGTGAAAGGGCTTGCTGTATGCAATATTGCGCGCTGTCAAGGTGACCAATTACCAGATAAGCAAATCCCAGATTATTCCATGCTGCAGGATAGGAAGGGTCAAGTTCTACAGCTTTCCGAAAATGGGCGATGGCAGGCTTTGGATTTCGTTCTTGCATCCACGTAACGCCGACTTTGAGATGGAAGGGAGGATGCTTGGGCATGCGGCGTAGGGCCTGTAAGAAATAGTAGCGCGCTTGTTTTGGATTGCCGAGTATTTCGTAAGATTCCCCCAATCGGTAGGTGGTAAATATTCGAAGGCTATCTTCGGGATATTGGGACCGTAAGAAAAGGGCGATCATTAAATCAACTTGGCGGCGGAAATAGGTATAGTCTAGCCATAAGTTGAGATGTTGTCGAGGGGGAAGTTGTTTCATCACTGGCTGAATACTATCCAGCCACCCAAGGGGGGCACTGAAGCGTTCGACAAAGTCGAGGATGGCACGGGCTTGCTCAGCCAGGGGTGGCTGGGTATCTACTAGCGGTTTTATCAATGGGTAGGTGTATGAATACGACCGTTCTGGTATCCGAATAAAATGATCATGAATTTTCACGTGGGGGATATCGTGCGTGGCAGTGTTGGGCATGTGGCAAGTGATACAGTCATCATCGTTTTTTGTCCGTAATGAAAGGGATGCTGTACAGTCATGACGTTGGTGGCAGTTTAGGCATTTTCTGATGAACACTTCTCGTGGAGTGCGGTTTACGCTCCGATGGGGATTATGACAGGAGAGGCAAGTCAGTGCTGGCATAGAGTTGGAACTTCGGGATGCTTGATAACATTTGCTCATTTTCATGCGCAACGGATGCGAAGCCATGATGGGCAATGGGTTTTCCAGCCATTGACGGGGGTAGTATACGTTCCAGACGTCTGCTAATCGCATGCCGGGGCGAAAGTCCATAAAGTCATGGCCATTGCGCAGTATGCTGAGTCCTTGTAGATGACATCGTTGACACAGGTCGATTTGGCGATCGGGCGGAAGGCGTCCCGGATGGACGATTTCTCCAGTGTCGAACGGCAAAGAGGCCAGTCGGCGTTCTACATGGCGTGATCCTGGACCATGGCATCGTTCACAATCGATACCCAGCGGAACCGCATGATAGCGGTTCACCGATTCGGTGTCGAATCCTGGCATGGCATTGTGGCAACTCATGCATTCGAGGCCTACGGGACGCTCCCAACGCATGGCCTGTCCCCCATGAAATCCCGGCGGCAGGTCCCAGATGCTGTCTTGAGTATAAAAAGTTAAGGGCGCTTGGTAAAGATATCCGTTGACGGAATAGATATGCGAGTTGGTGTGTTGCCCCGATCCCACGATATAGTCGATACGTTGTACCCGATGGAAAAAGGTGTCGCCAGATGTCGGGTCAATTCGAAATTCTTCGATAAAAATGGAATCCTTTTGTAGGAAGGCCCGATAGTAGGCATGGCGTGTTGAATCGAAAATGGGAGGGCTGGGGAAACGGGCATTGCTGAGATCAGGTCGGGCAGGCCGAAATGATCGTCCCATGCCGGTATGGATATAGTCGGCATAAACCTGTTGATGACACATACGACAGCTGTCGATGCCAACGTAGCGAATCTTGTCGTGTGTATCCTGATGCGGAGTCGGACGGTGGGAAGGGTCACATCCCCACGATGCAATGGAGATGCTGACAATGCCACCTCCGATGCCCGTTATGATCCATCGTATTATTCGCAATGGTCGCATCGATGAGAAGGAGGAATCGGACCGATTCGGAGGATATCATGCCCTAATTTGTCTCGTTTGGTTTGTAAATAGCGGAGGTTGTGAGGGGTGGGGGAGATTTCGATGGGGATACGTTCAATGATTTCGAGGCCATATCCTTTCAGTCCAGCACGTTTTTGGGGATTGTTGGTCATCAGTCGAATCTTTCGAATGCCTAGATCTCGCAGGATCTGTGCACCAATTCCATAATCTCGGGGATCGCCCCGAAATCCTAAGCGTTGGTTGGCTTCTACTGTATCGAGTCCTTCTTCCTGTAGCTTATAGGCGCGCAGCTTATTGAGAAGTCCAATGCCACGCCCTTCTTGGTTCATATAGACGATCACGCCCTTACCTGCTTTTTCGACCATGCACATGGCACGATGTAGTTGGGGGCCACAATCGCAACGGCACGAACCGAAAATATCGCCGGTTACGCATGAGGAATGTACTCGCACTAACACTGCCTCATCTGGTTGCCATTCACCCTTGAAAAGGGATAAGTGGACTTGCCCAGTAGTGGTTTGGCGGTAAGCTCGCAGGCGAAAGTGGCCGAATTCTGTGGGAAGGTCCACTTCAATAAGTCGCTCGATAAGGTTGTCGTAGCGCAAGCGGTATTCGATTAGGTCTTTGATGGTGATGATGGGCATATTAAGGGATCGTGCCAATTGCATCAGTTGGGGGAGTCGGGCCATGCTTCCGTCGTCGTTCATAATTTCAACGATGGTGCCAGCCGGGTAAAGGCCAGCCAGTCGTGCTAGGTCGATGGCGGCTTCGGTGTGGCCAGCTCGACGGAGTACCCCTCCTGTCTTGGCGATGAGGGGGAAGATATGTCCGGGGCGTGCGAAATCTGCGGCCCCCATAGCGGGGTCGGCCAGTGCCCGGATGGTCTTGGCCCGATCTGACGCTGAAATGCCAGTCGTGGTACCATGTCCTTTGAGGTCGACCGATACCGTGAAGGCAGTCTCATGAAGGGCAGTATTGTCATTTACCATCAATGGAAGGTCCAGCTCGTGGGCTCGTTCTTCCAAGATCGGTGCACAAATTAAACCCCGCCCTTCCCGTGCCATAAAGTTGACCGCTGCAGGCGTGATCTTTTCAGCGGCCATCACAAAATCGCCTTCGTTTTCCCGATCCTCATCATCTACTACAATCACCATTCCACCATCTCGAATGACTGATATGGCTGTTTCGATCCGATCGAATTGCCATTCTTCATTGGAAGCGGCGGACTGGTTCCCAGTGTTGCGTATGTTCATGACGCAAAAATTTAAAAAAACCCACTAACAAGGCAATGTTGGCAACGTAAAAATGCCGAATTAATCGCAGCGGACCGATATGAATACCCGCCCGTTGCAATGCTACATCAGCCAACGCCACACCCACCGATAGGGTTTCCCCCCACCACATGAATTCTGCCCATCTCGAATGTCCTAGCAACATCCCATGCGTTATCCATGCAATGATAAGGAAAAAGGGGCTGAACCATCGCAACACCTTATGCGACCAGAAAAAGAACGCAACGCATCCCCGCCACGGCCACAGCACATCCAGAAAGTGATTGAACAATGCCGTGAAATTTTGCGTACCAATGCGAACCTTTCGGCGAAACTCCATCCACGGATCATTACCTATGTCTTCACGCACCCTGCTTTGCAATGACAGAAGGGCCTTGCCACCTTTCCGTAGTGTTTGGAGTACTGTAAACAGGTCATCGGGACCTGCATCTGGTGGAATTGGTGTCCAAAACCGACGATGCATCGCATAACTGGCACCAAATGCCCCAATCATGGCCCCACATATCATCCCTTCCCAATATTTGAGTCGTGTTTCAAATGATGTATAAGCAGCCTCCTGGAGCCCAATTCCGTCGGACCGTACGTTATATGGAATGACTTGGCTCGACACCACCCCCACTTGCGGATTTCGGTAATACTTGACAAGGTGGAAAAGGGTGTCCCGATCGTACATTACGTTGGCATCTGTGAGCACCAAAATCCGATGGCGTGCCTCAAGGACTAATCGATTCAGCACTTGCGGTTTGCCAATGCGGCCTTCATAACGAAAGAATCGTAAAGAAGGATACTGATCTTGAAGCTCACGTACCAATGCATCCGTTTCGTCCGTTGAACCATCTGAGCCTACCAGCACCTCGATTTTTTCCCCTGGATAGTCGCTAGCATATGTTGAGTGAATCTTTTGTGCAATCACCGATGCCTCGTTGTAGGCAGCGATAATGATTGATACTTCAGGAAGTTTAGTATCTTCTGCTGTATAACAGGTCCATTGTTGTTGCTTGAACTTTGTGGTTATATACAATATCACGGGAAATACAAGGTAAGCATACATCACTGCTCCTAAGCTCAATCCTCCACAAAAAAGCCATATCCAGTCCATGTGATTGATAATTGCATGGTATTGGGAATGGTTACAAAAGTAGCGGTCTTCTCCTATGGGGGGGAGTGACGCCCTTGCCCTTAAATGGCATCCACATCTCCAGAATGCTATGGTAGATTTGCTTCCTTAAATGGCAATGGGCATCTATGGATGGTTTCCGGTATATTGCCACCCTTGATAGGATTATTCCCTATTTGCCAATTCGTTGGCGGCGCTGTTGGATGGAGATGCTTGAAAAGAATACCCAACTCCAGCGGCGCTGGAACACCCTTTTTCATCTTTCGCACGTATCCTTTCAACACTCTGACAGGCGATATCCTCCTTTGCCCATTGATACGGAATGGCTACCTTCACCGTATCGTAAACAGCTCCAAAAGCTACTATCTGACCGACAAGCCGACGGGATGCTCTACCAGGGTGATAATCGGATGGTACTTCCAGCGATATGCTCTCGTTTTGAAGGCAAAATTCATACGATCTACATTGACCCACCCTATAATACCGGAAATACCCATTTTGATTATCTAGATTGTCGTTCCGAAAATGAATGGCGAAGCATGATGCACGAAACCCTGCGTTATCTCCTGACGTTGATGCATCCCGAGGGTGCCCTATTCGTCAGTATTGATGATCGGCAGTTGCCTACCTTACGTTCGGTTGCTCAGGCGGTTGGCTTTGATTTCGTCGCCACCTTTGTCCGCCGCAGTGGTATTGCCCCCCGGCAGGATGCCCGCCACATTGCTGTGGAGCATGACTATGTGGTCTGCTTTGCGCGAAATATCCATGCAATGCATATCCAACACCTGCCTGCTGACCTTAATCACCGAAAGTATCCATATCATGACGAATTCCTTCACCAACGCGGGCGATTCACCCTTAATAAACTTGACCGTGGTAGCATCCGGTATTCCCCCACGATGGATTATCCCATTGTCGTTCCCAAAGGCACTCCGATTGATATTATCCAAAGGGGGGTGCGGCACCCCTTGCGCATCGCCGCTCCCGAAACAATCGAATTATGGCCCGGCGGAGATCCCCATGATCGTCGATGGACTTGGCGGTGGTCCAACAAAAAGGTAAAATGGGGACTTCAAAATCGCATGCTGGTATTTCGGAAAAACGCCAACGGATGGAATATTTACTTCAAACAATATCAATTCGTTGATAATCGACTCCGACCCATTAAACGAAAGGTACCCCCCCGTACCCTTTTATTGGACTATCCCAATGAGAAAGCTGCCCGATTGCTTCGTAACTTATTTACCAAGGTAGAATTTACATCGTATCCCAAGCCCGTTGAGCTGATTGAACAACTGATTGCCCTCAATGCTCCGCCTGATGCATGGGTAATGGATTGCTTTGCCGGGAGTGGCACTACTGCCCATGCGGTAATGAACCTCAATCGTGCTGACGGAGGCGCCCGCCGATTTATCCTTGTCGAAAACCAACACTACTTCCATTCAGTAATCATTCCCCGCATTCAAAAGGTTGCTTATGCGACTCGATGGAAAAACGGCCAACCTTTGGATCCTGGAGATGGAATCG
This sequence comes from uncultured Sphingobacteriales bacterium, assembly GCA_964452325.1. Lineage (GTDB taxonomy): Bacteria > Bacteroidota > Bacteroidia > JAADEI01 > JALVCQ01 > JALVCQ01. The sequence goes on along the minus strand of CAYVLB010000003.1, from coordinate 12,189 downwards.
GTGGAGTTTGGGAGATTTTCTCTCCCAAGGAATAGGCGTTTTGTATCGGAGGTGCCTGGTGCAGTTGATAGATAATTTGGGCCTTGGGGAAGGCACTTCATCCGTTGGAGACTATCGGGCGGTAAATGAGCCCTTACCTTTGCACGCACTTTGAATCTTTGAACCATGGTTCTCAATGCAGCATATATTGTGGATGCTGTTCGGACACCCATTGGGCGTTTTGGGGGCATCCTTTCAACGATACGGCCTGACGACCTTGCTGCCCATGTGATTAAATCATTGCTACAACGCCAACCAGAAATACCACCCGAAGCGGTGGAAGACGTTATTTTGGGGGCAGCTAATCAGGCGGGCGAAGATAACCGCAACGTAGCACGGATGGCATCCTTGCTGGCGGGCTTGCCGATCGAAGTAGCAGGGGTAACGGTCAATCGACTGTGTGCATCGGGGCTTCAGGCGGTGATGGATGCAGCCCGTGCTGTGATGCTTGGCGAAGGTGATGTATACATTGCAGGCGGGACAGAAAGTATGAGCCGTGCCCCATGGGTGATGAAGAAGCCCGATGTGGCGTTCGATCGCCAACCCGAAGTGTTTGATACGACGATTGGATGGCGATTTGTTAATCCTAAGTTGGCCCGAAAGTACTATCCCTACTCGATGGGTGAAACCGCTGAAAACGTTGCCGAGCAATGGAACATCTCGCGCCGTGCACAAGATGAGTTTGCCTACGCTTCGCAAATGAAATATAAAGCGGCAGCAGCGGCTGGCAAATTTCGGGAGGAGCTTGTCCCTGTAAGCGTTCCCCAGCGCAAGGGAGATCCCATCATCGTTGAGATCGACGAACACCCCCGACCTGATACAACCCTTCAAAAGCTGTCTCAGTTACGTCCCGCTTTCAAAAAAGGAGGAACGGTAACTGCAGGGAATGCTTCCGGTATTAACGACGGGGCAGCCGCTGTGTGGGTGGTCAGTGAAAGGGCACTGAAACAATGGAACCTGCGCCCACTTGCCCGTATTGTCAATATGGCGGTGGCTGGTGTGGATCCTGCGGTGATGGGTATTGGTCCTGTACCTGCTACCCGTAAGGCCCTTCAACGAGCGGGACTGAAAATGTCCGACATCGGACTGGTTGAGTTGAATGAAGCGTTTGCTGCTCAATCGTTGGCATGTATCCAGGAGTTGGAATTAGATCCGACGATTGTTAATGTCAACGGTGGGGCCATTGCATTGGGGCATCCCTTAGGGTGCAGCGGGGCACGTATCCTGACCACGTTAATCCATGAAATGCAGCGACGGCCGACAGTTCGCTACGGATTGGCCACCATGTGTGTAGGAGTAGGGCAAGGAGCCGCCCTAATTGTCGAAAAGTGCTAAATGGGTGAAACAGCGATATTTTCTGGAAATATCTTTTGATGGAACGCCTTTTCACGGATGGCAACGGCAGCGTTCTGCCATTACGGTGCAACAAGTGGTGGAGGATGCGCTGTCCCTGTTGACTCGTCATTCCACCCCAGTATATGGCTGTGGACGGACTGATGCGGGCGTTCATGCCATCCAATTTTTTTTGCATTTCGAGACGGAAATGCGCCCCTCCGCTGATTGGGTATCCAAACTCAACCGTATCTTGCCGCCAGAAGTAGCAGCCCATCGCATATATGCCTTGCAGCGGCCAGCACATGCCCGGTTTGATGCCTACGAACGCACTTACGAATACCATTTGACGCTGCATAAAAACCCCTTGTTGCAACATCGTGCAGTATGGATACACTATCCCCTTGATGTGGGTGCTATGAATGAAGCTTCGCGCCGACTACTTGATTTTGATCGATTTGAAGCTGTGAGCAAAACCGATGGTAAAGGCAATCATGCCGTTGACATTCGCTATGCTGCTTGGGACCAGTTTGACGGCAGACTTATCTTTACCATCACTGCCAATCGATTTCTTCGTGGAATGGTTCGTTTAATCGTCGGTAATATGATTGATATTGGCCGTGGCAAGAAAACTCCCGAGTCCTTTGCCCGAATGTTAGCTGCGCGTGACCGCACTGAATCTTCGCCATTGGCGCCACCCCACGGCCTCTATCTTACGCGCATTCGATATCCATACGATCTATTAATACCCGTTGAATGAGCCAACAACGACGCACGTGGCACAATGACCTCCATTGGATTGTCAGCTTCCTTCCATCGGCGCGACGACGATTTGCCCTGGCGTTATTCATTGTCATCCTCTATTCGCTTTCGTCTGTATTGCGCCCCTTTGTCATTCAATATGTGATTGACGGACCAATTCAAACCAATGATTGGCATGGGCTGTGGCAAGGAGCTTTGTTGTTTTTCGGATTGGTAATGGTGAATGCAATAATGGCCTTTCTTAATGAATACTATAACTTTTTTATTGGCATCGAAGTTGTAACCCACCTCCGTGGTCATGTGTTTGGACGATTGCTCCGTGGAACGATAGCTTTTTTTGATACAACCCCCGTGGGCCGATTGGTTACCCGTAGTGTTTCGGATATCGAGGCCATGGCGGATATGTTTTCGCATGGTTTAATCAGTATTGTTGGAGATATGTTGCTGCTTGGATTGATTTTTGGCCTGATGATCGTAACGGATTGGCGGTTAGCCCTGATTACCCTTTCGGTGTTGCCACTACTCATCGGTGCGTCGTATGTGTTTAAGGAATCTGTCCGTAAGGGGTTTTATCATATCCGCAACCTGATTTCCCGGATGAACACTTTTCTTCAAGAGCGCATTACTGGTATCTTCACGGTCAAATCGCTTGCTATTGAGCCGCAAGAATTCCGTCGTTTTCAGCAACTGAACGACGAATTGTTGCGTGGTCATTTCCGGGTCATCTTTGCCTATGCCTTGTTTTTCCCAGTACTTGAGCTTTTGTTCTCCGTTGCACTGGCCCTCATTCTGTGGGGAGGGTTGGAAGTGCTTCACGAAAACGGGGTGACCTTTGGAACCCTTGTGGCTTTTATCATGTATGTTAATTTGGTGTTCGGTCCTATTCGGCGGATGGCAGACCGATTTAATTCGATACAAATGGGGCTGGTTGCCGCCGAACGCGTTCGTCAAGTTATGGAAAGTGTTCCCATGGAGCCCAAGGGAGGTAACCAATCGTATCCTATTGTCGGACGCATTCGGTTCGATCGGGTCGGTTTTGCCTACGTACCGGGCCAATGGGTGTTTCGTGAGGTGTCGTTTGATGTGCCTGCGGGGGGACAGCTGGCGCTCGTAGGTAAAACTGGTGCGGGAAAAACCACTGTGGCCAATATTATTGCTCGATTCTATCCATATCAGGAGGGGCGTGTGATGGTTGACGGACATCCCATTGAATCCTACAATCTGACCTATTATCGTAACCATTTAGCGGTTGTTACCCAAGATGTTTTTCTGCTTTCTGATTCGCTGCTGAATAATATCACACTCTATCGGGACGATATTCCTCGTGATCGCATCGAAGCAGCCGTTGAGGAGCTCGGTATGCGGGACTTTATCGATCAGCTACCTGGACAATTGGAGTACCGCCTACAAGAACGTGGAGTTGATTTGTCTGCGGGTCAGCGCCAACTCATTGCTTTTTTGCGGGCGTACGTACGCAATCCCGCTATTTTAATTCTCGATGAGGCTACCTCGGCTGTGGATGAAATTTACGAAGAGCTCATTCAACGTGCCACTGATCGCCTGCTACGGCATCGCACCAGCATAATCATTGCCCATCGCCTCTCTACCATTCGAGGCGCTGATTTAATACTGGTTTTCCATGAAGGACGTATCATTGAAAGGGGTACCCATGAAACGCTCATGCGAAACCGTGGCTATTATGCTCATTTGGTTGAAACCCAATTTGAAGTGGCAAGCTAAAAAGCTAAACTGCCGACCCTTACAGCATCCTTTCTCTTTTGGGAGTTACTCCTTCCAAATCGTAATCTTAGGGATATCTTTCGCCCGAACTTAAACTAAGAACTGGACGCCATGGAATATTCGATTTTGGGTGATGATCTTCAAACGGTGGAAATTCTGTTGACGCCTGGCGAAGCGATGTTGGCCGAAGCTGGGGCAATGGTTATGATGGATCTGGGAATCCATATGAAAGCGATATTGGGCGATGCTTCGCAACAGTCCATGCTGGGTAAGATTTTCTCGGCAGGAAAGCGGCTGTTGGTTGGTGAAAGTTTGTTTATGACTTTGTTTGAAAATCGAGGAAGTATTCCGCAACGGGTGTACTTTGGAGCACCTTATCCGGGAAAAGTGATACCCATTCGATTATCGAAACTAGGGGGGGCTTTGATTTGTCAAAAGGATGCCTTTTTATGTGCCACGCCCGATACACAAATTAACATTGTTTTTCGCAAACGAATCCGGGTAGGATTGTTTGGTGGGGAAGGATTTATTTTAGAGCGGTTGGAGGGGCAGGGGTTGGCTTTTATTCATGCCAGTGGGACCATCATTCATCGGCAGTTGGATTCAGGAGAATCCGTGGAGGTGGATACGGGGTGTGTTGTGGCTTTTTCGCCCGGAGTGGATTATGACGTGCACTTCGTGCGGGGTATTCGCAATATGCTATTTGGAGGGGAAGGAGTGTTCCTGGCCCGGCTGAGGGGACCCGGCCATATTTGGGTACAGTCACTACCGTTTAGTCGATTGGCAGGGCGAATTGTTCGGTACAGTGGAGGTGGAAAAGGTGAAGGAAGCATCTTAGGAAAAGTGTGGGATCTGGTGGATGGCGACTCGTAAGCATTGTGTTGGTGTCCAGTCTGGATGGAACCCCCAATTGAGCTTGTAGGGTGGGGGTAGTTTGGGGAGGCGTACCCGATGTATTCTGTGGTCGGCACCGATGCAAAAGGGTGCACTTCCCGCTCCATTCAACCGATGAGGTACGTTATGATTCAGCCCATCTGATCGTAGTCAAAATCAGAAAACGTACCGAAGTCCGATGTTTCCTATAATGATGGGTGGACTGGTTGAGGGTTGTCGATAGTCAATGCGCATGGTGGCTTGAAGGTTGTTGCGGACTGGATACTCTAATGCCAGTGAGGCCTCCCCATTCCATCCGGGAGCCATACCAGCAAATGCTAAGAATTCGGTTTGAGGTGATGCGAAAGGCCTGCTTTGAATATACTGAATCATTCCTTGTAGCGAGATGCGCATCCGGTCGGGTATGGCATATTCAACCCGCAACTTGGCGGTCCATTCTGTGAAGGGATATTGGGTGGTGTCTTCAGCAAGGCCTGTTTGCCACGTGCCATCAATGCCCATTTGCCAATATGGGGGTAGCATCCGAAGTATTCCCCATTTGATGCCCTGCTTGTTGATTTGGACAGAATTTAGCGTGGCAAAGTCCTGGTAGCGATAGTGGCGGCGTATATGTCCTTCCCACACAACTTCCCATTGCGGGGAGCGTGGCGGCACATACCGGAGAATGGAGGATGAACGATCACGGCGCTGCCATTGAAAGCCATAGGGATACGGAACCTGTTGTATGGAAATATTGTGAAGCACCTGAAATGACCACCCCATTGTAGGAACCCGGATGCGTAAGCGTCCTTTAATTCGTAACCAATTGCGAAATGCATGTAATGAATCAGGTTGTCGAATATCCCACCATGGCAAGATGCCAGGGGTAAAAGAGGTACCTTCTGTCCAGAGTTCAGCTTTCCATCGGATCCGATGGGAAGGATGACCGGAAACATTCCACCGCAAATGCCCACGATGTTCACGAAGGTTAAGGAAGCTATCGGTAGGCACTTGCACGCGGATGTAGTTGGCCAGGTGGGGAAAAGGAGCGGGTTCGAATTCGTCGAGTTCGGCTACGCCGTTGTTGTTGTAGTCATTCCAGGTGTGGGTTCCACGTCCTGCGGGTACTTGGAGATAGCGAAACGTGCGGAATCGCTGGAAGCGGGGTTGATGCTGGTAAAGGAAATGAATTCCCAATTGTGGGCGTCGAACTTTGAATGCTGCTTCAATGGCAGGTCGGGCGTATTGGGGATTGATCAAGTCATATTGTTGGGCCATTCGAATTCGCCAATGGCCTCGGGGGAATGTCCGGCGAATTGTGGTCGAGGGGGTCAGCCATTGGTGACGTAGGAGGGAGTCGTATAGGGTTTGATAGGTTTCGGCGTTGAGGGATGCCTTGATGACCCATTGCGGAGATTGCCACTCGAAGGTAGGGGTTGCCTTCCACCTTGCCTCAGAGGGGGCTACTAAGATTCTCCTTCGCCGATATTGATTTTTTTCGTGTCGGATATCGATTTGCAGTCGAGTTTGTCCTGTTCGATATTCCATTTGGAGTGATGGCGCCTGTACGCGAAAGCGGGTCGAGTCGGTTGGCAATTGTCCCTTCAACCATTCCATACGGAAGCTAATGACAGTGGAAGAATCTTTCCAGCGGGGGTTCAATATTGTCTGATAGCTTTCGAGATAACCATTGCGGGCGATTCGTCCGACGGCGCCTTCCATTGATAGGTGGTTGATCGGGCGCATTTGTACGTTCAAGCGGCTGAGGTGTTCTTCGGCGGGGAGGTTCCACCATCGAAGTACGTCTTCTGGACGAGAAGCCCGCACCCACTGCCGTTCGAACTCTACCGGCCGGTAACGTTCAATGGGTTGAAATTGAGCATGCTGCCATTGATGCTCTATGCGCACGTTGATGGGAAAGATGGTTTGGTGATGCCATCGGCTACGAATGAATGCGGCTCCTCCTTGGGTGGCAGGCCATCGTCGAGTATAAGTATTGCTATCTAAGACTGAGAATGCCACTCCGAAGGTGGTAGTTAACTCTTGAAAAGGGTGCCACTGTCCCTGCACTTCCAGCAATTGGTGACGGCGGGGAGGTTCGACAATAATGCCGGGACGATACTCGCCCTGAGGGGTTCCGGCCACGGGTGCTACCCACCGATACACTGTCTGGTTGGTAGGAAGGCGCAGGGGTATGTAGTCGCCATTTCCAGGACCAACATATGAAAATGTTACGTGATAGCGGGCGCTGTCGGGGTGGGTTGAATGGTAGAAAATGGTATATCCCATTGAGTCTTTGATTGCATATCTGACAGTGCCGGCGGATGGGGTGCTGTCAATGCCGTCGCTGATGAGCGTGGGACTTCCATTAGATACGGATATTCGTTCAATCATTTCAGGTGTCAATGAAAATAGGCGGGGGCGATTTCGAAGGTCACTTTCTCCATAAAATGATGCATACCATTGCCATTTGGGGTGGGGAGTCAGTTGAGCGGATACCCCGTAGTGGGTTCGGCTGTAGTAGCGATGGGTATACCGGAATTCGATGGTGATGCGGTCGGTACTTCGCAATAGGTGACGGTTGGTGAACGACACCGTTCCTGCCAAGTAATCGACCTGATAGTCTGCATTTTCTCCCCGCTTCATCAGTACACCGTTGAGGTATACCCTTTCGGACATAGACACAAGTGTAATGGGGCGTTCCCCATTTTTGCCCTGCAGAAGGTACGGGCCGCCAATACCTTCCCGAGCATTGAATTCCATCCGGTGAAAGATTCCTGGGATGAAGGCGTAAAAGGTGTTTGCTTGCATATGCGGGGTGAAGCCATCGATGGCAATGCCTTGTCCAAGTTGATTATACCGCAAGAAATGAGCGGTTGAGTCGTTGCGTTGCCATAATGTCCCTAAGGTGAGGCTTTGGTGGGGGCCGTGAATTCGGACGGCGGCTTGTTGAATTTCACCCAGGGGCACCGCCGCCTCGCCCCCCATCGGAAGTGGCATCCGGTTGTCGGAGAGTGCCGCTTCGACGCTCCACTTTTCTGAAAGGCGTCCCCGGAGCTCGATGGACATGTTCGAGCGCAGCACTGCTGGATACTGACTACCGCCTGCCACTTCTCTTTCGATAAATCCTTTCAGCTGGACTTCCGATGGGGGGCGAGGCGGCGGTGCCAAAGATGAAACATCCATTTGGAATATCCCGTCGGAAAGGCGATTCAATATCGCATCTTTTCCATAACGCCGAACCGGCCGATTCCGAATGGGAAGGGGTACATAACAGATGATTACCGAATCCGTTGGCGGACGCTGTCGCCAGCTCCATTGAGCAGTGGACAGGTCCAGATGATAAAAGGACGAATCTATACGGGGCATGATCTCTACGGACCCCGGTAAAATCATTAATGAATCGATCATTTCTGATGAGGGAATTACCACGGGTGCCCATAACGTGCGGCACCGATAAGGGGTAATGGTATCGAACCGTTGTGCCACGGCTTGCCCCATACCCATGCCTAACACAACAACTGCCCAACGATACATCCGATATGGAATCACCATCCGCATCATCCAACCAACAAAGGTATTCCCTTGCTGGAATTCATGCCTGGAAAAGAGGTCTTCATATTTGATGGGGGTTAATTTGAACTTCTCATCCCGGGATACCATGAAAAGAAGCATTTTTGCCCTGTTGATTGGTTGTTGTCCATTACATTATGCGTCACAGGGAAACACCGATTTTGCTGTTTTTATGGATGGCTGGGCTGATTTCCATTGCGGTGAGTTTTGCCATCATCTGGATTCTCATTTCGCAATCGATTCCTTTTTTTGATAAGGTTTCGATTCGTGAGTTTCTGACAGGTACCCAATGGACACCGTTATTTTCATCTAAATCATTTGGTGTGCTGCCTTTGTTGGTAGGCACAATGCTGACCACAATAGTAGCATTGGCGGTAGCCGTTCCAATTGGGGTGAGCACTGCCATATACCTTAGTGAGTTTGCATCACCTGGACTTCGGGAGGTAATTAAACCGATGTTGGAAATATTGGCTTCCATTCCGACGGTAGTGTATGGCTATTTTGCATTGGTGGTGGTAACGCCGTTTTTGCAGAAGCTACTGCCGGACCTTTCGACATTTAACGCCCTTTCTGCAGGGCTTGTGATGGGCTTAATGATCATGCCTATGGTTAGCTCGCTGTCCGAAGATGCACTTTATGCAGTGCCTTATTCATTGCGGGAAGCCTCATATGGTTTGGGGGCCAATCGCCTCCAAACAGTATTTCGTGTGTTGCTCCCAACGGCGATGCCGGGTATTCTGGTAGCAGTTATCTTAGCGATGTCGCGAGCCATTGGTGAAACCATGATTGTTACGATTGCCGCGGGAATGCGTCCAATCCTTACCTTTGACATTCGGGAGCCCATTCAAACCATTACTGCCTACGTGGTGCAGGTAAGCATGGGGGATGTACCACACGATAGCCTTGAACATCGCACCATTTACGCGGTGGCGTTATTGCTTTTTGTAGTGGCCTTTGTCCTTAACCTGATCAGCTACCAGATACGGCGTTACTATGTGAGGCGGTTTAGCATATGACCTCCTCAGCAGGGGCTTCCTAATTTTGGCCGTCGCTAAACAATATTTTACGATGTTGAATCAACCCCTTATCGAATGTGTACCAAACATATCGGAAGGCCGTGACCGATCTATTATTGATGAAATTGTGAATGCTGCTGCTTCAGTGGACGGCGTGAAGATATTAGATGTCGATCCGGGGCATGCCACTCATCGGACAGTCATCACGTTCGTAGGCATTCCTGAAAAAGTGGTGGAAGCCGCTTTCCGACTGACTTCCAAGGCCAAAGATCTGATCGACATGCGTCATCATAGCGGGGCCCACCCCCGTATGGGAGCAGTGGATGTGCTGCCCTTGGTCCCTGTGGCGAATATCTCAATGGAGGAGACGGTCAAGTGGGCCCGTAAGTTGGGGCGTCGTATCGGTGAAGAATTGGAAGTGCCAGTATATCTCTACGAAGCGGCAGCCACTTCTAACCAACGCAAAAATTTGGCGCAGGTGCGGGCCGGTGAATACGAACAACTCACCGAAAAATTAGCCAATCCCGATTGGAAGCCCGACTTCGGTCCTGCCCAATTTGTCCCTTCGTTTGGGGCAGTGGCAGTAGGGGCGCGCGACTTTCTCATTGCCTACAACGTCAATCTTAACACGCGTTCCGTGCGTCGGGCCAATTCGGTGGCATTCGACGTGCGTGAAAAGGGACGCTTGCTGCGGAAAGGACACCCCCTTTTCGGACAACCCATTACCGATGAAAGCGGGGCGCCGATTCGTATTCCCGGTTCGCTCAAAGGTGTGAAAGCTATCGGATGGTTCATCGATGAGTACGGAATTGCTCAAATTTCTATGAATATCACCGACATTTCCACGACCCCGCTTCATAAGGTGTTCGAAGAAGTGGAAAAACGAGCCATTGCCCGCGGCATGCGAGTGACGGGATCGGAAATTGTAGGGATGGTACCGTTAAAGGTCATCCTCGAGGCCGGCAAGTATTTTTTAAAACGGCAAAACCTTTCACGGGGAGTGGCCGAAGAAGACCTCATCTTTATTGCTCGTAAAAGCCTAGGACTGGATGATCTGGCACCCTTCGAGCCAGACAAAAAAATCATCGAGTACCAGTTGGTAAATCGTCGCGAGGCTTATCCCCTCAATTACCTTACCATTCGAGAGCTTGTCAATAAGGTTGCCGACGATTCGCCAGCACCAGGAGGTGGGAGTGTGTCTGCACTTATTGGTGCATTGGGAGCTTCCCTCACTACCATGGTGGCAAACCTGTCTGCCCACAAGCGTGGATGGGACGATCGGGTTGACTTTTTCTCGGAATTTGCTGAAAAAGGGCAGCAAATCAAAGAACACCTTCTACAGTTGTTGGATGAAGATACCCGTGCCTTCAATGCCATCATGGAAGCTTACCGCCTTCCGAAAAATACTCCTTCAGAGCAGAAAGCCCGCCATTATGCTATTGAGAAGGCTACCCAACATGCCGCATCAATACCCTTGAAAATTATGGAGGTGGCTTACGAAGCCTTTGATATTACCGAAGCAATGGCAAACCATGGCTTGCCAGCGTCTATTACCGATGCGGGCGTTGGAGCCCAGGCGTTATTGGCTGCCAGCCGTGGTGCTTACTATAACGTCATGATTAACCTTCGGGACGTGCGCGATCAATCCTTCCGTAAAACTGTTACCCAACAAGCAGATAGCCTGCTTCAACGGGCTGAAGCACGCGCCGACGCAGTGGATCGTCTTGTCCGAGATAAGATACACAGTTGATGCTGAGGTAGCACCAGCTTCCCGATGGGGGAAATCGTATTTTGCCATACTGGTAGGAAGTTTACGAAGTAGATAGGGTGGACGGAATCGTACCCTACGCTACCACACTTTCGTTCAGTCTATAATGCCCTTCTTGAAAGAATGATACATTGGCCTTTTCCCCTTAAAAAAATGAAACAATGTATTGAAACATGCATGTATTGGATAAAGTAAGGAACTACTTTGGGGGCTGCTTCCAACCGAAAAAAATCGGTATCTGGGCGTTATTTTTTGCACTCTAACCTGTCAAAAGCATTCGACTTGTAAATTTGCCCCCACTTTCGCTACCATTCATTGTGGTGACGTAGCTCAGTTGGTAGAGCGTTGGACTGAAAATCCATGAGCCGGCGGTTCGATTCCGCCCGTCACCACTTCTTTCTACGTTTTCACGGAAGGCGAAGGTGGGGGGGCAATTAAAGAGAATTTGTCTATGGATGGAAAGACCATACGCAGCTTGCATAAGGCTTTCGGAGGGCGGCATTGGTCAGAAGTGAAGGCCGAGTCAAGTTGGCAGATTTTTAAGATTATCAGCGAATTTGTAGAGGGCTTCCAAAAGCTCAACAAGGTCGGTCCGTGCGTTTCGATTTTTGGATCCGCTCGGATGAAGCCAGGTGATAAATACTATGAAATGGCCTCGGAAATAGCCCGCCTGCTCACCCAGGAGGGATACGGTGTGATTACCGGAGGAGGGCCAGGTATTATGGAGGCAGCGAACAAAGGGGCTTACTTGGGAGGAGGCCCTTCGGTGGGGCTTAACATCGAGCTACCAATGGAGCAAGGCGCCAATGAATACATCGACCGTGACAAGCTGATCAATTTCGACTATTTCTTTGTCCGAAAGGTCATGTTTGTTAAATATGCTCAGGGGTTTATTGTCATGCCCGGGGGCTATGGTACGCTCGATGAACTCTTCGAAGCCCTTACCCTTATCCAAACCCTCAAGATTGGGAAGTTTCCCATTGTATTGGTCGGATCAGAGTTCTGGCAAGGACTTATCGACTGGATGCGACAAGTGATGATTGAAGAATATGCCACACTATCGCCAGAAGATTTTGACCTTTTCCA
>CAYVLB010000002.1:30277-40373 GCA_964452325.1 uncultured Sphingobacteriales bacterium | reverse complement strand
CCCGAATCGCACTTAGGAGGTCATACCGACCTCGCCACCTACTTCACGCTGATAGGATTTCTGGTGATGATGTTGTTGGATGTAGCGTTAGGTTAAGCCCCCTGGTTTTTTAGCGAGTGAACCTTCCACCCATATACACAATGCCGACATCCATTACGGCAACATCGCCCTTTGAGGATGTGGTACAATTCCGTCAGTACCCATCGACCGTCTTCGATATAATAATGAACCCCCTCCTTGAATTCCGACGGTGAAGACGGAAGATGTTGCAAAGCAGCATGTTGTATCAGCGTATCAAAATGCCGTAGGCAATCACGACATAGCCAACCCCACTGGGTAGTTTGTAAAAATTCCACCGTAAGCGACGATAGGTAGGGTTCCCAATCCATGCATTCATTCAAATCTGCCAATCGGCAGGGCATCGCTCCCCCACAGCGGGGACATTGCCATACTCCACCACACATGGACATCAAAAATAATCCCCTCGATCCGAAAAGGTTATCTTTACAGGCCGGAAATCCGACGTGCACCGAAAACTGCTATGGCAGCTGTGATTCTCGACGAATCCCTATCATGGGAAGACCTGCTTCCCTTGACTTATGCCCGTCATGTGGCAGAGATTCGTTGTGGGGGGGGCACCAACGTTGAGCGATGGAAAGCATTGGGGGTTACAAGCGTCGTCCTGGCCGGATCATCACCTTTTCATCCGATACCATTAATTCCCCAAGCGCTCAAACAATACGTTAGGGTTGATGCTGCGTTGTTAGCCAATCGGGAAATCACAGAAAAAGTCCTTAACCTCCGATCAGGTGAAGCCCTTCGGCACGAAGGAATAGTGTGGGCATTACGCACTGAAGAACCCCTTACATTGGCCGATGCGTGCCATGCATCACTTCGATTTATTGAAGAACCCCCGCCGTGCGGAATACGCCTTACGCATCCCATTGATGTATTTCTACACAACGGGGAGATGCTGCAGCACGACTTTGCACTGCTACAATCCACCCGGAACGTGACCGATGAGTTGCCCCGGGACGTTATGATACGTGGCAAGCATGGGATATGGGCAGCGGGAAGCTACCGCATCGGTGCAGGTGCCGTACTGAATACGGACGAAGGACCCATCATTCTGATGAGTCATGCCCATGTAATGGAAGGAGCTATGCTTCGCGGGCCCATATGGTTAGGAGAGCATTCGCTGATAAAGATGGGAGCGAAAATTTACGGACCTACTACTATAGGGCCCTATTGTAAAGTGGGTGGAGAGATTAGCCGTTCTGTTTTTCAAGGTTATGCGAACAAGGCACACGATGGTTTTTTGGGAGATAGCGTCATCGGTGAATGGTGTAATCTGGGAGCGGATACCAACAACTCTAACCTTAGCAATAACTATGCACCGGTGAAGGTGTGGTCGTATCGGGCAGGGCGATTTATACAAACGCCCCATCAATTTGTGGGGCTTATTTTGGGTGACCATTCGAAGAGTGCCATCAATACGATGTTCAACACAGCAACCGTGGTAGGGTTCAGTAGTAATGTGTTTGGTGCAGGCTTTCCCCGCAAGTTTATCCCATCATTTAGCTGGGGCGGGGGGCAGGGCTATCGAACATACCTCTTAGACAAGGCCATGGAAACTGCTGAACGGGTGATGGCCCGACGCAATCGTCCCTTTACTGAGTCCGACCGAATACGATTCCAACATATTTTTCAATACTCCGCACGCTATCGAAACGACTAAGGAGATTATGCAATTGCGTCCGATGATTGTGGCAGGCAACCACAAAATGCATCTTGACCGGGAAGCCTTTGCCGAATATGTGGCGACCCTTAATCCACTGATTGAACAACGTGCAGATCAACTCCGGGCACTAACCGTTCTGTTGCCTTCGTTCCTCCACTTACCCGTTGCACGGCAATCCCTTATTCAATGGGTGGCGGTAGGTGGGCAAAATTGCCACTGGGACACGGAAGGAGCCTACACTGGTGAGGTCTCCGCTATCCAATTGCGTAGCTATGGATGTAGCTACGTGCTCATAGGCCATTCCGAACGCCGGCAATACTTTGGTGAAACGGAAGCAACGCTGTTGAAAAAAATCGAAGCAGCTTTTGCTGCCGGACTCACGCCTATATATTGTTGTGGTGAAGATCTTCATCAGCGGCGTGCAGGCCAACATTTTGAAACCGTTGCCAATCAGATTGATCCTATTATATCAAAACTTTCTGCCACTGTTGCACGGCAAATAATTATTGCTTACGAACCGGTATGGGCGATTGGGACAGGACAAACGGCCAGCCCTGCACAAGCCCAACAGATGCACGCATTCATTCGTGGGCGCCTGCAAACCCACCACGGGGAGGAAGTTGCGAAAAGTGTACCCATCCTTTACGGCGGCAGTGTAAAGCCCACTAACGCTGTCGAATTATTCAGCTGTACGGATATTGATGGGGGATTGGTTGGCGGTGCTTCCCTCAACCCTACAGATTTTGTAGCCATCATTGATGCAGCCCATGAAATCATATGAAATATGGGAATGGGAAGGCGATGCAGCGGCCCGAGAATGGCTCATGGCATGGCTTGACCAGTATCCCTTTCTGGGTGCTGAAGAAACCCAACACACCGTGCGCGCTTATGTCGATCCAAGCTGCCCGGTGCAGAATTTTTCCCTGCCGACAGCCCTCCGAAAACGCCTCCGATGGAAGGGCAAAGCGACCCTCTCGGGACAAAACTGGAACCGAAAATGGGAAGCCAATTTTCCGCCAGTATCTATTGGTAAACAACTCCTCATCTATGCACCTTTTCATCACATATCCACCCGCACCCATCGGCACGCCATATGCATCTATCCAGCCATGGCATTTGGAACGGGACATCATCCATCTACACGGCTGGTATTGAAGCTGATGCCGTCACTGCCACTCAAAGATGCTGTGGTAATTGACTGGGGAGCTGGCACCGGAATTCTGTCTATTTATGCGGAAAAGTTGGGCGCCCGACAAATATGGGCTGTTGAAAACTACCCATGGGCATTAAACAACACCTATCACAATATCCGACTGAATCAATGCCGCCGCATCTGCCCCGTTTCTGAGCAAGACCTTCACCAACTACCTATCGCCGACGTGATATTGGCAAACATCGAACGAAATACGTTGTGCCAACTGATGCCCCAGTTTGCCCATCACCTACGCACAGCAGGAATACTGATGATAAGCGGTATCCTTGGGCAGGATGCCGAACAAATGATCCAAGCGGCCAATCGCCATGGGCTACATCTTACTGAGCAACACTCCGACAAGGAATGGACCGCCTTAACGTTTTGCCAAACTGCTGCCCCATGATTCACCTAACACTCCGATTAGCTATAATACTCTTCCTTCTCAGCATCACCCACGTAGCTGCCCAAGAAGCATGGAAATACCCAACCCATCCCGAAGGGTTTCTATCCCAGCTTATCGCACAGATGAATTATGTTGGAGGACGTGGTGTGGACGTGAACTTGCCCGACGGAAAATCGATATCGGTTGCCGAAGAACTGAAAATATTCAAACAGTTTTGGCAAGAAGGCATGTTTTCGGGGTTGGAAGATCCCATCATTCAGGTAGTGAACGCAATGGTGAGACGTCGGATGCGTTGGATACCGGATATCGCTCAGTTGATTGGAACCCTCAATACTGCTGTTCGTCTGGGTGTACGAAAAGAAGCCATCCAACGATGGTTAGAGTATATGGTCAGGGAGCTTAACAATCCCCACAATCGCTCCCTGCATATCCGCACGATATATCGTTTTGCCCACGGGCTTCTCATATACAATGCCCTCATATGGCGACAGGGATATCAATGGATGTTGTCCACAGAAAATTATGAATGGGGGGCAGACTCGTCCCACGCCATTTACGTAGGTCCAGTGGATTTATTGGGGATTTCCAGTTCCGATACGATCATCATTGAAAGCATTGAAGGGCGCTACAACCCTTTCACCCATATCTTTGAAGGAAGTGGTGGGCGTGTGACATGGCGTCAGTTGGGAATTCCTTCTGACGAATTACATGCCCAATTACCCAGCCGATATACCATCGATTTGGCTAAATCAACACTGACATTCGATTCTGCTACGCTGTACTATCCTGCCCGACTTCCCGATCCGATGCAAGGGCAGGTCAAATTGAAAATTCATCTTAGGGGCAGCGTTAAGCAACGCAATTACCCTCGTTTTATCTCCTATCAAGGGCAACTTTTTCTACGAGATATTGCTCCGGGAATACACTACGAAGGTGGATTTGGCTTGGAGGGAATCCGCATTTTAGGAATTGCACCTCCCGGAAGGTTAGCGCGCGTGTGGATCGAAAAGAATGGACAAAAGGCAATCGAATTTCGATCTAAGCACTTTTCATTTCGTCCTACGGCGATATCCGCTCAACAAAGCGAAGCCGTGATTTATTGGGACGATGACTCGATCGTACATAGCAATGTGGCGGTTAAAATTTTTCTAGACAAACGTTTTGTCTCTTTTAATCTTCAAGGACAGGGTGACTTTCATCCTCCCCTTCTTGACTTTTATCATAACCTGATTATCCGCGGTCGCTACATGGAATGGTACATCGATTCTCCGCATATTGAAATCCAATCGCTCTATGGGGCCATCCGAAAAGTGGATTTTAGGTCCATTAATTATTTCAATGCGCACGATTATGATCTCCTCCGAGGGATTCTTCCCTATGATCCGTTGCACCGACTGGTCCTAATGGCCCGTCGCCGCCAACGTTACAATTTTGACATTGAAGAAGTGGCAATTGAATTCGGGAACGAAACGCGCTACGGTATTATCCCCCTACTGATCACCATGGCCAACGAAGGATTGATTGAATATTCCACCTCTGACAGCACAATTACCATTCTCCCAAGGGCACTTGATCTGGTAGACGCATACCGTGGAAAAATCGATCACGATAACATTCGGCTTTACTCACAAGTCCGACGAGGTCGCAATGCAATGCTCAACCGACGTTCACACAACCTGATTGTATGGGGCGTGCCACGAATCGAGATTAGCGATTCACAAAATGTGACCTTGTACCCCGATCGGGAAATTTATGTTGGTCAACGTCTTTCCATCTTGTTTTCCGGATCTTATGATGCAGCACTGATGAGCTTCCGTGGCGACAGTTTCTATTTTAACTACGACTCGTTTTACGTATATATGCCTCGGATCGACTCCGCCACTTTCTTTTATATCGACACTTTGCCATCGGGTAAAAGCATTTATCGGCCGGTTAAAACGCCGCTTCAAGATTTAGAAGGCACCCTGTACATCGACTCCCCCAACAACAAGTCGGGACTGCAAAATAACCCTCAGTATCCCATATTTCGGAGTCGTCAAGGAGGATTTGTGTATTATGATGACTCCACCATCGGAGAAGGAGGCTATTCCCGCGACTCGGTTTACTTCGAACTGTATCCCTTCGTACTCGATTCCCTCAAGTCCATCGATCGCCAATCTTTCGGAATGAAAGGAAAATTTACCAGCGGTGGGATCCTCCCTCCGTTCGAGACTCATCTGAAACTTATGAACGATTATTCGTTGGGATTTGAATATCAAGTCCCAGAAGAAGGCATGCCCCTGTATGGTGGCAAAGGACATGGCCAATTGCACATAACGATGGATCAGCAAGGATTGAAAGGGGCGGGTCAAATCGAATACTTGGGAGCCCGGATTGTTTCCTCTCAACTTTTATTTACTCCATCGTATACAAAAGGGGTTGCCGACACCTTCTACGTGGCTCATAATACCCGTGGGCGATATCCGCTTGTACGTGGCAACCTTTTCGATATCCAATGGTATCCGCAAAACGACTCATTGGTCTTGTTGCCCACTAAAGAACATCCTGCATATGTCTACGAAGATAGCATTCAACTGGTGGGACGCCTGCTAATGACCCCTGAGCAAATGACCAGTTTCGGAAGTTTTATCTACGAACGTGGGGAAGTAACTGCTTATGATTACTTTCAACTTGAGCCCGACCGTGTCTTCTCGCCTGCGGCAGATTTTCGAATCCGCACACTCCGACCTGGTGAATATGCAATGGAATCGCGTAATGTATCCATTACGTTGAACCTCGACAAAAAGGCTGCCCATGCAATTACCAACACTGATACTTCCATTACCATTTTTCCATACAATCAATTCATCACAACCTTACACAGCTATACGTGGGATCTCAAGCAGGGCCAAATTATTTTTGACGTACGCGGCACTGCCGACACCACCACTGCCCTATTCATTTCTACCGCTCCCCACGCCGATTCACTGACGATCAATTCTTCATATGCCCTCTACGACATCGACAATTTCCAAATCAAAGCATTTAACATCCGATATATTGAAGTGAACAACAGCTGGGTTATTCCGAATAACGGAAAAGTAATTATTGAAAAAGGGGGTCGGCTACCCCATTTGGATAGTGCCACCATCATTGCCGACCATCACCATAAATACCATCGCATTGTCAATGCCCAGCTCACCATTCGTGGGAAATACGACATTGCCGGGACGGGCACATATCCTTATCAAACCATATCTGGTGACCATTATAACTTACCCGCCAACCGGATTTACATTTCCCGTGATAGTCTGTTGCGTGCGGATATCACCGTCCCCGATTCAATCCACTTTTTTCCCCATCCGCGATTTCAGTTTACTGGCACCCTTAAAATGGCAAGCAACGATCCTGCCCTCATGTTCGAGGGTTTCATTCGCAACGCATCCCAATGGCCCCATTTCCAAACCTTGTGGTTCCCCATCCGTGGGAATATCGATGCCCGCAACGTGGAAATACCCATTGTAAGTCCGGTTAATTCGAAAGATGGGCTTGGCATTCGCCACGGTTTCTTCCTTGAACCTGGGATGATGAGCCATATCTATCCCCGCTTTCTTCAACCCCTCAACAACGACTTCGACATTCCGCTTGCCACTGTGGATACCGCCAAATTTTTCTACGATTCCGCCCAGCAGCTCTTCATCATCAGTGATGTCCGTTATGATACCTTCCAACCCACCATTGATACCTTCTATTCATACCGTCTGGAAGGGGATGAGAGAACTGGTGATATCCGAGTACTTTCCAGCCATTTACGTATTCTTCAACCTGCCCCTAGTGTTACACCCTACATCGGAGGATGGATTCAAAGAGATTCGATCCTTCCCAACCAATATCGATTAGACCTCGTCGCAGCGTTTGAATTGCCCTTACCTACTGACCTGATCAGTGCAATTGGCGATTCTGCTGCTGAAAATTCCTTCGAAGTAGAGGCCTCTTCCGACAATACACCGCTAATGCACTTCTGCCTTCAAAATTGGCTGGCCATCGAACGCCCAGATATCTATGAAGACCTCATTGGAAGCCTCGAAGAAGAAGCACTATGGGTTCCCCACAAAGACTATGCACCCACCTTTATCTTTTCAGACCTCTCCATGATGTGGAATCCCGAACTGGGAATGTTTATCTCGATCGATACACCTGGTCTGGCTGGTATGGCCCGAAGCGGTATCAGTCAAAAAGTGTATGGATTCGTGGCCATACGTCCCCCGAATATTGACCCCACACAACCCGATCAAGCCCTCTATATCTATCTTGAAATGTCCGATTGGTCATGGTTATTCGTCCAAGTTGTGGGTAAAGAAGTCGGTATTGCTTCATCCGATATTCAACTGATGGAAACATACGATAAGAAAATCCGAAAAATGAGTCAGCGTGGGGTACGCGTGCGGGTACTTGATTATTCCGAGAAAGATTTTATTGTCGGACAGATTCTTCCCATCGTCCAAAGTTATTATCAACGTTATTGATCATGTCATCCGTGGTATACTGGGTAGTGGCTTACCTACTCGGATCCATCCCAACAGCAATATGGATCAGCCAGGCGCAGGGAAAAGACATTCGAAAAGTGGGGAGCGGAAATGCTGGGGCGACCAATATGATACGTGCATTCGGATGGAAATGGGGGTTATTAACCTTCTTCATAGATGCATTCAAAGGATACCTTGCGGTAAGTTGGCCCCGATGGCTGGAAACTGGGAACATGGACCTGCCCCATCAATTGGCTGCTGGGGTGGCGGTGATTATCGGTCATATTTTCCCGGTATGGGCTGGATTTCGTGGTGGGAAGGGGGTGGCCACCCTCATAGGGGTGATGTGGGGAACACATCTGTTGTCAGCCGCCATTATCACGGGGGTGGTTGTGGGGATCATTGCCTGGAAACGGTATGTATCGTTGGGCTCTTTGGTAGGAAGCTGCTTATTTGCAGCAATGATGACCTATTTTTTTCGTTCCACATCGGGCATTAGCTGGGTATGGCTCTTTCCGCTAATCATCATTTGGAGCCATCGGGATAATATCCGCCGCCTCCTTCAAGGCAGGGAGCGCAAATTAGGCAGCTCTGCTACCCGCGCTGACGCCGAACCGCCAAAATAATTGCCAAAATACCATAGGCAAGGTTGGGCAACCAAGCCCCCAGCTGCGGTGGGAGGCTGGCTTTGAGTGCAGCCGTCGCAGAAATATGTAGAAAAACAATGTAGGAAAACCCAATCAGAAGTCCCCAACCAAGATGCATTCCCATACCGCCCCGCACGCGTCTGGAAGCTACCGAAAACCCAATGGTTACAAGAATAATTGCGGCAACCGATAATGCTTGCCGTTTGGCCAGCTCTACTTGTGCATAGCGAATTTCCGAAGCACCTTTGAGACGAGCCTCCGCAATAAAACGTTTCAAATCGGCATTGGTCAGTACTTGCAACAGCATGGCATGTTGGGCAAAGGCAGTCGGCGTCAGTGGGAGGCGTACCAACATTCGGCGTCCTTCCACCACATCCATCTGTTCACCTTCAAATCGACGTATTCGATAGTCGTGTATCCACCATCCACTATCGGTCGAGGACCAGCGCGCAAAACTGCTTACTACCTTGTATTGCATTTCCTTAGAGGGACCGAATTTTTCCAATGACATCTTGTATGCAATCGAATCGCGCACATTATACTCCTCCATGTAAACAAACCATCCTGGCGCCATCCTGCGATGAATATTGACTTCCCGATAATAGTGAGGGCGCTTGAGATATTTGGCCTCAAAGCTGATCATTCGCCCGGCATGCATCGGCAGGAACCAACCTGTCAGATAATAAGAAGCCACCGTAACCCCTGTGGCCACCACCCAATAAGGAACCATCATTCGCCAGGGACTAATACCAGAATTCTCCAACGCCACCAACTCGTAAGCATAAGCCATTCGTGAAGTTAAAAAAATTGCCGAGATAAAGGCAAAAAATGCCAAAAACGTAGAAACAAAGTAAGGAATAAAAATCGAGTAATAGTCTCGGAAAATGACATGCCACGACAACTTATGACGGATAAATTCATCGAGTTTTTCAACCATATCGAATACCATAATCACCACTGTAAAAACCACCAGAGCAAAAACCAATGTTACAATAAAACGGCGCATCAAGTAACGATCGAAACGAAGGAAAAAGCGCATCAGATGCGGCGTTTTAGTTGAGGGGCGATCTGCTGTTTCCATGCGGAAAAGTCACCTGCCAAGATGTGTTGACGGGCGGTTCGTACCAATTCCAGGAAAAAACAAAGGTTGTGAAGGGTCAAGATGATCATGCCGAGTAGCTCTTCATTCATGATCAAGTGACGCAAATATGCCCGCGAATACATCTTGTCGTAGGGACAATAGGTTTCATCATCATCCGTTAACGGTTGGGGGTCATTTTTCCACTTGGCATTCTTGAGGTTAATGGTACCGTGCATGGTGTAGGCAAGTCCATGTCGGGCATTGCGGGTGGGTATCACACAGTCAAACATATCCACGCCCCGTTCGATGGCATCCAAAATATCTTCAGGCTTGCCAACCCCCATAAGGTAACGCGCCGACAGGGGCGGTAGCATCTCGGTGGTTATCTCAATCATCCGGTTGCGCAAAGCGGGAGGCTCACCTACCGACAACCCCCCGATGGCATATCCTGAAGAGTCTACTTTTCGGACATATTCAGCTGACCAACGCCGAAGGTCTTCATAGATGCTGCCTTGCACGATCGG
>CAYVLB010000002.1:995-30267 GCA_964452325.1 uncultured Sphingobacteriales bacterium | reverse complement strand
TCGAAGTGTTCTTTCCAATAATCAACTGCCGAATCCAACCAACGGTGAGTCAACTGCAACGAATGTTTAGCATACGCATAGTCGCACGGATACGGGGTACACTCATCCAATGGCATCATAATATCCGATCCGAAGCTTTGCTGAATATCCAACACTCTCGTCGGTGTAAAAAAATGGGCGCTGCCGTCGTAATGCGACCGGAACCACACTCCCCCCTCTTCAATTTTTCGAATCTTAGATAATGAATACACCTGAAATCCACCGCTATCGGTTAGAATGGGACGATCCCATCCCATAAAAGCATGGAGTCCGCCCATCGATTCGATCACCTCTATGCCCGGCCGCAAATACAGATGGTAGGTGTTGCCCAAAATAATTTTCGCACCGACAAGCTCTCGAAGTTCCCAAGCATGCACTCCTTTAACCGTTGCCCGTGTTCCCACAGGCATGAAAATTGGGGTAGGGATTACGCCCCGATCGGTGACCAAGCAACCTGCTCGAGCCCGACTATTCGGATCAACAGCCAATAATTTGAAATGCATGCAACCGGCAAATGGACGGCAAATTTAGACCTTCGTAGGAGGGGAGCCACCCATATAGGCATTGCGTAATGTGAAGGGGTTGAGCGACAACCCGAACGTATGCGCCAGTTGGTGAATATGTTCATGTATCTCATGCAATTTTCCCCACAAATCGGAAGCATCTTCATCGGGATGTACACTTTCTATCTGCTGCCGAATGGCCTGCCAACGTTGTGTCAGCTGGTACATTTCAAAAAAGGCAAGGACGCGCCCCACTTGCTCCTTGAAGGGGATCTCCACATTAGTTCTACCTGCCTGGCGACGCCATCCAGCACTGATTTTGGGAGGCATCCATACACCCGACAACCACGAATGCAACGACAGCGGTGCTGTCCGCTGAATTTCCATCGGCGTAGGCATCCGCCCATGCTCCGTATAGTATTTGTATATCCAATCAAACAACTCTTTCAAGCCCTTATCATTCCATTGGGCCAATGCAGTCTGTTGATATATCCATTCAATTGCCGAATGTTCTTCATCCCACGGCTTATCGCCATGCAAAATCGCCATCTCCACCACCCCATGTTCAATTCGGGCAGGTAATAGTAAATCTGACGACAATGGGGGAGGCTCGTTTGATACTTTCGACAATGGGGGGGGCGACTGTATTGATCGTCGGTATTCTGAAATCACCTGCCCCAGACGTTGCGACAAAACACCGACAGGGATCTGGGCAAGGGACGAGAGCTTTTGCACATAAGTGGACTGCCGCACCGCATCCGAAAAACGCGCAATCACTCCAAGCGCTTGATGAACGGCTTCCGATTTTGCTTCCGGATCATCCAAAGAATAAAGCGACAGAATATACTCCAAGAAGTGGGTTCGCCGACCTATGTATTCTGCCAACGCTAATGGACCTTTACTACGCATCAAACTGTCGGGATCTTCTCCTGCAGGCAATCGCACCGCCTCAATCTTAAAGTCCAAATCCGCTGCATGTTGAAATCCTTTCAATGTGGCACGTTGCCCCGCAATATCACCATCCATTAAAAACACCACCCGATCCGTAAATCGACGAAGTATTTTCAGTTGGTGGGGCGTCAGAGACGTCCCCATGGGAGCAACCGCATTACAAAGGCCACTGTGATGGACAGCAAGCACGTCAAAATATCCTTCGACAACAATGGCAAATCCTTGCTTACGGATACCGTCCCGGGCATGATAAAGCCCATAGAGAACTGAGCTTTTGTGGAAAAGGGGAGTATCGGGGCTGTTAAGGTATTTCGGTGCATTGGGAATATTTCCCAATAGCCGTCCAGCAAATCCGATAGGCCGACCACTTACCGAGAAAATAGGGAAGATCAAGCGATCTCGAAAGACATCTTGCCATCTTTTCCCTTTCAAGCGTCCCAATCCAGCGGTTTCTAACAACTGGGACTCCGTTCCCATTTGAAGCAATCGTTCCGAAAGACGTTCATTAGGACTTGCCCATCCCAACCCAAAACGATCGATAAGAGCTTCGGGAATTCCTCGATCATGAAGGTAAGTTCTGGCAGTTTGTCCCATTGGGCTGCCCAACATCTTCCGATAGTGTTGATAGGCATATTCCATCAACGAAATGAGGCGCTTGCGCAAGCGTTCTTCTTCAGCAACCACTTCATCATCCACATCTTCAGGAACAGGAATTCCGTACTTAGCAGCCAGATAGCGGATCGCATCCACAAAGCCCATCTTCTCATGCGCCTTCAAAAAGGTAATCACTCCTCCTCCCCGCCCACAACCGAAACACTTGTAAATGCCCTTGGAAGGGGAAACATAAAAAGATGGTGTTTTCTCGGAATGGAATGGGCACAACCCGACATAATCTTTTCCACGCTTTTTCAGCGTTATGAATTCACCAATTACTTCTTCTATCTTTGCCACACTCAGCACCTGGTCGACAATTTCGTTGGGGATGGCCATAGCTGATCAGCGCTATTGGGATGAATGTTCGAAACTACACTTTTCCTTCGGAATTTCTCCAACGCATCCGTATTCAATTGGGCGATGAAGAGGCCGAACAACTTCAAGCATCATTATCTGAGGTGCCCCAGGTAGCCATACGCCTTCATCCTTGGAAGGGGCGCCGTTCGGATCTCCCACCCGGTGCTGAGCCTGTCCCATGGGCACCTGATGAAGGATTTTATCTGACCCACCGGCCAGCATTCGTTTTGGATCCCTTATGGCATGCCGGTGCTTACTATGTCCAAGACGCTTCCAGTATGTTCATCCCCTACCTCCTTCCCCCATCCGGCCCATTAAATATCCTCGATTTTGCTGCAGCTCCCGGCGGTAAAAGTACGCACCTGCTTAGTTACATTTCCCAACACGGCGGAACACTCACGGCCAATGAGCCGGAAGCCAGTCGCTTCCCCACCTTATTGGAAAACCTTGCCCGCTGGGGAATCGCCTCCAAAATCATCACCCGGGGGTGGCCCTCCGATTGGCAAGGATGCCCGCCCATCTTCGACGTGGTGCTGGTAGATGCACCTTGCTCGGGAGAAGGCATGTTCCGAAAGCTACCTGCCAGCCGAACGGAATGGTCATTGCGGCGTGTTGTGGCATGTAGCCGTACTCAGCGTGATATCCTATCGGTAGCCATACAATTGGTACGTCCCGGCGGCCTTCTCATATACAGTACATGTACTTTTTCACCAGAGGAAAACGAAGAACAGGTCCGCTGGATATACGATGTTTTCGGGGCAATTATCCGACCCCATTTCCGGGAGGTCCCTCCAGACTGGGGAATTGTGGTGGACAGTGTGCTAACTTCAAAAGGGGAACATCCCATCTACAAGTTTTATCCCCATCGGGTACGGGGTGAAGGATTGACAGTAACAGCCTTTGTGGTTAATGGTAGTTTTCCCCGCAGATCACAACGAAATTATTCACTTCGTCAATTTCCCTGCCCGTCTTCTTGGCCAATACCTCGTGCCGCATGTATTCAAATGAACTGCGAAATTCGGGCGATTCCTGATGAAACGTTCCGACACCTCCAACAATTGCCTATACTTCGCCATATGGAAGCTGGTGTTGGTATCGCCCGTTCAAATCGGAAAACCATTCGCCCTCACCCTGAGTGGCCATTTTCTCAAGGTGCTTACAGCCCACATTCACATCCGGTCGTACCACTCGACTACAAGTCTGCCCTGCAATACCTACAAGGGCATCCACTTCCCCTTCCGCCGAACATGCAAGTGCGACAAAGCACGTGGGTGCTCTTGGCGTATCAACAACGCTTCTTGGGGTGGGGGAAAGCCCTGCCCAGCGGTCGAATTAACAATGCCTATCCACCTAAATGGCGTATCCGCAAGCCCATCTCCTGACAACGGCTTACATCCCTTGGCCATATTGGAGCTAACCCTTTATTTTTGCGAGCGCTCCAAACATTTCTTTTCAAGAAAAGCGCATGACAACTTTTACCGTATCGGCATCCTTGTTGGAGAAAGCCTTACGCCCGGTGATTTCAGTGGTTCCCGCCAAAGCAATGATGCCTTCGTTGGAATTCATTCGGTTAGACATCGAAAACAACATGTTGACGATTACGGGCACC
This sequence comes from uncultured Sphingobacteriales bacterium, assembly GCA_964452325.1. GTDB lineage: Bacteria > Bacteroidota > Bacteroidia > JAADEI01 > JALVCQ01 > JALVCQ01. The sequence goes on along the minus strand of CAYVLB010000002.1, from coordinate 26,154 downwards.
GATCTGGATCGGACGATCCGCAGTCATATCAGTGTCGAAGCATCCGAGAGTTTTTCCTTCCTCATTAAAGGGCGTATTTTTTACGATTGGCTGAAATTGCTCAACGAAAATCCCGTAACCCTTCAATCGCTGGGTAACGACTCGCTGATCGAAGCATCCATCAGTAGCGGAACCTATCGTTTCCCTTCCCTTCCTCTGGAAGAATTCCCTGCTTTACCACCATTTGACCCCACTTCAACCCTGCGGCTACCAGAGCAATTGCTCCAACAAGCCCTGACCAAAACGGCCTTTTGCATGTCAAAAGATTCTATTCGGGAAAACATGATGGGGGTTTTCTTCGAAGTCAAAGATCACCAGCTCAATTTGGTTGCCACCGATACCACGCGATTGTCAATATTTTCAACCGAGATGCCCGGCGTCGCTGACGATTCGTTCTTGGTACCTGCCCCGTCGATTCATTACCTACGCGGCTTACTCCAAGATGCCGATCGGGAAGTCACCATTGAGCACGATCAAGGACATGCGCGTTTTACCGTCGAGTCAGTGGAAGTGTACACTCGCCTATTAGATCGCCGTTTCCCGGATTATCGGGTGGCCATCCCCGCTGAACTACTATATCACGTGGAGATAGAGAAGTCCGCTTTGCTGACCGCCATGCGGCGAGTCTTAATCCTAACCGAGAAAGACCAGACACTTTTGCGATTCTCGATCCGTAACAACGAAATGATCCTTCAAGGGGAAGATACTGGCTTTAATACTTCCGGAGAAGAAAAATTGACATGTCAATCAAACACCGAAGATTTTCACATTGCATTCAAAGGCAAGGACCTTCTGGAAATCATCAATGCGGTGAACGGAGATACCCTTGTGATGAAACTGCTTGCCAACAATAAGCCGGTGGTGTTCGAGCCTGCTACACCACCCGAAGGGTACCGCCACATGATGCTCATGATGCCCCTGATTTGATCCTCCCAGGTGGCATGCCAGAGTGGTTGATTAAAGACGTACAGGTGGTCAATACCGACGGCGTTTCTACGTGTGATGTGTTGATTCGCCGTGGACGTTTTGAGCAAATTGCCCCTTCTTTATCCCCTCCTTTTAGGGTTACGGAGATCCATGGCAAAGGGAAATTCCTTTTTCCGGGAATCATTGACCTTCACGTCCACTTTCGCACGCCGGGGCTGACCTCAAAAGGCGATTTCACCTCCGAAGGACGCGCGGCCCTTGCTGGTGGCGTAACCCAAGTGTATGACATGCCCAATACACTGCCACCGATCACCTCACGCAATATTTTGGCAGAAAAGCAACGGCTGGCACAACAATCTTCCCCCCTGCCCATCCGTAGCTATATCGCACTTACCAATAACAATGCTGATGAATGCCTCCGAGCCATTGAAGAGGGAAGTGCAGCCGGGATCAAAGTATTCTTAGGGTCCACAACGGGCAACTTGCTATTGACTAATTTCCAGGCACTTGAAAAAGTAATGGCAAATACCGTTGCCCCCATCTTGGTACATTCCGAAGACGAACGCATCATCCGCCGACAAGCATCAATAGTGCGAGGGAAATATGGAAGTTCACCCCCTTTTACGGTACACCCAATGATTCGTCCGCCCGAAGCCTGCATCCAAAGTACCCAATTTGTCGTAGAGCTTGGACACCAATATCGAGCACCACTTCATATCCTTCACCTTTCCACTGCCGATGAAGTAGGCTACCTCCGCAATGTCAAACCAAATTATCCCGAACTGACCGTAGAAACATGCCCGCAGTATCTATGGTTCACTGACGACGATTTCGCTACCCTTCAATGGCGAATCAAATGCAACCCTGCTATTAAGTCGTCCACCCATCGCGCTGCCCTTCGCCAAGCCCTCCGCGATGGCGTAATTGATACCATCGGATCGGACCATGCTCCCCATACCCTTGCCGAGAAACAACAATCCTATTGGAAAGCCCCTTCTGGAATGCCGATGGTTGGACATACCTTTTCGGTGCTTTTTACACTGGCCAAGCAAGGTATTATCTCTGTTTCAGATATGGCTACCTTACTTTCTTACCATCCCGCCCGTCGCATGGGGCTGGCAAGCGTAGGCGCCATCCGTGAAGGATACCGAGCTGACTGTTTCCTGGCAATCGATCAACCCTATCGAGTGAGTCGATCAAATATTCTTTATAAATGCAAATGGAGTCCATTAGAAGGCACGATTTTGCACGGACAAGTTAGTCACACATGGGTCAATGGCCGACTTATGTTTCATCGTACCACCTCAACTATTGATTTCACGTCATGCTTTACCGACTCATCATTATCGTGACTGCATGGATTGTCTCGACTGCATCCTATGCCGAAGAAGGCATGTGGCTTCCCCACCAAATTCACGTCATTCTCCGGACGAAACTTTCCCAAGCTGGATGCCAAATCTCGCCCGAAACCATTTACAGTACTAGTCATCCTTCCATCAAAGATGCTGTTGTTTCGATCGGAGGATTTTGCAGTGGTAGCTTTATTTCACCCGATGGGCTGATTTTAACCAATCACCACTGTGCGGTGAGCGCCCTCCAAAGCATTAGCACCCCCAATGAAAACTACCTGGACAAAGGATTCAATGCCCAATCGTTTCGTGAAGAAAAACCTTTGCCAGACCTATGGATCCGAGTCCTTGTCCGCATCGATGAAGTAACGCCTGCCTTTAAGCCACTACAAAACTATTCTGAAGGATTTGGCAAACGTCTGGCTTTTGGGTTAATTGCCGACTCCGTTGTTCGCGAAGCAGTCGAGTATTGGAGCGACTCATTAGGTATTTCAGGCCTACACGGACAAGTACGTTCCTTTTTTCAAGATCGCCAGTATTTTCTGATGCTCTATCAAGAAATTCTGGACATCCGACTGGTCATAGCACCCCCGTTCAGCGTGGGCAAATTCGGTGGCAACCAAGACAACTGGATGTGGCCCCGCCATACTCCCGATTTTGCCATATTCCGGGCATATGTAGACACTAGCGGTACCCCCACTGAATATTCACCTACGAACATACCCTATACCCCACGATACTACCTTCCCATTTCCTTGCAAGGCGTCCAACCTGATGACTTTACCGCAGTGATTGGATTTCCGGGACGTACCCAACGCTATCTTCCACCCCACGACATTATCATTCGGCAATATACCAACAATCCTGCCTTTCAGCACGTATTAGAAATTATTACCCACGAGATGAAGCGGGTCATGGAAACCAATTCCCAAGCAGCCATAGATCTGTCTAATCGGTACGCACAACTGACCAATCTTTTCAAATACACCGTTGGCCAACAAGAAGGGTTGTTCAAATATGGAATCCTCCAACAAAAAATTCATCAGGAATACATTCCCCTATGGGAATGGGCTAACGACCAACAGAAGAAAGAACTGGCTGCCATCTGTGATTCGCTCACCCGAAGCGCATTATACATTGCCGATGCAGGGCAACTTGTCTTATATCTCCAATGGCTCTTCACACGCCCCAACATTCGCCCCCTCATTCAAGAGCTGATCCGTCCTTATGTCGAGCAACGACTTTCCCAACGAACCTTATGGAAGTCTGCTTTTGAACATATCCAATCTGCCACTCACAAGCCCTATTCGTGGATGGAACATCGAATTGTAGCGGAACTGCTGCGTGCCATATACACTGCCCCTTCCCCCCTTCCCGCAACCCTGGCTGCCCTTCAGCAAATACCGTTTTGTGATAGCTCCATCCAGCAATGGCACACATCATCTACTGTGTTCCAACGCCAAGTCCGGCAGATTTACCATCAATACATGGGAACCAACCTTTCAGATCAGCATTTTTATCGATGCAACCTCATCGTCGATTCGTTCTTCCAACATTCAGCGCTCTTTCAACCGCATGCCATGCGTTCATTAGTTCGCACATGGTCACGCAATCCCGAGAAAGCACTCCGAGAAGACAATTTTCTATCGTTCCTAGCCGAATTATATGCATTATACGCCCAACAGATTCGTCCAGCCTATGCACGCGGCGAGCGGCTCCGACAACACATGAATATTCGATACCAACGCCTCCTGTTCCAATCTAAGCCAATCGATTCGATCTATCCAGATGCCAACGGAACCTTCCGATTCACCTATGGCTCCGTGCAGGGATACCAGCCCAAAGATGCGGTAACATACCACTACCAAACCCTTCACCATGGCTTGCTGGAAAAATACCGTCCCGATAAACCCGATTTCAATATTCCATACGATTTGCTCCAGCTGCTGAAGAAAAAAGACTTCGGCCGATTTGCCGATGACCAGCATAACTTACCGATATGTTTTGTGAGCACTACCGATATTAGCGGTGGCAACTCTGGAAGTCCTACCATCGATGCCTATGGACGACTCGTTGGCGTGGCATTTGACAGCAACTGGGAAGGCATCATTGGCGACATCCTATACATTCCGGAAACCAATCGAACCATCTCAGTAGATGTGCGCTTTATCCTCTGGTACATCCAGCGCTATTTGGCAAATTATCATGTCTTTCGATCGCTCCGAATCATCCAGTAAGGTGGTATCTCTTATATTGTCCTCCCGTTTCCAGAAGAACGGTAAATCATTGGCACAATGCGTACATCATCTATTATCGTAAGCCTATCAATGATCGTAAGTTTTATCCTGCCGGTTACTACTCATGCCCAACATTCCTTACGATATGTCCAAGCCCGCATTGAGTGGAGTACCCAATCAGAACTGTTACGGCTAATCCAACAACCCATTGCCTGGGAAGACGGCATATGGAAAAAAGGAAACAGTTGGGAAGGCCCACTTTCGGAAACCGAACTCCACCAGCTTCAAAAAGCTGGATTCGAAATTAACGTGCTGATTGACGACCTTTCTCGATATTATATCGAACGCAACCAACAAGCAATCCAAGAACAAAATGCTACGACAGCATGCAGCCTTGATTCATTTTATGGCGTTGCATTGCCCGATCCTATCGGATTCACACTTGGATCTATGGGTGGATATTTTACCCTCCAACAAATTTACGAGCATCTCGACAGCATGCATGCCCGTTTCCCTGACCTGATTTCTGCTAAACAACCCATCGATACTTTTCTGACCCATGAAGGGCGCCCCATTTATTTTGTTAAAATCTCCGACCATCCCGACTCAAACGAAAGCGAACCTGCTATCTTGCTCACTGCCCTTCACCATGCGCGTGAACCGGCAAGCGCTTCTCAGCTCATCTACTTCATGTATACCCTCTTAGAGAACTACAATAGTCACCCGGTAATCCAATGGCTGGTCGATCATAGCGAAATATACATCATTCCTTGCATCAACCCCGATGGATACTACTACAATCAAACCACCTTTCCGCAGGGGGGAGGAATGTGGCGCAAAAACCGACGCAACAACGGCGATGGCACATACGGTGTAGACCTCAATCGCAACTACGGATTCCACTGGGGATACAACAATACGGGGTCGTCGCCTGTCACTTCGTCACAAGTATATCGTGGACCCGCCCCATTTTCCGAACCCGAAACGCAAGCTGTTCGCTTTTTGTGTAATCAAGACTCTTTCCGTATTGCCCTTAACTATCATACGTACAGTAACCTGTTAATATATCCATGGGGCTTTGCACATGACTCCTTAACTCCCGATTCCAACTACTACAAAGCCTTAGCCGCCGAATTGGTCAAATACAATCGCTACTTAACTGGGACCGGCGACCAAACCGTCGGATACATTGTCAATGGCGACTCGGACGACTGGATGTACGGCGACACCTCCAAGCCCAAAATCTTTGCCATGACCCCTGAAGTCGGATCCCCCAGCCAAGGATTCTGGCCACCAAGTTCCGATATCTTATCCCTATGCCGACAAACCCGATGGATGAACTTGGCAGCAATAATGGCCTTGCACAACTACGCCGCCCTAGATCATGCTCCCCCTACCCTTATCAACAGTTCTACTGGACAACTGAAATACCATATCACACCCATCGGCCTCGCATCCGATTCGATCGTCATTGTTTTTCGATCGCTCTCCCCCCACTGGAGCATCGACACAACTCCTCGGATCTACAATGCCTCCGTAGCCCAAACTGTAGTCGATTCTGTCGGCTACTCCATGACCAACATCCCACCCGCGGGGACCCTCCTAAAATACGCGATTTCACGGTCATTCGGAAACTACCAGATCATCGACACTTTCTCAACCCATTGGGGCAACCCCATCACCATTTTTGCCGACACCTTCCATAGCCTCCAAAACCACTGGAGTACCACCCACTGGCAACTCACCAATGCAACCTATCACTCCCCCCCGTACAGCATTACCGAATCACCCTTTGGCAACTATCCCAATAATACCCTTGCCACCCTCGAACTCGACACCCCAATCTCGCTCATGAATGCCTCCTTGGCTTATCTCTCTTTCTACGCCCGATGGGACCTTGAACCTAACTACGATTTCGTCTACATTCAGGTAAGGCCCACTTCTCAGACTTCATGGCACTACCTGTGCAGTCCCCGAATGACCCCCGCAACCCCACCCGGCTATTCCGGCCTGCAAACCGACTGGATCAAAGAAACTATTGACCTATCCGATTGGATCGGGAATTCCCTAAAAATTCGTTTTCTCTTCGTCAGTGATGCATATGTTCAAGCCGACGGATTCTACCTCGACGACATCTCCATTCAACACATCAACAGCACACCCACCTACCAAGCATCACCATTACCACCACCTGCCCTACAAGTGAAGGCAATGGGCCCATCCTTGACAATATGGAAACCCGCCGAAGCAGGAGAACTCCAACTCTATACCATTCAAGGAGCATTCATTGCCCGAAAAAACAGTGAGGATAATTCGATTGTCCATTGGCAAATCCCACTCAATCCTGGAGGATATCTCATGGTTTTTAGAGGACAACGTAAATTTGCGACAAAGCTGTTTTTCGTCGTCGAATAAAAATGGGACACTGGATAAAGGCAATGGCAGTTACTGTCATGTTATGGGGAGCAAGTGTAACTCACAGCTATGCCCTTCAAGTGAGGATCCAGCCCCAAGACACCACCCAATCCAACACCCAGTCCAACACCCCTATTACAGTGTATCCCAACCCTAATGGAGGAAAGTTCATGGTCAGTGCACCACCAGAAGTAATCGCTGAAGGAACCGTTCTGCTCAGCCTTTATGACCTTACAGGACAGCAAGTACAACGTGCATACCTTACCCCTGCACACCGTACCGCATATTTCGACATTACAAGCGCCCCCAAGGGAATCTATTACCTACAAGCCCGTACGTCCCTTCACACCTACCAGGTTGCCGTGATCGTTCGATAAGGATAGGTCAATCCTCAATTACAAACGCATTGATAGGAATATCCTCATCGGGGATGATAACTACCCATTTGTGAAGGTCCCAAAGCCATCGGAGGCGAATCGAAGGGAAACCTTTCAGAAGATACGCCCGCAAAAAAGGATGTACCCGCACTTGCTTTCGAATACCCCGCTTTTTCCCTAATGAATAAAAAAGATTTTCAACCACATCCATCAAGGGCGTGATTTTACCAGCCCCAAGGCAAAGGGGACATTTTTCGGCAGTTCCTATATCCTGGCTCTCACGATTTCGTTGGCGAGTGATCTGCATCAACCCAAACTTCGACAACGGCAAAATGGTATGCGAAGCATGGTCCCGCTTCATAAACTCTTTCATCTTTCGATACAATAAATGGCGGTTTTCACTGCGTTCCATATCGATAAAGTCAATTACTATCAACCCACCAATATCCCTAAGGCGTAAAATCTGAGCAATAATCTCTGCCGCCCGAAGATTCACTGCCAACACCGTTTCCTCCCGACCCGACTGCGCAGGATTCTTACTCCCGCTGTTTACGTCAAACACATGAAGGGCCTCCGTCTCGTCCATGACAATATACGCGCCATGATCGAGACGAACCACCCGTTGCGACAAGGCATTGAGCTGAACATCAATGCCCATTGACTTAAATAAGTTCCCTTCTTTCCGAAAGTGAACGACTTGTTGCTTGTGTGGTGCATACGTCCGAAGCCATGCCTTCACAAACCCTGCATATGCAGAAGAATCCGTAATTATTTCTTCAACCTCGTCATTAACCAAATCGCGCAAGTAACGATCTAATAATCCATCTTCCTTATACAGCACATGCCTTTGGTCACGGATTCGCTCCATCACTTGTTCCCATCGACGGAGGGTATCTTGAATATCCTTTTCAATTTCTTCGATGGGACGCTGAGCTGCTGCTGTCCGCACAATGGCACCTAATCGTTCAGGCAATAATCCCCGCACAACCCGTTGCAACCGACGACGCTCCCAATCATCCTCAATTCGACGGGAAACACGCACCATCGAATAAAAAGGCATCAACACATGATAGCGACCCGGAATCGATAACTTCATACTTACCCGATACCCCTTCGTAGAAATCGGCTCCTTCTCAACCTGCACGGGCAACAACATTTCCTTTTTCAGCACATCCATAATTTTCCCCCGAATTGGGAAAGGCCTCTCCGGCTGGAAATCTTCCAGCGTGGGCATCACCCGTTTCCCCTTCCGAAGCAAATCATATAATTTCAACAACGAGGCTGCATGAGGCCCTAAATCCTGATAATGCAAAAAAGCCTTCGTGGGGGTGCCAATATCCAAAAAAGCCGCATTTATCGACGGCATCAACTTATGAACTTTCCCCACCACAATAGACCCCTCCCGAAAAAATTCACCCCCTTCTTCCGAAGACAACGGATAAACTTCCACAACTTTCCCCTCTTCAATAACCGCAAGCTGCCCTGAACGATCACTAATAATTATACGCCGTTCAACCACCATTCTTCACTTTACAACATCAGAAAGGACTCCATGTCTCACTGCCTATCCCTACCGACATATCAAACCCTACGCCATATGGAATACCGACCTCAGACTTTCTTCTTTTTGTGCCGATTCTGACGACGTCGTTTCTTGAATTTATGCCGTTTGACCTTCCGTAGTTTGCGTTTACGTCCACAAGGCATAAGAGATCTTATTTTTTAAGTTGGATGATTAATGAATCAATTTGGCGTTGAAGGACAGGATCCCCAACCTGGCTTTTCCACGATTCCAAGTGATGTACCGCCGCATCCATGCTGTCCAGCACCTGATAAACATGCGCCAAATAATAATGCACAACCTCATTTTGAGGCTGCAAATTTAGCAAACGAAGGAAGCGCTCACGAGCTTTCTCGTACTGACCAGACCGAACCGAAAACACACCCATATACAACAATGCCAACGGATGATCTGGATTCACATCCAACACCTCCCGAAGATAACCTATTCCCCGCATCACATCCTGCCCCGACTCAACCAACAAAGCACCCAATCGGGTTCGACTATCCAAATCGCCTGGCACTTCTTTCAACAACGATTCATAGGCATAAATAGATGCCTGCGTAACCCATGGTAACGCTATAGAGTCGGCTAATGGAGCCGACTCGAACAAATACAATCCCGCTTTCCGCCATAAAGCGGTATCGTTGGTTTCTTGGGCCGCACGATAGTAATAATAGCCAGCCAGCAAGCCCGCTGAATGCGATTCCCAGAAATGGGCCCGATTAAGCGATAATTGAATCGAATGATAAACATCCCGCAACGAATCTTCCAGATGGGCTAAACGCACCGCTTCCCATTCCCTGACCCATTCCGGTGTTCCTTCCCCTATTGCCAAAGTGTCACCCATAAGCACCGTTGGAGAACGCATCCAGTAATACAGCCCAATCGTAAGCACAACAGCACCCCCCAATATAACCCCCCAAAAAGACTTATACTTGACGCTCATAAACACTAACTTGATGCCGAAGGGCGGCAAAAGTAGCGAACGCACCCCGAAGACCGCCATTAAGTCAATGGCCCAAATATTGGGGCAATGGTTTGAACAACATCGGCGCCCCCTCCCATTTCGACAACAATATCATCCTTACGAATGCTGGATTGCAGAGGTGATCTTCCAGCAGACCCGAATCGAACAAGGGATGCCCTACTACCACCGCTTCCTCAATCAATATCCTACTATCCACGCCCTAGCCAACGCCTCCGAAAAAGAGGTCCTCAAACTATGGCAAGGGCTCGGATACTATCGCCGCGCTCAGAATTTATTGGCCGGTGCCCGGCAAATCGTTGAGCAACATCAAGGGATCATTCCTTCCCGACGAGAAGACCTGCTGAAAATCCGCGGCATCGGCCCCTATATTGCTGCAGCGCTCCGAGCTATTGCATTCAATGAACCCGATGTGGTAGTGGATGGTAACGTCCGGCGTGTCATCAGTCGCTGGTTCGGGATGACCCAACCGGTCGACACCGCAGCTGGTACTGCTGCAATTCGAAGTGCCGCCCACACATTCCTCGAATATCTGTCACCTCGCCGTTTCAACGAAGCGATCATGGAATTTGGTGCCCTACAGTGCACCCCCACCCCCAAATGCAATTCATGCCCGATCCAACAATACTGCATTGCACATGCCGAAGGAAATCCCGACCAATATCCAATCCGAAAGCCACGCAAAAAACCCCGCCCCCAGACCCTCCATTGCTATCACCTCACGGACGGACAACGTTTCTGGGTAGTACGCCGTCCCCCCGAAGGAATATGGCAAGGACTGTATCTCTTTCCCCACTACTTCACCCCTATCCCTTCCTTATCTGCCATTGCCCAACGCATCGGTTCACTCACCCACGTACTCACCCATCGCCGCCTACATGTTATCCTTTGGCATGCCCATCTTTCCCCCCAACAACTCGTTCAACTCGATATCTCCGATGGCCTATTGATTACCTATTCCCAAATCGTCACCTATCCCATGCCGCGTTTGATGGAGAAACTGCTTGAACACCTTCCCACATCCTTTTCCATCCCACATCGATCTGGTAAATTTCCTATCGGAAAGTGAAAATTTGCACCCCAACTTAAAGTGTTAACTGATGTCGGAACCTGCACTGGGACGCCACTTGGTAGTGGAATACTTCGAATGCGACCCTGAACGAATCAATGACGTCCCCACCATTGAGCATGCCATGGTCGAAGCGGCAGAAGAGGCAGGCGCCACGATCATTAATTCGACTTTCCACCATTTCTCACCCTTCGGTGTTTCAGGGGTGGTTGTAATCCAAGAAAGCCATCTGGCCATTCACACATGGCCTGAATACGGCTACGCATCCGTCGACATATACACATGTGGCCAGTCCGTCGACCCTTGGAAAGCCTACAAACTCCTCAAAGAAAAGTTCGCAGCAGCACACAGTTCAGTCATTGAGATGCTCCGAGGACAACCCGATCAACTCCCCAAGTTAACCCAGATGCCCTCAACACCTTCTGAAGTTGTTGACCTCTCCAAGCTCACTTCCGAATTCAAACGCCATGTTTGGTTCACCGATCGCGATGAATACATCGCCTTATCCCTGCGCCATACCGGCGACCGACTCTATCGGGTACGTTCCCCATATCAGCTGGTAGAAGTATATCAAACCTACGCCTATGGCAAGATGCTGGCATGCGACGGCATGGTAATGACCACTGAACGCGACGAGTACGTTTACCACGAAATGATCGCCCATGTACCGATGCTGATGAGCCCCAACCCCGAACGCGTGCTGATCATCGGTGGCGGAGACGGCGGTACCGCCCGAGAAGTTCTCCGTCATCAACAAGTCAAAGAAGTGGTATTAGTGGAAATCGATGAAAAAGTCATTGAAGCTGCCCGCCTCCATTTTCCACAGCTCGCTTCATCGTTTGGACACCCTAAGCTACATTTGGTCATTGGCGATGGAATTGAATATGTCCGCAACGCTCCCGCTGAATCATTTGATGTGGTAATCGTGGATTCTACCGACCCCATTGGCCCAGCCAAAGGGCTCTTTACAGAGGAATTTTATCGAAATGTTTACCGCATCCTCACTTCCCACGGGATTATGGTTACACAAAGCGAATCCCCCCGATTTAATGTCCACGTTTTCCAAGAACTCTTCGCCATCTATCGTAAAATCTTTGGAGATTCCAACGCCCATTGCTATCTCATCTCCGTACCCACCTATCCATCTGGAACGTGGAGCCTTTCGTTTAATACCAAAAACGGCATCGACCCCATAGCCGACCTTGACGAACCGCGGGCAGCATCTTTCACACGCCAGCACAACCTCCGTTATTACAGTCCTGCCCTCCACAAAGCTGCCTTTACCCTCCCCCGATACGTGCAAGACCTACTCAATGAAAAGGTGACGGCATGACCCCCGAAAACACATTTCATCCCGACGACAACGGCATCCGAACACGAGGGATCTTTGGCCTACCCTATGCACCCGACGAAGCCCAACTGATTATTATCCCCGCCCCCTGGGAAGTTACCGTAACAAGCCGACGTGGCACTGCCCATGCTCCGCAAAAAATCATTGAAACCAGCCCCGAAATCGACCTCTACTTTCATCCATACGGAGAGCCATGGAAGGCAGGAATCGCTACAGTACCCTTCCCAGAAAGCGACTACCAAACGAATCTACAACTCCGCACTATTGTCGAAGAAATTTACTTGCAAATCCGGCAAGGAAAAGAACCATCTGATATCCCCACCATTCAGTGGATAGACCAGGAGAACCAAGGCTATCTCCAACGGCTCCAGCTTCACATCCGACAATGGCACGACCACGGCAAAATCATCGGGCTCATCGGCGGAGAACACTCGATTGCCTTAGCAGGGATGCGGGCTGCCATCGATCGTTATCCCAAACTTGGCGTCCTACAAATCGATGCCCATGCAGACCTCCGCACTCAATATTTAGGACTAACCACTTCCCATGCCTCTGTATTCCGACGACTTATCGAACATGCACCTGAGGTAACATTAGTACAAGTCGGCCTACGGGATGTTTCGGTTGGAGAAAAACAAACGATCGACCAATTCCCAAACATCCATGCCCACTTCGCCCGCGACATCCATCGCCAAATTTGTCAAGACAATTGTGGATATGCCCTTATCCAACGAATCATCGCCCCTTTGCCTGAAAACGTATACATCAGCTTTGATATCGATGGGCTCGATATCGGATACTGTCCACACACCGGTACCCCGGTTCCCGGCGGTATATCTTTCCGATATGCGGTAATGCTGATTGAAGCCATTGTCGAGTCCGGTCGGCGTATCGTAGGATTTGACCTCTGCGAAGTCGGCGATAATCCACTAGATATCCAAATAGGTGTGTTTACATTGTTTCATCTATCCAATTACACGTTACTATCAAACAATTGAAAGAGATAATGGACCCTATTTTTCGCTTTTCCCAACGCGTGACTACCCTTCAAGAAAGCTCCACCATCATGATGTCGAGGTTAAGCCGGGAAAAAGCTGCCCAAGGTCATGCGGTCATTAACCTATCATTAGGAGAGCCTGACTTCAATACCCCCGACCACATCAAAGCCGCTGCTAAACAAGCAATCGACGAAGGATACACCCACTATCCCCCCGTTAGCGGATATCCCGATCTTAAAGCAGCCATTATTGAAAAGTATTGGCGAGAACATAATGTCAAATCTCGCCCTGAACAAATACTCATCAGTACGGGTGCCAAACAATCACTCTCCAATCTCTTTGAGGTGCTCTTGCGACCCGGCGATCTGGTGATTGTTCCTACCCCTTATTGGGTATCATATCACGATATGATTCGCCTCACTGGCGCCCAATTCATACCCCTCCCTGCCGGTCCCGACACCGACTATAAGATCACACCTGAACAGCTCCAAAGGGCGCTGACGCCGACAACCCGAATGGTGATCCTTAATTCACCTAATAACCCTACCGGTGTTGTTTATAACCACGACGAACTGGCAGATATCGTCGAAGTGCTCCGTCAGGCTCCCCACGTGTTTATCATTTCGGACGAAATCTACGACTGGCTGACTTTTGATGGGCAGCTGCGAAGCCTCATCCGCTTTGAAGACATTCGTTCCCGACTGGCCATCGTCAACGGAGTATCGAAAAGTTATGCCATGACGGGATGGCGAATTGGCTACTTCATTGCTCCAGAACCCATCACCCAACAAGCAGAAAAGCTTCAAGGCCAAATCACATCGGGGGCATGTAGCATTAGCCAACGGGCAGCTATTGCAGCCCTCACTGGCGATCACAGTCCAACCATTGCCATGCGCAGGGCTTTCCAACGCCGTTGTAATGCCGCTATCCAAATCCTACAGCAAATCCCCCATATCCAATATGCTGTTCCCCAGGGAGCCATGTATATCTTCCTGGACATTCGACATTACCTCCAACGTCCCCCCATTAACTCCGACTTACAATTTGCTTTGTGGTTCCTCAAGCAATATAACGTCAGTGTCGTTCCCGGCCAAGCATTCGGCATGCCCGGCCATATCCGTATCTCTTTCTCAGTCAATGTTCCACAACTTCAAGAAGCCCTCCAACGCCTGGGTGAGGCCCTCCAAAACCTGACAACATAATGAACCGAATTCATAACTGGAAGCAAGACTTCGCAGGCCGAAAAATCCTCATCATCGGGGATGTCATGCTCGACCAATATATTCATGGGCATGTCGAACGCATATCCCCCGAGGCACCCGTCCCCATTGTCCTTGAGCAATACCGAGAATGGCGGCTGGGCGGGGCCGCTAATGTCGCTGCCAACATCCACGGTCTGGGAAGTATCCCTTATATGGTAACTGTAATCGGAAACGACGCTGCAGGCAAACACCTACGCCATCAACTACAACAATCGAACATTGGCGATGCATACCTGGTAGTTTCATCCCACCGTATCACCACCGTCAAAAGTCGAATTGTGGGAAACCATCAACAAATGCTCCGACTCGATCATGAAACCACCCAACCGCTATCAACAACCGACCAACATCAACTCCTCCACATTGCCACCGAACTCCTACCCCAAATGGATGCCGTACTGTTTGAAGACTACGACAAAGGGGTTATCAGCCCTGCCCTCTATGACAACATTGCCCGAAAAGCTCAGCAACTGGACATTCCCATTCTTGTCGATCCCAAGCTCCGCAACTTCACCGCCTACCAAAACTCCACCCTCTTTAAGCCCAACTTGAAAGAACTACGGGATGGCCTAGGTATTGAAATTAACTCAACTCCCCTTGATTTTGAACAGCTGCGTCAAGCTGTCCAATTACTTCATGAAACCCTCCACCCCCATATCGCCATGATTACCCTTTCCGAACATGGCATTTACGCCACAAACTACTCAGAAGAATACCACATCCCTGCATTCGTACGCAAGGTGGCTGATGTCTCCGGTGCCGGAGACACCACCATCGCCACAACGACCCTTGCTCTACTCGCTGGGTATTCCTTGCATGATATCCTTGTCATATCCAACGCAGCAGCAGCAGCTGTGTGCGAAACACCCGGAGTTATTCCCCTCAATGAACAACTAATGCAGCGCGCTATTGAAATCATTGAAAAATACCAAAATCATGACCTATAAGCACATCCACTTCGCAATCGACACTCACATCGCTACCATCACCCTCAATCGTCCAGAAGTGTATAACGCATTTAACGAGGATATGAGCTTTGAAGTTATTGATGCCCTCAAAAAGTGCAGTAAAGACCCCGAAGTCCGAGTTGTGGTTATCACCGGTGCCGGAAAAGCATTTTGCTCAGGCCAAGACCTCAAAGACATCCAAGACAAGCCCAACCGATCATTAGGAGAGTCCGTAAAACAACGCTACAACCCCATGATCCAGCTCATTTGCGAGACCCCCAAACCCTTTATTGCTCGTCTCAACGGCGTAGCAGCAGGGGCCGGAGCATCTTTGGCACTCGCCTGTGACTATGTCGTGGCATCCGAACAAGCATCCCTTATCGAAGTATTTATCAACGTCGGACTCGTCCTCGATTCTGGGTCTTCATACTTTTTACCTCGCCTGGTTGGCCTCAAACGTGCTTTCGAATTTGCAACGCAAGCAACCCGTATCTCCGCCAATCGCGCACTAGAACTGGGAATGGTCAATCACGTCGTCCCGCATGAGGAACTGGACAAAGCCACCCTCGAAGTCGCCCGTTATTATGCACAAGCACCGACTAAAGCCATCGGAATGATAAAAAAATTACTCCACCTCTCATTCCAAAACGACCTACGCAAAATGCTCGAAATGGAATACTATTTCCAAGAAATCGCAGGACGAAGTCAAGATTATCGAGAAGGCGTTCAGGCATTCATCGAGAAACGAAAGCCCAACTTCCAAGGGAAATAATCTATTGAATACCTTTCGCCGCCAGCTTCGTATCCAAACCACCCAATTTTATCGACAGCCTGATCTTACCGTAGTCCTCGAAAACGTCTTCGACCCCCACAATGTCTCAGCAGTCCTTCGAACCGCCGATGCCGTCGGCATCCACCATGTCCATATCATCATCCCACCTGAACGACGTGCCGATTATCGACTGGGTAAAAAAAGCTCCGCCAGCGCTATTCAATGGCTCAACATCCATTTTCACCCGGATATTCCTACCTGCTACGCCAACCTGCGAGATCAAGGATTACACATTCTCACCACCCACCTTGCCCATCCTGCCCAATCTGTCTATGACATTAATTGGACACAACCCATTGCCATTGTCTTCGGCAACGAACATAACGGCATCAGCCCGGAGGCATTCCATCGAGCCGATGGCAATGTTATCATTCCACAGGTGGGAATGATTCAAAGCCTAAACATTTCAGTAGCCGCAGCTATTATCCTTTACGAAGCATTTCGGCAACGCATGAACGTAGGAAGATATTTCCAACGGATATGTCCCTCAGAATTTGATTCTCAACTGTAAGGTAATATCCCGCCCGGGAGCGGCCATTCCCCAACCATATGGCCAGTAGCGCCGATCCATAAGATTATCTATCCCAACAGTAATCGTGATATGATCCGACACATGCCACATTCCCCGACCGTTAAGTGTCCACCATCCCTCTACGTACGGACGTCCTAAGGAGTCCAGTGGATAGATATGCACCTTTTTTCGCTCAGAAGGAGGCATTTCTTCCGGATGCCGTCCTCCACTAAATACAATCCACATTCCCACTTGCCAACGCTTCACCCGACGCCGCATCTCCAATCGACCAAACACCGGCACCACATGACGCATCGGCTCACTACCCACTCCCCCTTCCTCCCATTCTCGACCCCGTTGCCAGTCAGAACGAATACGCAATTCCCATTGCGTCCCCACATGATACGACACTTCACCATAGCTTCCCCATATCCAGCCATACGCACCATTCTGAATCGCCATAATCTGGCTCATGACCCCCTCGTATTCCATGCTATCCCATCCCGCCCACCGATAAGGACGTCGGATCATCACATCGTCCAACCATGTGTAATATACCCCTCCTTTCCACCGCCATTGCCCCCCACTATTCCACACCAGCGAATGCAATTCTAGCGTATAGGCCCGTTCAGCCTTCAACGACGGATTAGGAACCAGCACAGATCCTGGTTCCGAATCAAACACTTTGCCCACATCGTCTACATTAGGTGCCCGAAAACCCGATCCCAATTGCAACCATATTCGTCCCATCTCCCACGCTTGCCAACGCACACCCACTCCCCACGCCCAAGCCGAATGACGCATCACCGCCCGGTCGATAGACAACGGATACCAGCCGGTATCAAATCGGACATCCAGCCCAAACGCATTCCAGCGTATCCCGCCCGTTGCTTCCCACTGTGGAGACCATCGATACCGTCCCAACGCATATATTCCTCCCGAATACCACCAACCCGTCGGATAGCGCGGCATCCACCCAGATATCGCACCCGATGATATATCCGTGACCTTTCCCACCGACCTTACCCTATTCCACACACCTTCGGCTCCCATCCGCATTGACCAGTCGCCCACTTCGCCCATTTGAACATCCACATTCACCGAAGCAACATCTACCATTTCATACTGAGACTTTCGCTCGATATTCCCTAACAAACGGCGATGACGACTTTCTTCCATCCGCTGATACGCCCCCTGCACTTCTAAAACCGGCTGCCACCGATGGGAAAAACGCCATATCCGACCCACGCGTTGAAATATCCATCTCATCGGACCATAATACCACTCCGCATAGCGAAAATTGCCCGTTGTATCTGGTAGCAACCGATCATATCGGGGAATATCCGAAGAGGCAGTGTAATAAAACGTATAGTCTATATCACCATTAAGCGTCCGTTTCCGCAATCTCCCTAAAACATGACACTGCGAAAACCCCGTTGGCACCTGCAGTAACGGATGATCATTGGGCACCACCCGATCAGAATCCTGCACACGCTCCACGTAATGCGTACGCAAAAAGTCTGACCTCCCCAACGCGCCCATGCGTACATCCCCCAATGTCTTGCATGCAATGCCTCCCAGCCATGCCCATTGCTTCGTTCCACCAGCTACCACTCCATACCCTCCCCTTTCATAAGCCGCACTCCCACCGCGTACTCCCCCCCAGCCATACCATCCCACTGAATCTATAAAGCGGGGACGAAGAAAACGAAACGACAATACCCCACCCATCGCATCACTACCATATCCTACCGACGCAACCCCCATCATCACCTCCGCTTCATCCATAAGCCAAGGAGACAATAAAATTACATTGTGAAGATTTCCCCCCCGAAAGATCGCAGTATTCATTCGTACACCTTCCACCGCATACAAAATTCGGTTTGCCGCCAACCCACGAATCATTGGACTTCCACCCCCCAACTGACTTTTCTGAACATACACACCCCCAACATGACCGAGCCAGTCCGCCGAAGTTGACGGATTCTTCCACATCACCAACTGTGCATCCAGACGATCCCACACCACAATGTCCATCCCTCGGCGCCCCGACACTACCACTTCCGGCAACACCGTTGCCCGAAGAGAATCCACAACATCCATACTATCCACCATAAAAAGAGAACCCACCCCAAGTATCCATGATTCCATGCCACAAATATGACCAAGCAAAGCCCATTCAACCCCACCAACATCAATTCTGCCCAGATTGCATACTTATCAGCACTTCCAGCCCTTAGCAGCACAGCTAATTCCCCCCAGAATACCAATTGGCGGAGGGGGAGGGATTCGAACCCTCGGATCCCGGATGGGATCTTCGGTTTTCAAGACCGACCCGTTCGACCACTCCGGCACCCCTCCAACGTTGAGGCACTGCAAAAATCTAATTTCCCAGCCGAAATCCCCGATATTTGGACTTTAACTGATTGCGAGCCTGAATCAGGCCACGGTTCAATTCATATCCCACCACAATGGCCACAGCATTGAAATAAAACCACAACATCAGCGCAATGAGACCTCCCAACGACCCATATAACAAGTTGTAACGTGCAAAGTGTTCGAAATAGTAAGCCACTGCCCACGAAGTAATCAATAACAATAGTGTCGTTAGCACAGCTCCAGGCGAGAAACGTTTCCAGCGCATTGAATGACGCGGTCCATAATAATATATAAAGGATACGGTAAGACTGATAAAGCCCATTGTAAGTACATACTTCATTATCCGTACTCCCCAGATAGCGATTATATCAAAACCTTCGACCCGTACTGTCATCCATCCCAATAACAGCTCAAATGCCCAGTAGATGCCAATCGTCAACACTGAGAAAAACATAATCGCTAACGTCATCCAGATGGCACGAATCCGCTTTGTAATAAATGAACGGGGGTCATGAATATCAAAGGTCTCAATCATGGCATACACCCCATTCGAAGCAAAATAAAGGGCAATCAATAGCGTAAATGACAAAAGCCCTCCCCGTTTAGTGGCTAACACATCATGAACTGTAACCGCAATCAAAGGTGCCACATCGCTCGGCAGCCCCTCACGTATGGCATCCATAATGTACACCTCGATCATTCCTATCGAGAGATAGGGCAGCAGACTTAACAAAAACATCAATGCAGGGATCGTTCCCAAAAACAGATTGAATGCAATGGCAGATGCTTTTAGGTTAATTGATTCGTCCAATAACTGATGAAAATAAAAACGTATTGCAAAATAGACTGGGATGCCACGAAACCCCGGCAGTGAAACCCGTTTTAACCATTGAAGCATGTATAAAAGCAAAGGATATCGACGGAACAGGCGAATCACTGATCCCCCCCCTTAAAATAAGGTGCCAACGCCTCGCGCAATCGATGTGGTGATCGGATCACCCTCCGATCATTTGCACGAACAAACACCAGCGTTGTTTCTCCATCAGCTGCCAAACGCCCTTCGGAATTCAAGATGCGATATAAAAAGCGAATCCGAGCAGTCGGCATTTCAGGAATAATGGTCTCAATCCTCAGCAGCTCATCATAAGTTAAAGGCAGCAAATAGCGCACCCGCCACTCTATGACCGGTAGTAAAACCCCCATTTCCTCCAATTCCCGATAGCTGATTCCCAAATTGCGCATTGCTTCCACCCTTCCCATCTCGAAAAACTCAGCATACCGACCGTAATACACCTGATCCATTCGATCCGTATCTGCATATCGGACCCGCAATGTAGTCTGATGAGCATACATGCCCCGTCGCCCTTAAAGATTGGTTACAAAAGTAAAGCCCCCTTGCTCCAGAAAAGGAACAAGGGGGCTTTCAAACTAACCCCAACAATCATTAATAAATTGCAGAACTTACCTCAAATTCGACGTATCCCTTGTTACTGGCCGATGTTTTCGAGTCGTCGGTAGTGTTAACTTCCTTAATATGTAGCAACACATATTCCTCTTGCCCTCGTAACTTAACAGCGTAAAGGTCACCATCCATCACCTTGATTTTACTTACGGGAGCTGTCGAAGCATTCATATAAGCATCCCGAATTTGCGCATCCAATACAAAGTTAGCAAGGGTTTTACCACTCAACTTGACAAATTTCGTCTTGTTAATGATGGTGCCGTTATTATCATCATAGCCAGCCCAAATATCACCCGTGACCGGAGCGCCTACTTGGGAAGCATCTTCCATATCCTTTTCTTGATCTGCATCATTCACGGTCTTCGGAACGAGGTTTTTCAGATCAAAAGCCCCCGCCCCCTGACTAAACTTGTGCCAGATTCGGAACGACTCCTGGGTTTGAGGATTCTTAGAGTATATCGCCAGCTTGTTTCCTAACTTTAAGTCGAGACTTGCCGTTCCGTCGTTATTGTTCTTATCGGTGGCAGTTACTTTAAAACTAAGCACGTCTCCTACCCCTAACGTATCACCTGTAGGCAATACATAGGGGATCTCATAAGTATATTCAAAAATATTCAAGTCCGTATCTCCAATCACCGTTTGCGAATACCCTCCAATGGTTACTTTCATCGAAATCGTAGCAACTTCAATATTCGAAGTTACTTTGACCTTAACGGTAACTTCTTTGCCGATCTCAGCATACCCACTGGGTATCTCGCCAGTAGCAGGAGCCATCCGCTCGATCGTTACCTCTGGACGAACAATTCCTCCCTGATCGTCAGGATTGTCTTTTTCACATCCCACCCAAAGGATGCTACTCATTCCCAAAGCCATCACAAGGGCCGTACCTATTCGCTTCATGGTGATAGTTTATTTTGATTTGAAATTGCTTGCAATAAAAAAACCTACTTCCTAAACGCTACTTCTTCTTCGAAACCGCTACTTTAAATTCTGGAGTATTCCAATAGCTATAAAATTCAAGATCTTCACTAGCGACATCAGCCAATTCTGGGTCCAGCTCAATTGCCCGAGCCAAGCTCGTAGACAACAACTCTTTATCCCCTTTACGGGCGCCGATAACTGCCCGCAAGTAATAATGATCGGCCGCCTTATCACTGACACATTCAAGTTTTGCCAGCGCTTTGTCATATTCGCCCAATAACGTATACGCCAAAGCTGTATTATAATCGCATTGTTTCGGTGGGAAGGCGGTTATGGCTGACTCGTAATCTCCCTTCTTGATGTAGGTAATCCCTTTATTGTTGCCTTCAGGAAGCCCCCCACGTTCTGCTTGTTCGAACAAGTCAATGGCACGTTCGTAATCTTTCAACTCGGCATAGGCAATCCCCAAGTTGTTAATGATGGTATCGTTATCCCCAAATTGACGGCGTGTCCATTCCAGCCGTTCCTTGGCTCGCTCATAATCACCCTCTAACAAATACGTAACACCTTCATTGTTATAGCCTACCCACGACTGCGGTGCCCGTTTTTGATACTCTTGGTAAGCAGCACGCTTTTTAGCTGGATCTTTTGTGTAATAAGCATACAAAAGCAATTCCGACTTGGACAGATCCGACAAGTTTTCTTCGCCGACTTTCATCACGTCTTCGAGTTTGCGCATTTGCCCTTTTACCACCACAACGATCTCACTACGACGCAACCGCGGAAGGTAAATATCCACTAATGCCTGCCATGCATCCGCTTTACGAAGGGCCGCTTCTTTCTCATCCAACGACATATTGGATGCCAAAATGCTCAGCACCGCCTGCTTTTGATTAGCTGGCAAGCTTGATCGCTCTATTTCCCGACGCAGGCCTTCCCAGTCTTCGGGCGTGTTGATTTGTTCAAAGAAATCCGGCACGCGCGCCTGTTGCAATCCACGCCGACGCAGCTCACGACTCACAAAGTTGGCCACTACTTTCGCCCGATTCCGGGATAGTGTTACATTCCAATCTTGGGGTCCATCCGGCGAGGCATACCCCTTAATTAACACCTTGCGCACCTCCAAGTTGGTATCTTGTGCCAAGGCAAGGATTTCTTGCACTTCTTTTTTCTGAATCTCTGAACGACGCAGCTTCCACTTGTTGATTTCAAAGAAAATGGCCTCGGTAGGATACTTTTCAGCGGGCTTGAACTCTTTTTCTGCTCGATAGTCAGGATGAGCTGCGGCCATGCTATACGGGCCTTTTTTCCAATGATCGAAAATGTTACGTTTCGCAGCACTTTCTTCCCCTTCTTGAATATGCATCCGGTGCGACTCCGAAAGCCCTCCCAATAAGACATCGTATGAAGGGTGCACTGTTAGAGGAGTAGTGATCACACCCATGAGTAACTTGCGCGGCTCCACAGTATAACATAAATCGGCGGCATCATCATATTCCGACTCCAGTTTCAGGTTCGGCAACACGTCCACCTGCATTTTCTTATAATTATCATCATAGGGCAACACTTCCCGATAGGTAAACGTTTTGCCTTCTTTAGGATCGATCGTTATGTAACTGGCCGTATCTTCCACACGCGCCTTGGGGCCACGCACTTTCAATTCCTTAAGCGGTTTCTGGCCAATTTCCCGACCTTGGTACTTCATAATAAAGGAAAGTCGCAATGT
Source organism: uncultured Sphingobacteriales bacterium (assembly GCA_964452325.1). GTDB lineage: Bacteria > Bacteroidota > Bacteroidia > JAADEI01 > JALVCQ01 > JALVCQ01. The sequence continues at coordinate 2,803 of CAYVLB010000002.1, read as the reverse complement.
AGATTGCGGATAAAGGTATTTAGGAGCAAGTTTGACTTTGGCAGGAATCTCAATGGAATCTCCCCGCACCTCCACAATAGGTTTTTCCGTAGAAATCTGAACCTTTTCTTCGAAGGTTTCTGCCTGTTTCTTAATACTCTTACATCCCCACCCCATCAAATAAAACACGGCACCCAGTGCCATTACCAATCGGCCGCTTCGGCCGCCATTCCAAACATGCATATGCATAATTCAACTCCTTTTGCAGGTGCAAATGTAATAACCTTGGTCTTACTAACGAAATTCCATAAAATTTTTTTTCAATCAAAGCCACATTTACCTTTTATCCAGGCATTTGACAATTAGCAATATATAACTTGGTACGTTGCAAAATTGTGCTTATGAGTCTACTTTTTACGACTTACTTCTTTGATCTTATCAAGAAGCCAGAAAATCTATTCAAGTTTGCGGCAGTATCGACGCGCTCTAATCATTTTATTGGAGGCTTTGCAAATTAGTGTGTGATTTAATGATAATTAAGTTTAAGGAAACTATCACACACCTCAATGCGTTAAAGTAGCATCCTTATAAATCTTAAAGTTAAAGCAAGTACGGTCATGAAAAAATCAGTTTCCATATGGTGTTTTCTGGGAGCTCTTATGCCGACGGCCGCATGGAGTCAGATTCCAAATGCAAGTTTTGAAAACTGGACGAATGACACATTTTACTATGCGCCGGCCGGATATACCAAATGGGTGTCTTTTGATGCGTATCGACGATTATTGCGAATGGACACGTTACCCATCTTAACAGGACGTTCTACCAATGCAATTGCTGGAAATTATTCGCTGATGGTTCGTTCGTGGCTTACCCCAGACGGTGATACTGTGAGGGGTATGATGGGGCTGAAACTGGAAAATTACCCACTCTCCCCAGGAATTCACAATTTCCGCACGCGCCTCCAATATACTGCTACAAACGACACTGCGAGCATCATCGTAGCGCTGCTCAACAATACCTCTGTAGTCGGATTTGGTGGATTTTCGATCACCCCAACCTCCACTAACATATCGTTAGACACAACCATTTTCACCTTAGGGAGCTCTAATGGCGTCCTCATCCTGATTGGGAGCGGATTAGATCCTAATTCGATATTGCTGATCGATTCGATGTTTATTGATGGTAATGCATTGCCCAATGCAGGGTTTGAGCAATGGCTCCCAATGGCAACCACCCGACCGGAGGGATGGGACGGCCTGCCTGCGACTCCATATGTGGTCACAGAGACTTTTTCGCCGCCTCCCCCCTCACAATCTTTTGATATTTCATGGTTCGTCGAAGACTCTATGATGCATCGAATGCTTCCTACCACTGATGCATCGGTAGGGAATTATGCGGTTCGACTAATACCGCAACCGTTTGAAGGAGATTCGCCCCAGCAAGAAGATACGGTGGCATTTATTCACATGGGGGATTTCTCGTTGATGAGCGGCATGTTTCCTCCACCACTAGTAGGAGTCAATTTTGCGTCGCCCATCAACGCCATTGCTTTTGACTACAAGACTTCTCCTTTAGGGGCAAAGGACACTGCGGCGGCCGTATTGTTCCTGAAAGTAGGACAAACTTCTACCACTCCGCTGCTTAAGGTCCTATCACCTTCCACTGCTTCTTACACATCCGATACTTTCCAGTTAGCGGTCCCACTTCAGCCAGACAGTCTTAATTTGCTATTCGGCCTTAAGACGGCATCAGGGGGGCGGTGGCTCCAAGTAGATAATGTGTATGCATCCACCGTGACGGGTCAACGATAGGCCTTATATGATGACGAG
>CAYVLB010000002.1:0-985 GCA_964452325.1 uncultured Sphingobacteriales bacterium | reverse complement strand
ATGTACGGGTCAGCTATTCTGCAGGGCATATCCGCATTGAGGCATGGCCTATGCAGCATCCGGTTGTTATATTGTCTATTTACACTCCATCGGGACAGGAAGTATTGCAGCGTCGGTTGGTGGCCGATAATCGGGTGATTCCATGGACACCACCTGCCTCAGGGAGTTATATCTACCAACTGCGTATGCCAGAAGGGCAGCGAATTACTGCGGGGCAATGGGTTGTCCAGTAAGTTGTTTCCAGACAGCGTATACACGATCGATGGGAAGGCCCATCACCGTGTAGAAGGAGCCCTCGATACGTCGGATACCTATGCGACCTAGCCAGTCCTGGGCTCCATAGGCACCAGCCTTATCGAAGGGGCCGTTGATCCCCACATAGTACCGGATTTCATCATCGGAGAGGCGGCGAAAAGTAACAAGTGCTTCATCGATAAAACGACTGGATCCCGTCTGCCATTGAATCTCCACAGCCGTGAGCACTTGATGGGTTCGCCCGGAAAGAAGCCGAAGCATGGACCATGCTTCGGCTTCCGAAGAAGGCTTCCCCAAGATTGTTCCATCGAGTACAACAACGGTATCTGCCGTTAGCAATACTTCATCGGGTGTCGGAGGAAAATGTCGGCGTATCCACATTGCTTTTTGTTGTGCTAAATGCGCAACGCCCCGATCGGGTGAAACACTTGAAGGCAAACCCTCATCCATCAGGGGAACAATTATTCTCGAGATCGGAATGCCTACGGATTCGATCAACTGACGTCGTCGAGGTGACGAAGATCCTAATAATAGCCGATGATATGACACCATAGCTTTAAGAGAAAATAACATTATGGCCCTCCCCCTCCTATTTCTCAATCACTTTTTCTATGGGGTATGCTACTATAACAATAATTCAGCTCGTTGCCCTACTTTCCATGCCTTATTTAGTTTCCTTTTGGGTCAGAACGATGGGATGATATCAACTGCGCATGATAGATACTCTGGT
>CAYVLB010000001.1:4342-41135 GCA_964452325.1 uncultured Sphingobacteriales bacterium | reverse complement strand
AAGGGTGGGCCTGACATACCATCATCCGGGGGGGGGAACGTATCGCTTCTTTGCAGGAGTTGGATTCAAAGAACCAAACCGCGATGATTTTGAAGCCGCTACCTATGAGCTTCCCCGCCCAGAACGCCTGCTCAACTTTGAAATGGGAGGACGGTGGGCGTTTGAACAAAACTATGTAGATGTGAATGTCTTTGCAATGGAGTATCGCGACCAGTTGGTCCTGACTGGGCGTATCAATGACGTAGGGGCATATGTGCGGGAAAATGTGGAACGGAGCTACCGACGGGGGCTGGAATTAAATGCACTTCATTCGTTGGCTGAAGGATGGATATTGCAGGGAAATATGACATTTAACCGTAGTAAAATCAGCAAATACGTGCAATATGTTGATGATTGGGATACGTGGACCCAAGATTCAATGATTTTCCGAAACGTTGATATTGCTTTTTCTCCTCGATGGATGGGTAGTTTGGTGCTTTCTTATCGAAAAATCCGAGGATTGACAATTGACCTTGAAGGAAAATATGTGGGTGCTCAATACTTAGATAATACCCAAGATAGTGATCGGCGACTGGATCCCTATTTTGTCCCCAACCTGCGGATGCGTTACCAGCTACATCCCCGTGGAGGCGTAAAAGGAGTAATGATAGGAGTCGATCTGTTCAACCTACGCAATAAGATATATGCAACCAATGGATGGACTTACCTATATCGTTCCGGAGGAATGCCTCATGCGATGGTTTATGTTTATCCGCAGGCGCCTTTCCATGCGATGCTTACGCTCCGAATCGAAATGTGAAGCGATGGGATAAATATGCAAGGATGCGTATTTTAGTTCGGATGCCGTTGTATATATTTGCCGAACCTTAGAAAGGAAAGGTTATGCAACGTACATTCATTGGTTTGTTGGCTCTTTTAGTGGTGGGGATATTGGGAACACAATGTAAGCGGGAAGTGCCGCTTATTCAATTGAAGCAGGAACATACGGATCGTCCGGGGCTGGGCCCGAAAATAGACACCCTGGAAGTTATTACCAAACTGGAAGGCGGCCTTCAAACGATTAGCGGAGTCCGTGTGGATATTTACTATACGCAATTAGACTTTGACAATGAACGCAATGCGGTGAAGACGGAATTTTCTGATCAGAATGGCATTGCCCGTTTTGCGATTGAAGGTGTGCCGCGTCCGGTATGGGGACGGGGGTTTGTAATTCAGAACGGGGATACGTTGCGAGGTGTAATGAAAGATGCCCAGGGTAATCCTTTCGTTCAGGTGAGGGATGTATCGTTTGGTGTTAATACGGGCATTATCGAGATGAAGAAGTAGGTGCACTGGTTTTGTTGTATCGCCGCCTGCCAAACACCTGTTTTGGCAGGCGGCTTTTTTATTCGCTATTCACCTTGAAGATTGGTGTATGTTTGTGCGTTCAAATGGGTCGCAATAGTTGATGTCATCCTGGATTGGCTTTTTTCTACGAGGCATGGCAATGGGGGCTGCTGATGTGATCCCCGGGGTGTCGGGAGGTACGATTGCCTTCATTGTTGGAATTTATGAGCGATGGATTGATGCCCTTAAACGGTTGAATTGGACGGCTTTGCACTTATTCTTGTCGGGTTATTGGCGGCGTCTATGGCAGCATATTGATGGGGGCTTTTTAGTGCCTTTATTTGGGGGCATTGGTATGGCGGTCCTCATACTGTCCAAGGTGATACAATATTTGATGATATACTTCCCGGTGCCGTTGTGGGCATTTTTTTGGGGATTGATTGCAGCGTCGGCATGGATGGTGCGGGTGCGGATCCAGCATTGGAATGGGAAAGTGTTACTCACCTTCTTTGGGGGAATGGCAGTGGCAGCATGGATTAGCTCGATGGTTCCTGTTCAGCGGCCGGGGACTTATCCGGAACTTGTGCTGAGTGGGGCAGTGGCCATATCGGCCATGATGTTGCCGGGTATCTCTGGATCTTATATTCTGATGGTGATGGGAAAGTACGAACAAGCGATCAATAGTGTGGCAGCGGTGGCTGATGGGCTGAAAGGACTTTTTGTGGGTAGGGCAGTGGGGTTCCCCACGCATGAAGTGATGGTATTGGTGTCTTTGATGGTGGGTATTTTGGTGGGGTTTGTGATGTTTTCCCGTTTGCTATCGTGGCTGTTGCATCGTTATCACGATCTGACGCTGGGGGCCTTAATGGGGTTCATGGTGGGGTCATTGTATAAAGTATGGCCTTGGAAAGTGACGGTAGGCGGAAAAACGCTAGGGTATGTGCCGACATTAAGCGCTCCTGAATTGTGGATAGGGGTGGGATGGATGATTGGTGGGATGTTGGTAGTATGGGTTTTAGGAAGATGGACACCATCGAATGAATAATGGGAGCGTTCACATGCGTTGGGGCATTTCAATCCCCAGTAGGGCCATACTTTCCCGTAAGGCACGGGCGACGAGCTGGAGTAGCTGAAGTCGGAATCGTCGCGTGGATTCGTCTTCAGCTTTTAAGACGGGATGTGCATGATAGTAGGTATTGAATTGCTGTGCTAAATGATAGCCATATTGAGCAATGGCTGCAGGTGAAAGATCATTAACGGCATTGAGAAAAACGTCATGAAGTCGATAGATGCTGCGAAGCAAAGCGATTTCGGCTGGATTGGGTTCGTACCGAGGAGGTGAAGGAATATCATCTATTGTTTTGACTTTGCGCAGGATGGATTGAATGCGCGCATAGGCATATTGGATAAAAGGTCCGGTATTTCCAAAGAAGTCGACCGACTCTTGAGGATCAAAAAGCATTCGCCGTTGGGGATCGTTGCGGAGGATATGAAACTTGAGGGCCCCAATTCCGATAATATGATAGAGGTGTTGTCGTTCTTGATTGGAGAGCCCTTTGGTCTTTCCCAATTGCTGACTAATCGTACGTGCGCGGTTGACCATCTCGTCCATAAGGTCGTCGGCGTCCACTACGGTTCCTTCCCTCGACTTCATTTTTCCTGAGGGCAAGTCGACCATTCCATAGGCAAGATGATAAATCGCATTGGCATAAGGTGCATTGAGTTGTTGTAGTATGTGTTGAAGCACCTTGAAATGATGTTTTTGTTCATCGCCGACCACGTAAATGGCCCGATCCATCTGGAAGTCAATGTAGCGTAAGGCAGCGGTGCCAATGTCTTGGGTGATATAAACGGTGGTGCCATCACTTCGCAACAGGAGCTTGTCGTTGAGGGTATCATTGTCGAAGCGAACCCAAATAGATCCGTCCTCCTTCTGATAGAATATTCCTTTGTGGAGGCCTTCGATGACGTATTGTTTGCCCAGGAGGTAGGTCTCTGATTCGAAATACACCTTATGAAAGTCTACTCCCAAACGGCGGTAGGTTTGGCCGAATCCTTCCAATACCCAGCCGTTCATTTGCGACCATATGTGGCGTACTTGGAGGTCGCCTGCTTCCCATTTACGAAGGATTTCTCGGGCGTGTTTCATCAGTGGGGTTTCGCTACCGTCGGAGATATTGGCTTGTTGCTTTTTGTGTTCTTGGGCAAATCGGACGTAGTAATCGCCAACGAAGTGATCGCCTTTTTGTCCGGCATCGGCTGGTGTGGTCCCGTTTCCGTATTTCAGCCACGCCACCATCGACTGGGCAATGTGGATTCCCCGATCGTTGATGAGGTTGACTTTGAACACGTGATGTCCGTAAGTGTGTAGTATTTCGGCGATGGACCATCCCAGCAAGTTGTTGCGGATGTGGCCTAGGTGTTGTGGCTTGTTGGTGTTGGGGGACGAGTATTCGATGACAATGCGTTGTGGGGTTGAGGTACGGGGAAAGAGGGGGGCCTTGAGGGCGTATAGGAAATAATTATACCATGATTGCGGTGAAAATTTGAGATTAAGAAAGCCTTTAACAATGTTGAATTGATCGATCTCGGGGAGTTGTTGTTGGAGGTGTTCTCCCAGTTTACGGGCGATGGTCTGCGGATTCTGGCGTAATAGCTTGGCTAATGGGAAGGTTACTACCGTAAGGTCCCCTTCAAATTCGGGACGGGTGTATTGAATGGTGGGTGTAATGGTTTGTCCTGTCTGCCGGTGGATAAATGTTTTTAAGGCGTGCTGGATTATCGCATGGAACCGTTCCATAAGGAGGGGCATTTGAGGTGCAAAGATGCCTACTTTGATATGACATCAGGGGGCATCGGGGATCGGATCGTAATATTCAATGGTGCCTTTTTGCAGCCGAATCGAAGGGAATAGCCACTCCTTCCAGCCACGTGGACGTGGGATGCGATAACCCCGCGGAAGGCGAAGCCGTCCTCCCTTGATAAGGATACGTCCCCCTTTTTGGATGGCAAGAAGAGCCTGGTCGCGGATGGTGAGGGTGGCATTGCGGCGAATGATAATCCGTCCCCCTTTGCCTACAATCAGGCCACCATGCGGCTGTACGATCACGTGGGTAGGTGGGATAAAGTGTCCTGTGGTCGAATCGATAAAGCATGCATTGGGTGTACCGCTGAGGTCGATTGTAACGGGGGCATGAATGTGAAAGGTGTCGTATATGTGAATGGGATTGCCAGCCCATCGCTGGGCACGGTGAAGGTTGAAATTGCGGTAGGAGACGTGAATAGTGAAGGTGGTATCGTCTTGTTCAATGATTGCGATTTGTAGCCCGTTGAGGATGATAGGATGTAGTGCTGGTGTGGGGTAGTATCGGCCGTTTTTACGTACGTAATGCCCCCGGAAGTGAGCACTGGCTGCGGTCGGGTTGCTGTTGGGTCCGATCACCTTACCCACGGTAAAGGCTTCTTCTGGCCCCCAGCTATGCCAGGTGAGAACGGTATCGCCGATTCGTTCGGCATACGGCTGTACGATGTCGATATTGCCACCATTTCCGGGATTATTTGGAGTCCAGCATGATTCGAGGGCCAAGCTGTTGGGGGTACGAAAACAGAAATTGTTGCCGTGGGTTGCACGGTTACTGGGATGGCGGTTTCCCAGAATTTGGCCATCTCCTTGGGGATGATTGGGTGTTCCGATGTCGAAGAGTAGATAGCGCCAGTCGTTGTATCCGCTGAGGGGGTTGGGGCGCACCTTTCGTAGGATATTCTCTTCATGACCGGCATAGCATAACATTTGAGTGTGGGGTTCCACTTCATAGTCCCAGTTGCCTTCGCCGCTAATGGGAAAGAGAAAATCAATCCATTGAGGGTGCAGTAAGGAAGAGTCATCCATTCCTATTTGAAAATAGGCGTAAACACCAGCCGGTAGGCGGTCTTGAAGGCAGTCAAGCATGGCGGGGGATCGCCATCGTTTGTCGAAAGGAGATCGTTTGAAGTGGGCTTCTAGCCAAATATACTGGGGGAGGGTGTTCGTATGTGGCAATCGTATTTGGGCGGCATCGCCTTGGGTGACAAAATCCCGAAGGGTAATGCTGATTCCATCAGGTGGGGTATTATCGGGTGTGATCCGATAGATGCGTGCCCTTGGAGGATGCCATCCCAGTCGGTCGCGTTCCCAGGCATTGATAGATTGAAAGATGTCATTTCCGCCCAAGATCCCCCATCCGCGGTGGAGTCCGAACTGGATGGTGTTGCCATAACGCATTTCTCCACCTGCTGCAGCTCCCATCACATGGTAGTCATTGCCACCCAACAGGCCATGGGCGATTTCGTGTACCAAAATATTGATGGGGTAGGGTGACTCGATGCTTTGTGATAGGATAAAGCAGTTATCGGCGGTTTTGTTGTTGAGTGGTCGTGAGAATCCCATCCATACTCCACCGGTGGCTCCTGTCCATGACAGGAATGAGGGATCGCGGTAAATGATAATGACAAAGTCCCATTTTCCATTAGGTTTCGGTAGTTTGGGACGATATGGTCCTGTGGGGGTCCATTGGTCCATTATTTCCCATGGGGCCATCCATTCGGGATGTTGCTTCAGCCAAGCATTCACACTATCGATGAGGCGGTTATTAGCGGCATAAAAGGAATGGAGCCCTTGACTGGAAATGCTGAATAGATGTGGGATGATGGTAGCGGTCAGCCACCACTTCCCGCCTGACATTTGCCGGAAATAGTGAGTCAGGTTCGGCACCGGTGGGTAGGTTGAGACGGTGGTGTCGGGGTCAAAGAGCCAGAATGCATAGGATGGAAGGTTCCCACGTGGCCATATGGTCGAGTCGGTATTGGTTTCTTCGACCATTTGGGCATAGATAACTAATGCATGCAGCCTTCCGCTGGTAGGGAGGGTAAAGCCATTACGGGAGGATAGCTGGGCGTAAGTAGTGGTATAAATGAGCCCCATCAGGAGGCTTGGCTGCCACCACTTTTTCAAAGTAGCTTAGATATGGATGACTTCACCATAAGCAGCCGCTACTGCTTCCATGATGGCTTCTGAAAGGGTCGGATGTGGGTGAACCGACTTGATAATTTCATGGCCAGTGGTTTCCAGCTTGCGGGCGGTTACCACCTCTGAGATTAGTTCGGTGACGCCGGCGCCAATCATGTGCGCGCCCAGCCATTCGCCATATTTGGCGTCGAATATCACTTTGACAAACCCTTCGGTGTGGCCTGCAGCGCTGGCTTTTCCTGATGCTGTGAAAGGAAACTTACCTACTTTGATCTCATATCCAGCCTCTTTGGCTTGTTGTTCGGTATATCCTACCGATGCCACTTCCGGTAGGCAATACGTACAGGATGGGATGTTATTATAGTCCATGGGTTCAACATCCAGACCTTTGATTTTCTCTACACAAATGATGCCCTCATGAGATGCCACATGGGCTAAGGCAGGCCCCTGAATCACATCTCCGATGGCATATACACCGGATATGTTGGTTCGGTAGAACGCATCCACTTTGATATAGCCGTCTTGGAGTTGGATGCCTATATTTTCCAATCCAATGCCTTCGACATTGGGAACAACACCCACTGCGGATAGTACTTTGTCGGCTGTGATGGTTTGTTTTTTGCCGTTGTGTTCGATGGTCACGGTTACGCCCTTTTTGCCGTTTGGCACCACTTTTTGCACGGAGGCCTTGGTGATGACTTTGATCCCTTGTTTTTTGAAGCTTCGTTCCAATTGCTTAGATACCTCTTCGTCTTCTCGGGGAACGATTCGCGGCAAATATTCAACCAGTGTTACTTCGACGCCTAATGCATTGTAAAAGTAGGCAAATTCCACTCCGATAGCTCCCGATCCTACTACGACCATTCGTTTGGGCAGGTCTTTGAGGACCAATGCATCTCGATAGCCCAGTACGTATTGGCCATCGATGGGTAGTGTGGGTAGTTGCTTTGATCGGGCACCCGTGGCAATAATGATATGATTGGCGGTATACGTGTTTTTCTTTCCTGCCGAGTCGGTAACTTCTACTGTTCGGTTGTTTTTGATCTGTCCGTGGCCGAATATGGCAGTTACGTTGTTTTTTCGAAACAAGAACTCAATTCCCTTACTCATTTTGCTGGCTACTTTTCGCGAACGGTTGACCATGGCGGGTAGATCGGCAGCGATATTTTCGGCGTGCACACCGTAGTCCTGCGCATGTTTGAGATACTCAAATACTTGGGCTGATTTTAGTAGTGCTTTCGTGGGTATACATCCCCAGTTCAAACATATTCCGCCCAGTTGTTGTTTTTCCACGACGGCAGTTTTGAATCCAAGTTGGGCAGCTCGAATAGCGGCGACGTATCCGCCGGGCCCACTTCCGATTACGATGACATCGTATTTGTCCATGATGGTTAGATTGCTCGTGGGTTGCAAAGCTACAGGATAGGAGATCGAGTGGAAGGAGGATTGTTAGACTTCAACAAAGCAAGGGATGGGCCGATAAGCCGGGTTCTGTCGGTTTCCGCCGAAGGAAACGTCCTGCCATTGATCTGTTGCGGCCTACCCGTCGGCTTTGGGCGGGGAACCCTTACCGGATGTTACCGGATGCCGACCTATTTGGCCTTGCAGCCCGTGGGGTTTTCCTGGCCTGCATCGTCACCGATGCAGCCGGTGAGCTCTTACCTCACCTTTTCACCCTTACCTCCATGACACCCGCGGTTGGCGGGCCGGATTGGCGGTCTGGTTTCTGTGGCACTTTCCGTCACTGCAGGCTTGCCCTGCAGTGCCTCTCCTTGCGGAGAGCACGGCCCCCTTTGCTGCCCGGACTTTCCTCCGGATATTCCTGTTGGAATATCCGGCGGCAGGATAGCCCATCCCTTGCATTATGAATGCAACGCCCGAACCCATTCAGCAGTTCCTATGGTGTGGGCCATGTAAAAGTAATGGCAGCGGATGCTGTGGGAAACGCGCCAGAAAATTGCTGCTTGACTACAGTCACTTGGCAGTGTTGCAACTGGGGCCATTGCCCAAGGAGCTTTTTGAGGATGCGCTGGGCTAAATTTTCCAATAGTTTTTCAGGATGTTGGGCTTCGTTGACAATGAGGCGTCGCACGGCTTCGTAGTCGATAAGATTTTCCAGTTGGTAGGGGGCGTTGCCTGGGGGTGTGTATTTTAGGCTTACTGATATGCACAGTTTCGTTCCGCTCCGGCGTTCGGCTTCGGTGATTCCGATTGGCGCTTGCAGGCATACGTTTTTTACATCTAATGAGATGGTCATGGCGTTACCGTGGCAAGTTTTCGGGCGATGTGTTGGAGCATCTCTCGGGTCATCTCGTCAAGTGAATACGCCGGATGCCATCCCCAGTGAGTACGAGCAGCGGAGTCGTCAATGGTACGGGGCCACGACTCGGCAATCTGCTGGCGATGATCGGGTGCGTAATCGATTTGGAACTCAGGGATATATTGTTGAATGGTTTCGGCAAGTTGCTTTGGTGAGAAAGCAATACCAGAAATGTTGTAGCTGGTGCGGATAGCAATGGTTTCATGGGGTGCTTCCATCAGTTCAATTACTGCCCGGATGGCGTCTGGCATGTACATCATGGGTAGAACCGTTTCGGCTGCTAGGAAGGAGGTGTATTTTCGGTGTTGAATCGCATGGTAAAAGATTTCGACAGCGTAATCGGTAGTCCCACCACCGGGCATTGCCCGCCAGCCAATGAGTCCTGGAAACCGAACACTTCGAACATCTACGCCGTATCGTTGGTAATAGTATTGGCACCATAGCTCGCCGGCCACTTTGGAAATGCCATAAACGGTGGTAGGGGCGGTGATGGTATGTTGGGGTACGTTTTCCTTGGGAGTAGTGGGTCCGAAAACAGCAATAGAACTGGGCCAAAACACGCGAAATCCGATATGCCGGGCCAATTCGAGTACGTCCAATAGGGTATTCATGTTCAATTCCCATCCGCGGTAGGGATGCTTTTCGGCAGTTGCCGATAACATGGCTACGAGATGGTATACCGTATCGATACGTTCCTTACGGATTAGGGATTCTAGGGCTTTTGTGTGGGTGGCGTCTAAGCGTTGATAAGCAGTGGGGAGGTTGACTTTTTCGGGGGGTTGAATGTCTGTGGCAATCACCTCATATCCGCGTTTGATCAAGGCGTAGACAAGGTCGGTTCCGACTTGGCCAGCGGCACCTAATACCAAGACTCGAGTTGTGCTTGGCATCGAAAGTGGTAGGTTTGCATAGTGAGCAAAAGTAATGTTTCTATGCGCTGGTGGATGGCATTGGGGTGGGGGATATTTTTGAGTGTGCATGCCCAAGTAGTAAGGAAGGTACCTTTGAAGACGGAAAGGCGTCAGTTAGCAGTTCCTGCGCTTCGTCCATTAGCAATTGTTCTTGAAGCTCCGCGGGCTGATGTTAGTCCATATGTGGTGGAAGCTATGGATACTGTTCGATTGGTTTGGGATGAACCGGTGGAGGGTGAGGTATCCCGTTTTACCTTTCCTGTGTTTATTCGGGAGGGGGTAGATATGATCGAGGTGCATTCGTCGCCGTCGACGGTTCTTTACTTCCTTTATGTGCCGCCATTATCAGCTCCTGTCGTGACTTCGGGCTCAGGGGCAGGGGGGCCGTGTGATTCGCCGTCGTGGATTGCTCCGTCGCAATGGCGTGCTGGCTTGAGCCCGCCTACAACCAAGCCGGTGGCAACGCCAACGCATCATGTAATTGTGCATCATTCTGCGTCCGTGTTGTCGGATTCTGACTATGTCAAGATGATTCGGGCGATTTATTTGTTTCATACAGACATACGGAAGTGGGATGACATTGGGTATAACTTTGTTATTGATCCGGCTGGTGTGCTTTATCAGGCGCGTGATCCACAGGGGGTGGCAGCTCCTGACCGCATTAAGGGGGCCCATTTCTGTGGTAAGAACAGTTATACGATGGGGGTGTGTTTGTTGGGGCATTACCAGATGCAACCTCCGAGTTCGGCAGCCATTTCAACATTGTTGCGTTTGTTGACCTGGAAGCTTCACAAGGAGGGGCTTTCCCCGGTGGATAGTTTATTGCATCCACCGGGGAGCCCTACTGCTACTTGGCTTCCGGTGATTGCGCCCCACCGGTTGGGGTGTGCGACGGCATGTCCGGGAGATTCGGTAGCATCTCGAATGGAATGGATTCGTTTTCAGGTGTTGGACAGTTTGGCACTGTGTCCGGTGGCGGGTCTTCGTCCGTTGTTGCAAATGAAGGAAGGTTTTCCGTCAGGAGAGTGGTTTGATGTTGCCGGTCGTGCCGATGGGGGGATGGGTTGGCAACGGCACATCCGCCTTCACATTTTATGGGATGGGCGGAGTAGCGTCCGAAAACAATGGCAACGGTGAGCAGCCATTCATCTGCCTACGTTGTCGAATGCGGGGTCTGGTGATAAAATGGTACGTATTGTTGGAGGAGTTGTTTGAGTCGGTCAAGGGATCCGTTTTGGGATAGGTGATTAAATTGGGCAAGGATTTCTTCCAGCTGGGCACTAGATACTTTTTGGGAGGTGCGTGCGACGTAGATTTTTTGATGGTATGTTTTTTCGGTACCTTCTTCGGCAGTGAGCAACTCTTCGAACAGTTTTTCGCCAGGACGTAGGCCGGTGAATTGGATTTCAATGTCTTTGTAAGGCTCAAGTCCTGCCAGTTTGATGAGTTGTTCGGTGAGCTTGAGGATTTTGACGGGTTCTCCCATGTCCAATACAAAGACTTCTCCGCCGTTGCCGATAGCGGCTGCCTGTAAGACCAATAATACTGCTTCTTGAACGGTCATAAAATATCGTTTCATCTGCGGGTGTGTAACGGTGATAGGCCCGCCGCGTCGAATTTGTTCTAAAAATAGGGGGATTACACTACCCCGTGTTCCCAACACATTGCCAAAGCGAACCGATATAAAGCGCGTCTTTTCATTGTTGTTGAGGGTGCTGCATATCACTTCAGCCATTCGCTTGGTAGCCCCCATGACGCTTGTGGGGTTGACTGCTTTGTCGGTCGAAATGTTAATGAATTTTTCCACGCCGTGCTGGATGGAGGTATGGGCTAAGTGGTATGTGCCCAATATGTTGACTTTGACAGCTTCTTCAGGGAATGATTCGATGAGCGGGACGTGCTTATAGGCTGCAGCATGAAAAACGATGTGGGGATGATATTGTTCGAATACGCGTTGGAGTTTGTGGGTATCCTTGATGTCGGCAATCACCGGGACAAATTTGGGGCATTGGCTTTCGGTACATTGGTGAATACGTTGGATTTCGATAGAGAGTTGGTGGAGTTCGGTGTCGTCGATTTCAAGTGCCACAATCTTTTGGGGAGCAAATCGATCCAGTTGACGCACAATTTCCGATCCGATTGATCCGCCAGCTCCTGTAACAAGGACAGTTTTTCCTTTAATAAACTCACATACTTTATCCATTTCGATGCTGACGGTTTCGCGGGCTAGTAGGTCTTTGGGGGATAAGTCGCGCAAGTCTTTGGCCGATACGATATCCGGGTTGTTCATTTTGGTAATGCTGGGGATGATTTTAATGTCTCGGATACCTGCATCCGATGCGATGTTAAATAGGTGCCGTATCTTAGATGCCGGTAGGTGAGGCAGGGCGATGATCACTGCTTCGATGCGGCAAGTAAGGAGCAGTTGTGGGAGATCTTCGAGTCTGCCCCGTACTTTGACGTTATGGATGGTGGTGCCGACTTTATGGGGGTCATCATCGACGAAGCAAACGGGTCGGTATTCCCGTCCACGGCTTAGCTCCCGGGCAATTCGTTCGGCGGTATTCCCTGCCCCCACAATAAGGGTGCGTTTGGTGTGGGCATGACGGCGGAACAGTTCCAGATAAATGCGTTTCATGGATCGAGTTGCCAATACACCATGTAATGAGATCATGTAATCAATGAGGAGGACATTTAATGGCAAGGAAGCGGAAGGGCTGTTTTGTTGAAGGTAGGCATTTATAATAATGGCAAGTCCGTTGGCCGTGGCCAGTGCCAGTACCGACTTAAACATTTCTACCATCCCGATGAATCGCCATGTAAATCGATAGATACCCCATATCCAGAAGGTTGTTATCTTGATGAGAAGCGATCCGATGGTCCAATGAGTGAATACTTCATTGGGAACATTGAGGTGAGTAAAATTCAACCATAGATGAAACGATGCGTACAGGCTTGCTGTGAAAATAATGATGTCAGTGAGCAAAAAGAAAAGTATTCGTTTTCGTTTGGTTGGACGAAGCAGGGCTGATTTCATTATTGTCATTATCTTACCTATTGAATAGGGTTTTCATAATTACCTTTAAGTCGGTGATTAAGTTAATGTTCTGCAGATATTCTTGGGCTAATTGGATTTTATGGGGCATAATAACAGATACATATGTGTGTTCTGCATTATCTGTGTTGGCTAACAATTCGTTTTCGTTGCGATATTGAATGGATGCAAAGTCGGTGATACCCGGTCGTATTTGGAGGATTTGTTGATATTCATTGGCAAACATTTCCACATATCGTCGTATTTCAGGGCGCGGCCCTACCAGGCTCATTTCTCCCTTGAGCACATTAATCAATTGGGGGAGTTCGTCCAATTTGTATTTACGGAGCAAACGCCCGATTGGTGTAATGCGCGGGTCATTGGAAGTGGTGAGGCTAGGTCCCCGCTGTTCGGCATTGGTTACCATTGTTCGGAATTTGTAAATGCGAAAAGGTTTACCGTATCGTCCAATGCGTTCTTGGAGAAAGAAGATGGGTCCCCCATCGTGGAGCTTGATAAGCAGGGCAATTAACAGCATCAGTGGCGACACTAGTATCAGGCCCATCGCAGATGCTATAAGGTCAAATACCCTTTTGCCGAAGTTACGGTATTTCATGTGGATTGGCTGTTGCAAGTTATCTGCGATATCGGCGAAGGAGTGCTCGTACATTATCAATGACATAGCTTATTTCTTCGTTGGTCATTCCGGGGAAAATGGGCAGGGAAAGATTCCGGTGAAATACCCATTCGGATTGTTCGTAACCTTGGGCGGAATAGCCACGACGCCGGTAATACGCAAAGCGATAGATGGGGATGAAATGCACGCTAATACCAATTCCTTGTTTTTTGAGCAGCTGGGCGAAGGTATCGCGATCGATGCGAAGGGCTTCCAGTCGGAGACGTAAGGGGTAGAGATGCCATGCGGAAGTGCGATCGGGTTTGACGTGGTAGAGGTGGAGGGCATCCTCGTTGGCAAATGCTTCATGATATTGTTGGGCGATGCGTTGCCGCTCGTTCCACATCCATTCCACCTTGTCGAGCTGTGCTAGCCCCAGGGCAGCGTTGAGGTCGGTGGTGTTGTATTTGAAGCCATTCTCAATCACATCGTATTGCCACGATCCAGCCGATGTGTATCGTTTCCATGCATCCTTGCTGATGCCGTGGAGTCGCAAGATACGCATCTGTTCTGCCCATTCATCGTTGGCAGTGGTGGCCATACCTCCTTCTCCTGTGGCTAGGGTTTTGGTGGCATAAAAGCTGAAAGCAGTGATATGTCCAATGTTGCCGATCATTTGCCCTTTATACTGTGCGGGGAGTGCGTGGGCAGCATCTTCAATAACGGCTAAGTTGTAGGCTTTGGCTAATTCCATAATTGCATCCATATCGCACGGTTGACCACCATAATGGACAGGCATGATGGCCACTGTGCGGTCAGTGATTTTTTCCTCGATCTTGCGGACATCCATCAGGTGCGTATCTGGTTCGATATCGACCAATATCGGATGGGCATCGAAATAGCCGACCACCTCCACTGAAGCCACAAAAGTAGTGGTAGGTACCAATACATGATCACCTCGGCGGAGTCCAATCGCTTTCAATGCCAAATGGAGAGCAGCTGTACATGAATTAACGGCCACTGCGTGGGGTGCCTTGACGTATTGGCCAAAGCGTTGTTCAAACTCAATGGTTTTGGGACCCATGGTCAACCATCCCTGCCGAAGACTGTCAACTACTCCTTCAATCTCGGCGTTGTCAATGAAGGGGCGATGAAATGGAATCTGCATCATCTTAATTAAGTAGAGATATTTTCAGAAAGAAACCGTTGTAAACGAGCAAATTTAGCGTATCATATGTCGATGGTTGGAACACCCTATTATTGTCCTTGGAAATGTCGATGCAATGGCACCGATTCCTTTGGTTAGCATAGTCATTCCTTGTCGTAATGAAGCGACTTACATTGGCTCCCTATTGGAAAGTGTTGTGCGACAGACCTACCCGCATGACGCTTTGGAAGTGTTGGTGGTTGATGGTGATAGTGATGATCGTACTCCTGAAGTGGTGAAAGGTTATCATCGGCGTTATCCGTGGATTCGATTGCTCCACAATCCCGAACGCTATGTGCCGCATGCAATGAATCGAGGTATTCGGGCAGCTAAGGGTGCGGTGATTATTCGAATGGATGCTCATGCCGACTATCCATCGGATTATGTGGAGATATTGGTGCGCTGCCTTCAAGAACTGGGTGCGGACAATGTGGGAGGCGTGCTGCAAACCCTTCCAGGTGCCGATACTCTTTGGGCCCATGCTATTGCCCTGGCTACCAGCCATCCCTTTGGTGTAGGTAATGCTCATTTTCGTATTGCAAGTGGGGATTACAAAAAGCCCCTCCTGGTTGATACTGTTCCCTTTGGCTGTTATCCAAGATCCGTTTTTGATCGGATTGGTTGGTATGATGAAGATCTGATACGCAACCAAGACGATGAATTGAATGCACGCCTCATTCGGTCGGGTGGGAAAATATTCCTATTGCCTTGGCTGCGTATTCGATATTATGCCCGTAAAAATCTGGTGGATGTTGCCCGTATGTTCTACCAGTATGGTTATTTCAAACCATTGGTGAGCCTCAAGGTAGGACGCCCCGCTACATGGCGCCAATTTGTACCGGCATTTTTCGTGCTGGGTCTATTGTTCCCGTTGATGGCAGCATTGGCATATTGGCCTTTAATGAGGATAAGCGTGGCAATATTGGCTTTGCATTCATTGGTGAATGCTGGGGTGTCGGGACACATTGCCTGGCAGAAAGGTCGATGGAAACTCTGGCCTTATCTATGGGTCGTGTTCCTGATAATTCATACGGCCTATGGGTGGGGTTACTTACGGGGGATGATTGATTTTTATTTGTTGAAAAAGCATCGGCATCAGTTACTGGAAGCCGAGATTACCCGATCATCGGGTGATGATGGTTAGGTGTTGTACCTTCGCACGTTTTAGTTCATCGTTTTGATGATGTCTTCATCGGTGACGGCAGGATGGGGAACAAAAGAGTCTCGGTTGTTGGTGGCGATGGGGGCGTTTTTTGTGGGCAATGCTTTGCTGGCAGAGTTTATCGGGGTGAAAATTTTTTCAGTGGAACGGACCTTTGGGTTGGATCCGCTGAACTGGACGTTGTTCGGGGTATCGGGCCTTTCCCTTAATATGACGGCAGGGGTGCTGATATGGCCAATCGTGTTTGTCATGACAGATATTGTCAATGAATATTACGGCATTCGGGGAGTAAAGCTACTTTCATGGACAGCAGCGGCAGTGATTGCCTATGCATATCTGGTAGTTTGGTTAGCAATATGGGTGATGCCTGCCGATTTTTGGCAAGTAAGGGAAACGTCCGAAGGGACAGTGCCACTCAATGCGGCTTATCGGATCATTTTTGGACAAGGCGCCTGGATTATTGTGGGATCGTTGATCGCCTTTTTGATAGGACAATTGGTGGATGCGTTTACCTTTCACCTGCTTAAGCATCGGACGGGTGAACAGTTTATCTGGTTGCGGGCCACCGGGTCAACATTTGTTTCCCAACTTATTGACAGCTTCGTAGTTATATTCATTGCCTTTTATGTTGGAGCGGGATGGGACTTGAAAACGGTATTGGCGATTTCAAGTGTGAATTACATTTACAAAGTGGTTGCGGCAGTGTTATTAACACCATTGATTTATTTAGGACACTGGGCCATTGATGCCTACTTGGGAGTTGAACGATCAGCTCGCCTACGCCAACGTGCCCATTCAGAAAGCTTTGGATGATGTTTTTCCCCTATATTGTGCCGACAATTATGGCCATCAGCTTGCTGATGATGTCTTGTGGAGCGATGCAACGCCCTGCAGATCACGCATCGAATGACTCAATACCATTGCAGGCAGCGTCGGGACATTGGATCAAAACTCCCTATCCTCAACAACCGCCCCCATCTCAATGGGACAGTGGTCGACTGTTTGAGGCACTTGTGGAAGCCGACTTTGAACTATTCGTGACAGCACTACCCGACTATCCAGTGGTGATATCACCGGATGGGTATATCGATTCTTCGGACCTCCAGCTGACGCCTGCGCAATGGAAAGATACACATGCGTATTTATTTGGCTTTGCACACGGCTCTGGTGATTCGATGAACTATGTCCCCGATACTTTCTTTATTCGGTTTTTAGCGAAGCCGTGGCATCAAGGTATCCGAACCTACGACTTGATACCTTCCGAGTGTTTGGGCAATACCATCAATAATATTCGCGAGATATGGGGAGATTCAGTTCATTTTGTCAATTACTGCTTGCCGGGTACCGAACAATATGGACGCATGGATTGGTTAGCCTTACGGATTGTATGGCAGGACGATTCACTGTTGGCGATTATTCGAGATGCATGGTCGCCATAGGTGCTGTGATGCCACGTTGGCTGCACCCTCCGGGGGAGGGTTCTGTAAGTTTGCCCAATAATCGTAAATTGGCTTGCCTATGCGATGGTTGGGAATTGGAATAGGAATAGGAGGGATATTAGTTATGGGCGTATCATGTACGGAAGTGCCCCCGCCGATTGAACTGACGCCACCGCCGACCGATTCGTCCTTGATCGATACGACCTACCTAATGAGTGGTGATACAGTAGCCCCTGCGCGAACAGTGCTTTTAGAAGAGTTTACGGGTGTTAAATGCGTTACCTGTCCGCAGGCTACGGATCGGGTTCATCAATTAGACTCTATTTATGGACCACGACTGGCTGTGATTGCGTATCATGTGCATGATATACTGGGAGCTCCATTCCCAGGTGATCCAGACCTGCGCACCGAGGAAGGTAAGTTCTTGTATGAACAGTTCTGGACGGGAGGATCTTTACCAGTAGGAGTGGTAGATCGGGTTCGATTCCCTGATGAGGATGAGGTGGGATCCCCTCAATCGGCTCGCTGGGGATCATACGTGCAGGAACGGATGAAGGTCGATGCGCCTGTGGCCATGCACATATTTGTTAGTACAGAGTCGGAGGAGCGTTTTCGGGTACGGCTTTACACCCGATTTGTCCAATCGGTGCCTGAACGGGTGTATTTGAGTATTGCTTTGATTGAAGATGATTTGGTGGTCAAGCAAAAGTATCCCACATATATCGATTCTGCCTATCATCTGAGAGCTACGTTTCGTGCCATGCTGACTCCGTGGAATGGCGAATTGTGGTATGATCAACCTGAAAAAAATCGTGTCCGAGAAAAAGAATTTCTCCTATCAATGCTGCCGGAATGGAATCCTCAGCATTGCAAGGTAGTTGCGTTCCTACATCTATTTGCAGCCAATCGCTATGAAGTATTACAAGCAGTGGAGGTTCCTTTGCTTCCTTAGTGTGATACTGTGGATTGGGATGAGCTGCCGTGAGGATCCATATCGGACAGATGCCCTTCGTTTTCAGGAAGCATATCGGCGTTTTTTGCGGGATAATCCCAATTCGCCGGTGCCGATTGTGCTTCGACCTCACTATGTATGGGATTCGCTTTTTTTTCCTTATAATCCTCTTTATCGGATAGTAGCTGAGGTATCCCCGTTGCCGATGTCACGTTTTTACCGATTTGAGTATTCGGATGGAACGGCAGATTCGCTTCGATGGTGGGGTTTCCTCCTGTTGCCATGGCAAGGCGATACTTTGCGGCTCCACTTGTTCTTAACCGAGGCGGGGGACGATTCGGCTTTTTTTCTCCCGTTTTATGATGCTACCAATGGGCAGACGACCTATGGAGGGGGCAGATATCTGGATATTCCTTATGACACGGGACGATTAATCGTAGATTTCAACTTGGCTACCCATCCCTATTGTGCCTATTCCGACCAATATAGCTGCATGGCGCCGCCATCTGCCAACTCGCTTCCCTTCCCGGTTTGGGCAGGAGAAAGAATCATAGACCCTACAAAACATAAACGCCAATGATTGTTAAGACATATGGGTGTGCACTCTTGGGTTTGCAAGGACACATTATCACCATTGAAGTGGATGTGGACCGCCGGGGATTTAAGTTCTTCATGGTAGGATTGCCGGATAGTGCGGTTCGTGAGGGTCAACAGCGGATTGAAACTGCCCTTAAAAATGCAGGGCTGGCATTACCACCTCGAAAAATCGTTGTGAATCTGGCACCGGCAGATATTCGTAAAGAGGGCGCAGCTTATGATTTGCCCATAGCAGTGGGGATGTTGGCGGGTGAAGGTGTTATCAATTCTGAAAGGCTCGACCGTTATATTATCATGGGTGAGCTTTCCCTGGAAGGATCGGTGATGCCAATTCGAGGCGTATTACCGATTGCTGTGGAAGCCCGAAAGCATGGCTTTTCATCATTGATTCTTCCCAAAGCCAATGCCCACGAAGCCGCCATTGTGGAAGGCCTGGAGGTGTATGGGGTCGGGCATATTCGAGAAGCAGTGGATTTTCTCAATGGCACCTATACGTTAGCGCCCACCCAATATTCTTATGAAGCAGCGGTAGCGGAGTTGTTGGAGCGTGTCCGGCTAGACTTTGCGGATGTACGGGGGCAGGCTGTGGTAAAGCGCGCGTTGGAGATTGCAGTGGCTGGTGGTCATAATGTCTTGATGATTGGCCCACCGGGTGCTGGGAAAACAATGTTGGCACGAAGGGTGCCATTTATCCTACCACCAATGACGTTGAAGGAAGCGCTTGAAACCACTAAAATTCATTCGGTAGCGGGTCTACTTGCCCAGCACGAACTTCCTTTGGTGGTTGAACGCCCCTTTCGAGCACCACATCACACCATTAGTGATGTGGCACTGGTGGGTGGGGGCACCCCTCCAATGCCGGGCGAAATCTCGTTGGCACACCACGGTGTGCTTTTTTTGGATGAATTGCCAGAGTTCAAGCGAAGCAGCTTAGAAGTGCTCCGACAGCCATTGGAGGATCGCATTATCACCATCTCGAGGTCGAGGTACACTGTTAACTATCCAGCCAATTTTATGTTGGTGGCATCAATGAATCCGTGTCCTTGCGGCTATTATACACATCCAGAGAAGGAATGTACTTGCACGCCTCAAGCTATTCGAAAATATGTGTCGCGCATCTCGGGCCCGCTCCTTGATCGGATTGATATCCAACTGGAAGTCCAACCCGTTTCGTTTCAGCACCTGCGGGATAAAGATCGGCATGAAGAAACTTCTGAACAGATTCGGGAACGTGTGCTCCGAGCACGCCAGGTCCAGCAACAACGTTTTGCTCATGAACCGACCGTCTATTCCAATGCGATGATGTCTCCTCAATTGATGCGTCGGTACTGCCGACTTGATGACACTGGCGAGCAGTTATTGAAAACTGCTATGGAACGCCTTCAACTCTCGGCCCGTGCCCAAGATCGTATTCTTAAAACCGCCCGTACAATTGCAGACCTTGATGGTAGCGAGCTCATTCGCACAACGCATCTGGCAGAAGCGATCCAGTACCGTAGCTTGGATAGGGGAAATTGGGGATTGCGATAAGTAACTGTCGATGAGGTATATACCTTTGGAATTGCTGTTCGGCGATCCTGAGGTACAAAAGGTTCGGATTTCGCCGGATGGCCGATGGTTAGCAATGATTCGGCCGTATCGAGGGCATTCGAATGTGTGGATTGCACCGGTAGCGACGGGGAGGGCGCGTCCCTTGACGACTGTTAAGGGGCGGGGAATCCAAGACTATGTGTGGAGTTATGATGGTCGCCATCTTCTCACGATTCAAGATACCGATGGCGATGAGAACTGGAGAATTTGTTCGATAAGCATTCCAGATGGAACCCCACGTCTCCTAACACCCGGTATGCAAGTTCAAGCCCGTATTGTGGCTATTTCACCCCATCACCCAACTCGGGTTATGGTGGCGTTGAATGACCGAGATCCCCGCTGGCATGATCTCTACCAAGTGGATTTAGAAACTGGGCGTCTGGAGCGGGTGATGGAAAACCACATAGCGGCAACGGAATGGTTGGTGGATGAATACCTCCAGCTTCGTGGAGCTTATCGAATGTTGCCAGATGGGGGGGCCGAGGTGCGAATATGGCAAGGAGGACAGTGGAAGGTGCTACTGCGTTGGGGAGTCGAAAATGTTTTATCGACGTTGCCGATTGCCGTGCGGGGAGCGCGGCTTTATTTGCGGAGCACCCTGCAGTCCAATACGGCACAGCTGGTAGCGGTTAGTCTTGATTCGAGACATCAAACGGTGTTGGCTTCGCATCCCAAATATGATGTAGGAATTGCTGTACGGGAAGAACCATTGATATTTGCACCGGGGGCGTTGAGTCCATTGGCAGTAGCGATCACGGGTACCACCCAAGATTGGATCGTTCTTGACGATACTTACAGGTCTACTTTTGAATTGCTTCGGGAAAAAGCAGCGGGACGCCAGTTTTATGTGATTAATCAAGACCTTCGGGGTCGTTTGTGGGTGGTGGCAATAGAAGGTGATCAGCAATCAATTCGTTATCATTTGTTTGATCGAGACTCTGGCGAAGTTCGGCTTTTATATCGATCCCGTCCGAAGTTGGAACGGTATGAATTGCATGTCCGTGAGCCATTCCGTTTTCGAGCACGGGATGGCCTGGAAGTGGAAGGATATCTGACAACGCCCCGCAATCCAAGCAACAGCTCCCCCCTTGTGGCTTACATTCATGGGGGGCCTTGGCATCGGGACTATTGGGGATTTGAACCGATCGTGCAGTGGTTGGCGAATCGGGGATTTGCCATCATACAAGTAAATTTTCGGGGTTCAATAGGATATGGGCGGGATTTTATTGAGAAGTCGATTAAGGAGTGGGGAGGAAAGATGCTCGATGACGTGGTGGATGGGGTAGATGATCTGTTGGCACAAGGGTTGGCTGACCCGTCGCGGGTGTCTGTTCTGGGAGGGTCTTTTGGCGGCTATTCTACGTTAGCGGCGTTGGCTTTTTATCCAGACCGTTTCAAAAGCGGGGTGGATATTGTCGGCCCTTCCAATCTTTTTACATTCCTCGACAGCTTGCCGCCTTATTGGCAGTCCTATCGGACGATGTTATATCATTATGTAGGACATCCCCAAAACGATGCGGAACTTCTTCGTCAGCGGTCCCCTTTCTTTCATGTTAAGATGATGCGCGCACCGTTGTTAGTAGCACAGGGAGCGAATGACCCCCGCGTCAAGCGCCAGGAAAGCCTGCAGATTGTCGAATCCCTTCGACGTCGGGGGCATCCTGTACAATACGTAGAGTATGCGAATGAAGGGCACGGATTTGTTGTACCTGCCAACCGATTGGATTTTTTTCGAAAAGCCGAACAATTCTTATTGGAATATGGTCGCTAACGTTGGTGTGTGGCTGCGTACCTTCGTGTGAACCTTTGAGTGCCGATGGAACGCATCTGGGCAACGCATTTGGGACAAATGGCATATCGCCCTGCTTGGAACCTACAAGAACATTTGCATCAGCATCTGTGGGAGTGTCAACGGCAGGGTAAGGTTCCTTCCACCCACTTTTTCCTTACGGTAGAGCATCCCCATGTGTATACGTTGGGTAAAAGCGGTCACATACAAAATCTGCTGGTAAATGAGCAGCGGTTAATGGAACGGGGCATCGAGTTTTACCGGACCAATCGGGGGGGCGATATTACATATCATGGACCCGGCCAGCTGGTTGGATATCCTATTTTGGATTTGACGCGGTGGCGGCGAGATGTGCGATGGTATATGCGGATGATTGAACAAGTGATTATTGATGCGCTGGCGGAATGGGGAATCAAAGCGGGTCGCATTGAAGGACTGACAGGGGTGTGGGTGAATATAGACCGCCCCCACCGAGCCCGCAAAATCTGTGCGATGGGCGTGCGCATCAGCCGATGGATCACCATGCACGGCTTTGCTTTGAATGTCAATACCGACTTGCAATATTTTCAATTAATCATTCCTTGTGGCATTGCAAATAAAGAAGTAACTTCGATGGCCAGAGAACTGGGTAGAACCATCGACTTTGACAAGGTACGTCAACGAGTAGCTTACCACCTTGCCCGGCACTTTGAAGCCCAACTCCAATGGCACCCGAATCTTCCGGAGTGGGCACCCTGTTAACCGTACCAATGTCTTGCCCCATCAAGGGTTGATGCTTCAAACACTAAATTTGCTGATACCAAAGGCAATGCGTGTAGTCCCATGGCTGTGAAAAAGAAAATTCAAGTATTGTTGCCGCGCTTGGGAGAAAGCGTTCATGAGGCCACGATTTTGAACTGGCTCAAGCAAGAGGGCGAAGCAGTGGAAATGGACGAACCCATTGTAGAGATTTCGACAGATAAAGTGGATAGTGAAGTCCCGTCACCGGTGAATGGCGTGATTGTCCAGGTTTTGAAGCAACCCGATGAGGTGGTGCCGGTAGGCGATCCTATTGCGATTATTGAAACCACTGATGAGGTGGAAGAAGATGTCCCAGTGATCGAAACTTCAGGGGAGGAACCTTCCGCTGCTGCCCATGCTACACCGGCAAAAGAAGATGCTTCGCCTGCGCCAATTCCCGAACCTGCCCTTGCTGGGGATCCAAGTAGTGTCAAAAACCGTTCAAATGGACGCTTTTTCTCGCCATTGGTGCTGAACATTGCTCGGCGAGAAGGTATCTCGATGACGGAGCTTGAACAAATACCCGGTTCAGGACGAGGAGGTAGGGTTACAAAGAAGGATATTTTGGCGTATCTGAAAAAGCGTTCATCTGGTACGCTACCTTCAACGCCCGCCCCTTCGGAACCATCGGTGACACCTGTTGGAAAACCCACGCAGGAAGGGCAGGTGTTCAAAGTCCCAACGATCGTGGGTAAAACGCTTGAAGTACCTGTGTTCCCGGGTGATGAAATCATCGAAATGGATCGAATGCGGCGGCTCATTGCTGAACACATGGTTCTGTCTAAACATGTTTCGCCGCATGTGACCTCATTCGTCGAAGCAGATATGACATCCGTCGTGATGTGGCGCAACGCTCAAAAGAAGAAGTTCGAGGCCGAGGAAAAGGAAAAACTCACATTTACACCGATTTTTATCTGGGCGGTAGTGCGGGCGATTCAGGACTTCCCGATGGTGAACGTATCGGTGGCTGGAGATAAGGTTATCAAACATCATCGGATTAACATTGGAATGGCAGTGGCCCTGCCAAATGGCAATCTTATCGTACCCGTTATTCATGATGCCGATCAATATAATCTGCGGGGATTAGCCAAGAAAGTCAATGATTTGGCACGGCGGTCGCGTGAAAACAAACTGAAACCAGATGAAATTCAAGGAGGCACGTTTACGTTGACTAATGTAGGTACGTTTGGCAACGTAATGGGAACACCTGTGATCAATCAGCCCCAGGTGGCTATTTTAGCCACAGGGGCTATTCGTAAAGTGCCGGCAGTGCTTGAAACACCGCAAGGAGATGTCATTGCCATTCGACATAAGATGTTCCTATCGCATTCCTATGACCATCGTGTGGTGGATGGAATGCTAGGAGGGAGCTTTGTACGGCGAGTAGCCGACTATCTTGAACACTTTAAAGGAGATGAAAGTATATAGATGGGTGATATGGGTATTGTTGACAGTAGCGGGGATGATGGGAGGAAAGGGGTGCCGGCGGCCAGATGATCGAGCATCGGGAAAGCTAAAGTTTGCGGTAATCTTTGACCAATTTCAATGCTTTACCAATGGCGAGGATGCCATTGAATTCGAGCTGTGGATTGATGAGTCAAAAGAAGACCTCGATCAGAATGGGGGAAACGTGCTTGAAAAACGACGCGGGAATACTACCAATCAAGTGTTTTCTTTTGTCTTGCCCGAAGGGGTTTACTGGTACCGTGTTCAATTCAACTGTTTATGTAAGGTAGATACGGTATGTACCAATCATGGGTATGTGGACTATGACAATGTGTTGGGTTATTATTACAAATTATATATTGATACGGTTCGTGTGTATCCTAATCAGACGAATGAGGTGATAAAGCGCTTTTAAAGTGTCCGATCAACTGAATGATAATTCTGCGATGGCGCGGCTGTGTGTCGTAATCGATCAACACAATTTGCTGCCACGTGCCCAATAAGAGCTTTCCGTTCACACATGGAAATATTTGGGAGGTGCCTGTGAGGAACGATCGAATATGTGCTGCGCCATTATTATCCCCCCATGTACGGTTATGGTGATAGGGGTGATGGTAAGGAGCTAGTTGTTCCCAGAAGTTGCGGATGTCATGATGAATAAGTCCGGGCTCATATTCAATCGTTGAAATGGCACACGTCGAACCGATGGCAAAGACGCCCGCCATACCTTCGTCAAATCCTTCCCTTCGAATAATTGCTTCAATTTTGGGGGTCAGGTCGATCAATTCGGTGTATCCATTGGTGGTTATTTCCATCGTTGAGGTCCGTACATCCATGAGATACGTTTAGCGACTTTTCGTGCGACGCAGGCGGATGAAATCATGGATAAGGGAAGCTGCCAATCCACCCAAAACCATACTGTAAGGTACCATCACATACCAGTTTGATCGGAGGGGACATCCCTCCGTGCATCCCCAAAAATACCAATAGAGCCACCCCCCGATTGCCCCCAATATCGCTCCGATCATTTCCCATCGAAAACGTCGTCTCATTTTTGCGAGGAACTTGCCGATGTACGGCGTGTTGCTTTTTCACCCAATTTTTCTCTACCGAGGTCGACCATAATAGGTGCCGCGATAAACAACGATGAATAAGTTCCCGAAATAATCCCGATGAGTAAGGCAAAGGAAAAGTTGCGAATCGTCTCACCACCCAAGACAAACAATATGAGCACCACTATAAACGTTGTCAGCGAGGTGATAAGGGTACGAGATAGGGTTTCGTTAAGGGCCCTGTTCACCGAATCAAGAAAGGTGATCTGGCGTCGCACTTGGAGTTGTTCCCGGATGCGATCGAAAACTACCACCGTGTCGTTGATCGAATATCCTACAATTGTCAGTACCGCTGCAATAAAGGCTTGATCCACATCCAGCGAGAAAAAGGGTAGGCCCTTGAGCAACGAAAACATCGAGATAATAATCAATACATCGTGAATCAATGCCACAATGGCTCCCAAGCCAAATTGCCAGCGTTGAAATCGAATAAAGATATAGATGAAAACTAATAATAAGGAGACAGTTACTGCCCATGTAGCTGCCGCTTTAATATCTTCGGCAATGGTTGGCCCCACTTTCTGACTACTTAACACCTGTACGGTTGCATTCCATTGTTGTTTCAACCGATCTTTGATAAGCGTTTCCACTTGTTGTTGGGCATCGGGTGCGTCGCTGTCAAGCAGATAAGATGTAGTGATGCGTACTTGGTCGGAGCGGTCAAAGGTCGTAACAGCAGGCTTTTCACCGAAAACATTCGAAAGTTCCACTGCAATTTGATGGGTTGGGATCTCCTTGTCAAGTCGGACAACAAAAGAATACCCACCTTTGAAGTCGACGCCCAGCTTGAGCCCTTGCGTAAAGAAAGAGACAATGCCTGCTGCAATGATGATGATCGATATGATGTATGCTTTTTTTCGGAGGCGCAGGAAGGGAAAGTTCACATGGGCTAATAGATGGGCATTCCAATTGTAAGCAAATTGTACGGTCTTACCTTTTTCCAGCCACCAATCGATCAGTAGGCGCGTGATGAAGATAGAGGTAAATAGTGAGGTTAAAATCCCAATAATCAGTACGGTAGCAAATCCTTGAATGGGCCCGGTGCCAAAGACCGCCAATACGATTCCAACCAGCAAGGTCGTAACATTAGCATCAATAATGGCCGAGTAGGCATGGCGGTAGCCATCTGCAATCGCCAACTTCAGCCCCTTACCGGCCCGGAGTTCTTCACGAATACGTTCGTAGATAATCACGTTGGCGTCAACAGCCATACCGACTGTAAGTACCAGCCCGGCAATCCCCGGCAATGTTAGTGATGCCCCCAGTGATGCCAGGATACCGATGATAAAAATCAAGTTGGCAATCAAGGCCACCACCGAGAATACTCCTGCAATGCTATAGTAGGCTACCATCAAAATAATTACCAACAAAAAGCCGATCACTAACGAAATCATTCCCTGTCGAATGGCTTCTGCCCCCAATGTGGGACCAACAATAGCTTCTTCCACGATGTCCACTTGCAACGGCAACTTACCCGATTTAAGTAGGTTGGCCAGATCTTGGGCTTCCTCCATCGTAAAATTCCCTGTGATGCTGGATGAACCCCCTGATATTTCCGACTGCACCACCGGATAAGAATATACGTGATGATCCAGTACGATTGCCACGGATTTACCAATGTTCTTACGCGTGATTTGACGCCACCGCTCAGCTCCTTCGGGGTTCATCATAAGTAGCACTTCCCGCTCACCGGTGGGGCTGATACTGACTCGGGCATCGGTAACCACTTTTCCGCTCAGGGCAGCTCCCCCCTGGCGGGTTGAAGCCTTCAGGGCAAGGAGCGCAAAAACCTTTTCTTCTTCATCAACCGGCTTGGCAGTCCATGCAAATCGCAAATCCCGCGGCAACAACCGCCGCACTTCCGGCATTGACAGGTATTGATTCGCTTTGGCAGTGTCCTTGGCTAGAGCGTATCCGATGATCGGCCCCGGCTGGGCAAAAGACCCCTCCTCGGTTTGTTGAATAGCAGGATAAAGCACTTGATAGAGCGGATACCGACGAATTGCCTCTTCAGGGCTAATGGATTCCAAAACAGCGGTATCGGAGGTATCCGTTCCTTCAAGAATACCTAACTCTGCCAAAAGGTCTTCGGTGGTGTCGGTTAGCGTGTCCGGTGGTGAAGTAGCAATGGCGGTATCGGTGATGCTGGGCGTTGATAAGGTATCCGACGGATAGAGCCGTGCAGCTATGACCTCATTGACTTTTTCAAATAGCGGAAGGACGTCTTTGGCTTCATAGGTTTCCCAAAACTCCAGGTGGGCGGTTCGTTGAAGAAGGCGACGTACCCGTTGGGGATTGTCTACACCCGGCAGGTCCATCATGATCCGATTGCTGCCTTCCAGCAGCTGAATATTGGGCTGAGCAACCCCGAACCGGTCAATTCGCGTTTGAAGGATGTTGTAGGTGCGTTGAATCGATTCGTTGATTTCTTTCCGAAGAAATTCGATCACCTGCTCGTCGGACGAATTGAAGTCGATGTAATCGCGGTTCTCACGAGTGGCAAATAGGGGGGCCAACTTCCCTTGAGGGTTCAGTTCTTTGAAACGCTTGTAGAAAAGGGTTAAGAAGTCTTGGGTGGAATGCTTCATGTCCTGACGAGCTAATCGCAATGCCTGTTGGAAGGTACTGTCAGGATTATTGTCTGAAAGCCGACGCAGCAAGTCTTCTACGTTGACCTCTAAGGTCACGTGCATCCCACCTTGTAAGTCGAGCCCCAAATTCAATTCGCGCTCCTTGACCTCTTGATAGGTATATTCCTTGATGCCCAGATTATAAACCGGTTCAAAAGCAATGGAGTCTAAATATTGGCGACGAAGGGCTGGGTCTCCTCCCGAAACTTCTTCGGCGGTTTGTTCCACGTGACGTGCCACCCACGTAAAGGAAAGATGGAAGATGGTTACCAACACAAGAGCAGCCAACAAAAACTTGACAATTCCTTTGTTGTTCATGACCAATGCAGTTTCCGATCAGCAGAAGCTAAACGGGTGCAAAAAAACACATTTTGATGCCAATGGAAGTAGGGGCCCCTTGAAGATGTTTTTCATGGGCAAAAGTGGGATTGTATCTTAGCCCATCCTCAACGAGATTGTTGCACATGAATCGGAATGCTTTGCGTGAGCTTACATGGCAGACGATATTGTTGGGCATTTTGTTGTCGGTGATGCTGGCTGCGGCAAATGCCTATTTGGGCCTATTTGCAGGTATGACAGTGTCGGCCTCGATCCCCGCAGCGGTAATGGCAATGGCTATCTTTCGGATGATGCGTCGGCGATCGGTACTCGAAGCCAATGCCGTTCAAACGGCAGCATCGGCGGGAGAATCTTTGGTGGCAGGGGCCATATTTACCTTGCCAGCCTTGGTGATGATGGGATTCTGGGAGCAATTTAACTATTGGGAGAGTACGCTTATATTGTGGGTGGGTGGTGTGTTGGGTGTGCTCTTCACGGTACCGTTGCGAAAAGCCCTGATCGTATTTCAGCAACTTCGTTTCCCAGAAGGTATAGCCACCGCAGAAGTTCTTCGGGCGGGGGTAGCCAAAGGACAACGCGTGAAGTATTTGGTGCAAGCGGCTATGGTCGGTGCAATATTTAAGTTGATGGGCGGCGGACTTCGCTTGTGGGATGAAATTGTCGAACAAGCAATGGTCATTCGAGAAAAATGGATCCTGTATGGTGGAATGAACGTTTCCCCAGCATTGTTGGCAGTAGGATATATCGTCGGATTTAATATCGCCATCCTGATTTTCTTGGGCGGTATGTTCAGCTGGTGGGTCGCGATGCCTTTCTATGTTTATTGGAAGGACATGACAGTCCTCGACGGAATCGACCAAGCATATGTGGTGTGGAGTACTCAAATCCGATACTTAGGAGTGGGTGCCATGATTGTGGGTGGACTGTGGACGGTTTTTCAGCTGATACCTGCACTGCGGTATGCGATAACGGTGGGGATCAACTCCTTCCGTGATAAAACCAACATCCAACAATCCGACCAAGACCTCCCACTCCCGTTGATAGTGGGGGGTGTGATGGCATTGTTTATCCCTGTGGTCCTTGTTTACCGTTATCATTTGGGAGTAATGGAATTGGCGCTAGGACTGGCAGTATTTGCACTGGTAGCAGGGTTTCTGTTTTCCACAGTGGCGGGTTACATGGCGGGTCTGGTGGGAAGTTCCAACAATCCGATCTCGGGTGTAACAATTGCCACGATCCTGTCGGTGGCACTCCTGTTGGTGGTGTTCTTGGGAACGGGCAATTCCGTAGGCCCTGCCATGGCTATTTTGGTGGGGACAGTCGTATGCGCTGCAGCAGCTATTGCCGGCGACAACATGCAAGACCTCAAAACGGGGTTTGTGGTCGGTGCTACACCCTGGAAACAACAAATCATGCAGCTGGTCGGTGTCACGGCTGCCGCTTTTTTTATTGCCCCGATCCTAAATATCCTGAATACTTCGTATGGGTTTGGGGCGCGCACGCCAGACCATCCCTTCGCGTTGCCTGCCCCTCAGGCTACCCTCATGCAAAGTGTTGCGGAAGGTGTGTTTGGCCATCACTTGCCATGGGGCATGATTATAGTGGGGGCAGGAGTGGGAGGAGGGATTATCCTTCTGGACCAATGGCTGCAACGGCGGAAGTCTTCTTTCCGACTCCCAGTATTGGCAGTGGCTGTGGGGCTATATCTGCCGCTGGAATTGGATATCGCTATTTTCATTGGAGGTCTGCTTGCCTGGCTTGTCAAGCACCGATGCGGACGTAGCGAAGGTGTGGGGGTGTTGGCTGCTTCTGGAATTATCACTGGTGAAGCATTGATGGGAATTGCACTGGCAGTTCCAATTATGATAACCGGCAATTCGGAGGTGTGGGCAGTGGGCGTTCATTGGCCCCATTGGGTGCCTTTGGTTGCTTTTATGGGAGTCTTATATTGGCTCTATCGTGTGGCTATATCGGAGACAAGACATCATGGCCAGACTTCCTAAGATCGGATTTGAAGGAAAACTTGCATCATCGGGAACAAAGAGCCATACCAAATGGGATAAGATGGTAGGTCGTTGATGTTAACGGATTAGCACTTTGCCCGTCATTTCTGGTGGTATCGGAATTTTCATTAAGTGGAGGATGGTGGGAGCAATATCGGCAAGCCGACCCTCAGCATGTGCAAATTGTATGTTGTCAAGGATAAAGAAGGGAACAGGATTGAGGGTGTGGGCAGTGTGGGGCGTCCCATCAGAATTTACCATGTAATCAGCATTTCCATGGTCAGCAGTAATAATGGGAATGTAGCCTGCTTCAAGTGCATGATGAACTACCTGCCCTGCACAACGATCGGTAGTTTCAACCGCTCGAACCACCGCTTCAAAAACACCAGTGTGTCCTACCATGTCTGGGTTGGCAAAATTCAAAATAATTAAACCCTGCCGATTCGAATGAATTTGCTCAATGACACGACGCGTAACTGCTTCCGCGCTCATCTGGGGTTGAAGGTCATAGGTGGCTACCTTCGGAGACGGCACCAATATGCGGTCTTCCCCTTCAAAAGGACGTTCCCGTCCTCCTGAAAAGAAAAACGTTACATGGGGATATTTTTCGGTCTCTGCAATCCGCAGCTGACGTACCCCATGCTTCGCCACCACTTCACCTAATGTGTGTTCTAACTTCTCTTCTGTTACCAAAACCCGAACCCCCTCAAACGTCTTGTCATACTCGGTCATCGTTACGTAGAATAAAGGAATGCGGTACATCTGAAATGGTGGAAAGTCTTCCTGCGTAAGGGCGCGGGTCAACTGACGCCCCCGATCGGTCCGAAAATTGAAGAAAATTACTGCATCATCGGGTTCAATGGTGGCAATAGGACGCCCCTCATCGTCTACCATCACCTTGGGGGTAATAAATTCATCGGTAATGCCCGATTGATAGGATGACTGTATCGCCTCTACTGGATCCCTGAAAGGCATCCCCTGCCCCTTAACGAGCAAGTGATAAGCCTGCGCAATACGTTCCCAACGACGGTCCCGATCCATCGCGTAGTAGCGCCCCACAATCGAGGCGATACGTCCTTGGCGATGGGCTAAAAAATCTTTCAGATCCGCCATATAACGTTGCCCCGAATGAGGATCCGTATCCCGACCATCGGTGAACGCATGGATAAAATACGACCGAATCCCTTTGCGCTCAAGTACCTCAATTAAGCCTTTCAAATGATCGATGTGAGAATGCACGCCCCCATCAGAAACCAAACCCAACAAATGCAGCTTGCGATGGCCTTGATGTACATGCCGCACCAGGGCATCCACAACCGGATGGATATCAAACCATCCTTCCGCTAAGTATCGATTGATACGTACCAGCGGCTGATATACAATACGTCCTGCCCCTATGTTCATGTGTCCTACTTCCGAATTACCCATTTGACCCGCCGGCAGACCCACATCCTCTCCACTAGTGCGTAGCTCAATGTAAGGAAATTGCGTATATAACGACTCCATAAATGGGGTGTGAGCCGCTTTGATAGCATTCACCGAAGGATCCGAAGGACCATGCCCCCATCCATCCAAAATAATTAAACATACCCGGTGCCTCAACATGCCTGACATGCATTCGAAAAAAGGCGTCCAAAAGTACAACCCCCATACCCGCCCGTGGCTGGCAGACTATATTGAGAAATAGTCTGAAAAATTGACCTACATCCAGCGGTTGCTACCAGAGCTGTTATTTTGCATGCCGACAAAAGACTTCTTGAAACCATGAATACCTATCGAGTCGAGTATGATACGATGGGCGAAGTACGCGTTCCCAATCATAAATATTGGGGCGCTCAAACCCAGCGATCCCTCCAAAACTTCCAAATCGGCGGCGAAAAAATGCCTATGCAAGTAATCTACGCGTATGCCTATCTGAAAAAAGCCGCCGCCAAGGCCAATGCCGACCTGGGCGTGCTGGATCCGGATAAAGCGATACTCATCGCCAAAGTAGCCGATGAAATCATCAGTGGGCAGTTGGATGATCATTTCCCACTGGTAATATGGCAAACTGGGTCGGGAACCCAAACCAACATGAACGTCAACGAAGTCATTGCCAATCGAGCCCACGTGCTGGCAGGGGGCACATTAGATGATCATCCCAAAGTCCTCCATCCCAACGATGACGTCAATAAATCACAATCCTCCAATGATACCTTCCCTACCGCTATGAATATCGCTGCCTATCAGTTCGGTATTCAGTCCCTTCTGCCAGCCCTCTATCGAATGGCCGATCGCCTCCATCACATCGCGTGCCAATATCGAGATCTGACCAAGGTCGGGCGAACCCACTTTATGGATGCCGTACCCCTTACGCTCGGACAGGAATTTTCAGGATATGAAGCTCAATTGCGTAGTGCTATCCAACACATTGAAAATGCGCTCGATGAAGTACGGTTTCTGCCGCTGGGAGGTACTGCCGTGGGCACCGGC
This sequence comes from uncultured Sphingobacteriales bacterium, assembly GCA_964452325.1. GTDB lineage: Bacteria > Bacteroidota > Bacteroidia > JAADEI01 > JALVCQ01 > JALVCQ01. The sequence goes on along the minus strand of CAYVLB010000001.1, from coordinate 8,405 downwards.
CTCAATGCCCCCCAAGGATATGATGTCAAAGCCATTGAATATATTGCAGAATGGACAAAACTGCCTTTCCGCCCCGCCGCCAATAAATTTGAGAAAATTGCCGCCCACGACGACCTTGTGGCACTCTCCGCTGCCCTGAAAAGGACCGCAGTAGCCCTGATGAAAATTGGCAATGATATTCGAATGCTCGCTTCCGGACCCCGATGTGCTATCGGTGAAATTCTCATACCCGCAAATGAACCGGGCTCCTCAATTATGCCCGGAAAAGTAAACCCCACCCAAGCAGAAGCCCTCACAATGGTGGCAGCCCAGGTCATCGGTAATGACGTAGCCACAGCCATCGGTGCCTCCAATGGCCAATTTGAACTGAATGCATTCAAACCACTCATTATCCACAACGTACTCCGATCGATGCAATTGATCACTGATGCCAGTAACTCATTTACCCAAAAACTCCTTCATGGACTCACCGCCAATACCCAACGAATCCAGATGCACCTTAACAACTCGCTAATGCTGGTTACCGCACTGAACCCTGTCATCGGATACGAAAAGGCAGCCCAAATCGCTAAAAAAGCCCATGCCGAAAACAAAACCCTTAAAGAAGCAGCAGTCGAACTTGGCTACCTCACCGCCGAACAATTCGATCAAATTGTACGACCTGATCAAATGACCGGTAACACATCTTCAATTTGCCCCGAAGAATGATTCGTCACTATCAATATCGTCCAGCTCTCTATCAGCGCCGACGACAGCAACTCATCGAACAATTGCCCGAAAAATCTCTGGCAGTTGTTGTAGCTCATGACCGAATGCCCAAATCTGCCGATCAATTCTTCCCTTACCAGCCCAATCCCAATTTATTTTACCTCACAGGAATCGAACATGAAAATGTCCTGCTATTGCTGTGGAAAAACGATGAGCAGCAAGAGGAAATGCTTTTTCTTCCACCCTATGATCAACATAAGGCTGTATGGGAAGGTGATGTCCTAACCGAAGAAGAAGCCGTCGCCCGAGCAGGCAATATCCAGGTTCTGCCCCTTGACCATTTCCACCGATACTGGTATCCTCGAGCCGCCCAAGCCCAGGCTACCTACCTTGAATACAATCAACACCCTCGCTATGTGCCTACCATCTCCCACGCCGCCCTCCGATATGCAGAAAAAATACGGACTGACCATCCCGCCCTCCCCATACGACCCCTCTATCCCCTCCTTGCACGTATGCGAATGATCAAAGATGAATTCGAAATTCAATGCATACAGAAGGCAATCGATATTGCACACCAAGCCTTACAATATCTTGTGGATGAACTACCACATTTGAAGTCCGAGTATGAAGTAGAAGCCTTCCTACATTATAATATGATTAAGGCAGGCGCCGATGCCATCGCTTTCGATACCATCGTTGCTTCTGGGAAAAATTCCACGATCCTCCACTATACCAAGAATAATGCCCCCCTTACCCAAGGAGAGTTGCTGCTAGTGGATTTCGGCGCCACTGTACACGGTTATTGCTCTGATATTACCCGGGTAATATCTATTGGGAATAACTTCTCGAAGCGCCAAGAACAGGTGTATAAGGCAGTATGGGCAGTGCAACGCCAACTCATCGAACGAATGACCCCCGGCACAACATTCCAAGAACTCAATCGCTGGGCCGGTCAATGGATCACCGAACAGCTTTTGGAATTAGGCCTGCTGTCAGACCGGGAGGTCCAATCCAACCCCTCGGCTTATCAGCGCTATTTTATGCATGGATTTGGACATCACCTCGGCCTTGATGTACACGATGCCGCTGACAATAGCCTCCCCTTAGCCCCCAATATGGTTATTACATGTGAACCCGGAATTTATATCCCGGAAGAAAACATTGGTATCCGACTCGAAAACGATATCCTCATCACGGAAAAAGGACCATACGACCTTTCCATCCGAATTCCCTATGCCTTGAATGTCTTTTAGGGGGGTGCCATTCGAAAGTTCGCCGGCTACTTTATTACAATACCTGTTGTAATCATTCTTGGGCTCTTCCGTAGCACTTCGAGTTCCGTTTAGTAAGTCTAAATTAGGTCTAAATTTTTGCCTTTTAGAATAAATTTTTTAAGCCTTGATAGATTTGTACGACTAAAACAAAATTATGTTGCCATGAAAAAGATGCGTTACTTACAATTACGTACGGCGGAGGCCCATGCTGTGGCCCGCATTGGGGTATTGTTGTTGGTATTTATGAGTGCTATATATTGGAAGGCGCATGCCCAATCTTATTGTTTGCCTACTTACAGTTCAGGGTGTGGTGTGGGTGACTACATTGCCGGAGTGTCGGTGGGAACATTTTCCCGTACTTCGGCCTGTGACAATACCAGCACCACTAATCCAGGATATATTCTTTGGACGAACGACACAATTGTCTTGGTCAAGAACAAAGGCTATACATTAACGGCTACCAATAATCCAACGTGGAATGAATATTACGCAGCCTGGCTAGATGGGAACATAAACGGATGGGACAATAGCGACTTTCTAGGAGCAAGTAGTTCGGTTCCTTCTAATGGGACATGGACCGTAAACTTTTTCGCCCCTGTAGGATCATCCGTGATGGATACCGATACCACCCGACTCCGGGTCCTATGTAAGTATGGCGGATCCCAATTGGCGAACTCCGATTATTGTGGAAGTTGGACGTGGGGGGAAACTGAAGACTATGTAGTTATCTTGTTGCCCCCATCTGATACCGACTTGATGGTATATCAAATTTTAAATACTGGCAGTGGGTGTGCGACTGCCTCTTATAGCTTCCCGTTGGTCATTGCTAATGTGGGTGCACAGAATATCCCAGCAGGTCAGACTATTTCATGGCAAATTGATACCAATGGAGTGCAAGCGTGTGCAGGCAACTATACCCTCGCCACTGGCCTTGCGAGTGGAGATAAGGATACCATTACCGGATGCAATATTGGTTTACCCGTTACGGGAGCCACCTATAATATTACAGCATACATAACCTATGCACCGGATACAATTAATGATAATGACACACTTGTCGACAGCTTCCAGGTAATTCCAACATCTGCTACAGCGCCGTGGGCGGATGGTTTTGAGGATAATGGGTTATTCGAGCCGAATGCAGCAGGAGAAGACACATTGGCGAATGGTTGGCAGTTAGATCCGGGGGGTAATTCGTCGGTTTATCGTTGGCGAACGGAAAATGGTCATCCGAGCTGGGCCAATACGGGTCCATCCGCTCCATATTCGGGCAATCGGTACGTGTATGTAGAGTCGAGTCCATCCATTGGTGAGGAAGCAATTTTGATGGGTCCGTGTGTGGATATTTCATTGCTTACGAGTCCTTACTTGATATATGCGTACCATATGTTTGGTGCGGGGATGGGTGATTTGCATGTTGAGGTTCAGGAGGCGGGTGGTGGTGCCTGGACGACGCTCCGGACGTGGAGTGGAGAGCAGCATGCTTCTCAGTCGGCTCCTTGGAGTTCGGATTATTTAGATTTAAGTAGTTATACGTCGCCGTTGCGGATTCGTTTTCGTGGGGTTCGTACGCCGGGTATGTCGTTCTACTGGCAAGGCGATATGTCGGTAGATAGTGTGCAGGTGAAGGATCTTCAGCCGGATGTGGGGATTACGATGATTGATACGCCGGTGAGTGGATGTGGTTTGGGTGCTTCGATTCCGACGGTGTTTGTGTTGACGAATTTTGGGTCTCCTTTGGCCTCGGGTACGGTGATTAATTATTCGGTGGATACCAATGGTGTGAATGCGTGTTCGGGTTCGATAACGTTGCCGACGGCGTTGAGTCCTGGCGAGTCAGATACGTTTACGGGTTGTTCGGTGGATTTGAGCAATGAGGGTGTGTATGTGGTTGATATATACACGATGTATGCGCCGGATGTGGATAATACGAATGACACGTCGACGAAGGTTGTCGAGCATTATGCGCCATATACAGCGCCGTGGGCGGATGGTTTTGAGGATAATGGGTTATTCGAGCCGGATGCAGCAGGAGAAGACACATTGGCGAATGGTTGGCAGTTAGATCCGGGGGGTAA
>CAYVLB010000001.1:0-4242 GCA_964452325.1 uncultured Sphingobacteriales bacterium | reverse complement strand
ATATGTCGGTAGATAGTGTGCAGGTGAAGGATCTTCAGCCGGATGTGGGGATTACAGATATTTTCTCACCGGTTTCAGCTTGTGGATTGGGCACTGAAACTTTTGTGTTTGAACTGGCCAACTTTGGGGCACCATTGACGTCGGGTACGGTGATCAATTATTCAGTAGATACCAATGGTGTAAATGCGTGTTCGGGAAGTTATACCCTGCCAGCTGCTATGAACCCGGGTGATGTGGATACAGTCATAGGTTGTTCTGTTGATCTGAGTACTGTAGGTGTGTATAGCGTGGATGTGTATACTTCTTATGGTCCTGATGTGGATAATACAAATGATACTGCCACGGTGAACATTATGAATATTCCTGTGATCCCGATTAGTGGAACCACTGTATATTCGGAAGGATTTGAAGCAGGCCAAGGTTACTGGACATTTGAAGATGTGGATGGTAATGGTTCGACGTGGGATTGGGGAGATCCTTCAAACTATGTTTATTTCGGTAATACCATCAATGTCGCAGCACAAGGCACCAAAGTATGGGAGATGAACATTGCGGGGCGCTATATGAGTAATGAAGAAGATTACCTCTATTCACCGTGCTTTGACTTTAGCGGGGCATCCAATGATATTAAAGTGGAATTCTCTTATTGGGTCAATACATCTACTTCCTGGCAAGGTGTTGACTTTGATACCATGACCAATCGGTCAGGAAGTTGGGGTAAAGTGGGCGCCAATGGAGATCCCTTAAACTGGTATAACAGTACCGTTTCTGGATTGGGAGATGGATGGTCAGGATTCGGGTCGGGATGGGTGCGAGCCACACGTTATATCGATCTGGCTGGTGTGGATACTGCCCAATTCCGGTTTGAATTTAGGGGAGGCTTTTTTGTGTCGGGTGATGGCTTTGCAATCGATAGCTTCGAAGTCGAAGAGGCGAAGCCAGATGTGGGCGTGAGTGGAATATCTGGGCCTGCTTCTGCTTGTGGGCTGGGAACCGAGACTTTTGTATTTGATATTACTAACTATGGATCACTATTGGCATCCGGCACCGTAATCAACTATTCGGTAGATACCAATGGTGTAAATGCATGTTCAGGAAGTTATACCCTGCCAGCTGCTATGAATCCGGGTGATGTGGCTACAGTCACAGGATGTGCAGCGGATTTAAGTAATGTGGGATACTATGATGTGACAATTTACACCAATTATGGCCCTGATATCGATAACTCTAACGATACTTTTAGTACTACCATCGTTCATATACCAACCTATACGATTAGCAGTACTTCTGACTATGTGCAAAGCTTCGAGTCGGGGCCCGATTTCTGGCTTGTGGGAAGTAATAATGGTAATACTTCCTGGGAATTGGGTGTGCCGGCAGGGTCGATCATCAATTCAGCAGCTCATGGTACGCAGGCATGGGTTACGAATCTGACGGGATCCTATTCGGATAATGAACAGGGATATGTGCTAAGCCCATGTTTTGACATTGCATCGGGGATTAATCCAGTAGAGTTCGCCATTTCCATTTGGTGGCATAGCGAATTCAGTTATGATGGTGCCGCATTGGATACGATGCGGGCTGGGGGCTCGTGGGGCCGAGTAGGCCAAATGGGCGATCCCTTGAATTGGTATAATGATAATACTATTTCGGGGTTAGGTTGGACAGGTAATCAGCATGGCTGGACGGGTACGGGATCGAATAGTAGCGGAGGTTGGGTTCGTGCGAAGCGCTTTTTCCCAGGGCTGGTCGGAGCTTCGGGTGTTCAATTCCGTATTCATTTTGGTTCGGATGGGTCCATAGTTTCTGATGGAGTAGCTTTTGACAGTGTGCTAATTCGTGAGAGCCAGCCAGATGTGGGTGTGAGTGCGATTGATAGTCCTGTATCAATGTGTGGGTTAGGTGCATCGGAGCCGATTTGGATAACGATTTACAATTATGGGAGCCCAATATCTTCGGGTACTGTCATTCCTTATACGGTGGTGGTCGATGGGGGAACACCCTGTAATGGGAATTTGACCATAGGAAGTGGCGGGCTGAATGTCAATACTGATACGACATTCCAAACAGTATGTACGGGGGACTTCAGTTCGGCAGGAGCGCATACGGTGCAAGCTTGGACGTCATGGAGTAGTGATGTAGATCTGATGAATGATACGGAGTTGGTGACGATCGAACATAAAACCCCGCCTACGCTTGGTCCGACCGACATATTCATTGACAACTTTGAATGCTTGGATTCCTTGGTAACCCAAACGAGTGGAACGGTACTGATGAGTGGTAATCCATCGGCAAGCTGGACCTACACGAATACCGCGAATGGGCGTTTGCAGACCGCCTATGTGAACTATGCGCCGACATCGGGGGGCCGTGCCCTTACGCTGGATGCGAATCCAATCGGTTTTTCAAACAACTGGGTGACTTTAGAATTGGATATGAGTGCATATGATACCGGAAGCAATGAGATTGTTCTTTCTCTATTTGCTCGCGATCATGGGGATGAGACGCATCCAGGAGATAGCATTTCTGTTCGCGGTAGTAATACCGATCCATGGGTTAACTTGGTGAGCAGTTGGGCGCCTACTTTTACGTGGAATGAATTTAGCTATAATATTTCACAGGCGTTGCGGGCGGCGGGTCAGAATTTCAGTTCGACCTTCCAGCTTCGACTTGCGCAGTATGATAATTTCCCTGTTCCCAGCGATGGGATTTCGATTGATAGTGTACGGATTTATGAACTTCAGAATGACGTGGGAGTTTCGGATATCATATCTCCTGCGTTGTCGGCATGTAATTATGGGACCAACGATACCATCACTTTTGTCATTGAGAACTTCGGATTGCCCTTAGTCAATGCTACCATTTCGTACAGTGTTACGGACAACGGGATTCCTGGTTGTTCGGGAAGTATTCCGAATGTAAGCCTAGGGACAGGTGATACGATGCACTATTCGGTTACGTGTGTTGATTTGTCGGCTGATGGTATTCATCCCATTTATGCTACGGCTTGGGTCAGTGGCGATGTTGATCCATCCAACAACACGTTCATTCTGCCGGTGGTGAATAAGCGCACCATTACTACTTATCCTTACCGTGAGGATTTTGAAACTTATCTAGCGGATGATGATTGGTTTTCTGGGACGGTGTCTGGTACCGCGAATTCGTGGGAGCGGGGGACGCCTTCAACATCCAACATTGATATGGCTGGGAATGGTTTGAAGGCGATGGTTACAAATGCGACCGGCAATTATTCGAATAATGAAGATTCCTGGGTAGAGGGGCCTTGCTATGATTTGACCGGATTTACTTCAACTCCTGTATTAAGCATGTTGAAGGCGCACATGATTGAGAATTTCTGGGATCAAGCATGGGTGGAGTATTCGGAGGATGATGGCAATACATGGACGGTGTTGGGGACAAGTACGACGGGAACTAACTGGTATAATGATCCGACCAATGTGTGGGATGATCAAACTGCCGATCAATATCAGTGGATTTTGGCTGTCCATCCGATTCCGATCAGTTCCATGACCAACCTTTCGAATGTTCGAATCCGAGTTCGATTCCAGAGTGATGGAAGTGTTACTCGGGAGGGTATGGCTTTTGATATGTGGAGCATTTTAGATTCGGCGACAAGGGTATGGGATCCGGCATCTGTACCTGCCACCCATACGGCGAATATTACGCCTCCTTCGACGGGTGTTACATCGGTGATGGTTAGTGGTGATTATGGATTTGCTATTGATCCGATGGGCAACACTTTGGGCAATACGCAGGTGGGTATTTGTGTTAAGTCGGGGCCATGGTATGCGGCGGCTCCGCAATCCCACGTATTGGGGCGTAATTTCTACGTTATCCCCACGACGGCTCCTACTTCTCCTGTGCGGGTGTATTTGTACTTTACCGATGCTGAATATCAAGCCCTACGTAGCCTGGCAGGAGGTGGGACAGGTCCGTTGGCACAAGGCGTGAATCGTCTGGGCATTACCCGCTATCATGGAGCTAATGAGGATTGCGACTGGTTTAACAATACCGATAGCCTAACGAACCGGTGGTATTATAGGCGCAGTGGCATGCCTGTTAACGGTTATTCCATTCGTCCAGTTGCCAATGGATATGAATTGAGTGTGAAGGTGGAGGATTTGAGCGAGTTGTGGATCAACACGCCGGGTTCGATTACGGGCGGTCCGTTGCCGGTGGAATTTGCATGGTTTGATGCGGTTCGTGTAGGTGATGATGCCT